>NZ_JAMOIT010000002.1:0-329573 GCF_023656375.1 Paenarthrobacter sp. TYUT067
CGATGACGGTGCCTTAACCGAGCAACGGGCGCCATGGATATGGCGGCCGTTGCACTTTTTGTTTCCAAGAGTGGAGCCTACTTGGTGGGTGCCTCGGGGTCGGAGTCATCCGATTCCGGCTCTTGGCCGGACCCGGTCTCCGTGGCAGTGCCCTTTGAGTCTGAAGCTTCAGCTTGATCGGCGTCGGAGGTTTCGTAGCCGCCGCTCAAAAGCTTCTGCAGAGCGTCATCAACTTCGCTGTCACTTGCCTCGGCAAGGCGCCTACGTTCGGAGAACCCCTTCGGGTCGTCGAGGTCCTCGCCGGTGGGCAGGAGATCCGGGTGGTGCCAGATCGCGTCACGGCCGGCGATGCCTCGCTCTTCCTTCAAGGTCGCCCACAGCGTTGCCGCTTCACGGAGCCTGCGGGGCCGAAGTTCCAAACCGACGAGGGACGAGAACGCGTGCTCGGCCGGTCCGCCGGTGGCGCGGCGGCGCCGCACCGTTTCGCGCAGTGCAGTAGCGGACGGCAGTACCTTGTCAGTGGCTTCCGCTGTGAGCTCGTCCACCCAGCCTTCCACCAGGGCAAGCGCTGTTTCCAGCTTCTCCAGTGCGGCCGTTTGGACCGGCGTGCGTTCAGGTGTGAAGACTCCCTGGGACAGAGCTTCCTGAATTCCTTCGGGGTTGCTCGGGTCAAGGTCCCGGGCGAGGTCTTCGATGCGGGACATATCTATGTGAATACCGCGGGCGTAGGCCTCGATGGCTCCAAGCAAGTGACCTCGCAACCAAGGAACCTGGACGAACAAGCGTGCGTGGGCGGCCTCGCGTACGGCAAGGAAAAGTCGGACGTCGTTCTCCGGAAGGCTCAGTCCTTCCCCGAATTTTGCGACGTTGGCAGGCAACAGGGCCATTTCGAGGTCTGCCAAGGGGACCCCAATGTCAGTGGAACTGACAACTTCCGCCGAAAGTGCGCCGATTGCTTGTCCCAGTTGCATTCCGAAAATGGCTCCGCCCATGTTCTGCAGCATGGATGAGGCACCGCCCATCATGGACTTCATCTCTTCGGGCATTTGTTGAGTGAGTGCACTGGAAAGGGCGTTGGCGATGCTGTTGGCCACCGGCTCTGTCAGGCGCTTCCATGTGCCCAGGGTCGCTTCAACCCATTCGGCCCTTGACCAGGCCCGCCCGATCAGGCCGGTTGCCGAGAGATCAGTAACGGGGTCCAGCCAAAGCTCTGCAAGCCTGAGGGCTTCGTCAATCTCTCTGGCCTGTTGGGAGTTGACCGAGGGATCGCTACCGGCGGCGGCCACGCGGCGTGCATTTTCGTGGGCGAGTTGCCAGTTCACGGGGCCATCGGAGGTGGAGCTCATCATTGCCTGGACCTGGGCGAACATCTGCTGTAGGAGGTGGGGATCGTTGGGCAAGCCAGCGGCCTTAGCCAGCTCAGCGGGATCGATGTTGCCCATGCCCTGGCCACCCATCAGGTTCTGGAGCATTTCTGCCAGCGGATCCTTGGGGGTTTCGTCGTCGTTGGACGGATTATTGGGGTTGGAAGTCATGGTGCCGCCGATCGTCGAACTGGCTGGTGATCTCTTTCACCGTACCGCGCGGCCGGAAGGCTGTCTGCCCGGAGGAGGTCCCGTTCGCTGTAGGCAAAGCAGCCCTGCAACGTCAGACCGCGTAGTGTTGATGTTTGGTATGTGCCGCCGCCGCCCTTGGCGGCAGGAACCATGGATCCGGTCACGCAATGCCGGCATAGAGAGGCCTCAATGCTTACTTCGCCCAGCCCCGAGGGCTCATTGGACCCGCGTCAGACGCCCGACGCCGATTCCACCTCCGTGCCTACGTCGCCTCCCCGGGATGGCCGGTACATGATCATGGTGATCTCCGGGCTTGTCGCGCTGGGGCTTGGCATCGGTGCGGCAGCGTTGCCTGTCCCGTATGTCATTGAGTCAGCCGGTCCCACTTTCAATACTCTGGGCAAGGACGGCGACAAACCTGTGATCAGTATTTCCGGTCGCGAGTCCTTTCCGGCGAATGGCAACCTTGACCTGACCACTGTTGTCATGACAGGAGGTCCGAAAACCCCGGCAACCATCTTCGATGTCTTCCGGGCCTGGGTGGATCCCTCCAAAGCCATATATCCGGAGGAACTCATCTATCCCAAGGGCACCACGGCCGAACAGACGGTGCAGCAAGGCGAAATTGCGATGGAAACATCGCAGGAGAACGCAGTGGCCGCAGCATTGCGTGAACTCGAAATCCCGTTTGAGCAACGGCTCAACGTCGCGGGACTGTCTGATCCTTCGCCGTCAGCTGGAAAGATCCAGGAAGGGGATCGGCTTGTTTCCATCAATGGCAAAGCGATTACGTCCATGAGCGTGGTCCAAGCAGAACTGGCCGCAGGTGCAGGATCGCCGGTCGTTGTGGGCCTGGACCGGAAGGGTATGGCAGTTTCGGAAACCATAACTCCTACCAGGAACCAGGCTGACCGTTACGTTCTGGGTGTGCTGCTCGCCAGCGACTTCACCTTCCCGTTCGATGTCAGCATTTCCCTGGACAACGTCGGCGGACCCAGCGCAGGTTTGATGTTTGCTCTGGGAATAGTGGACAACCTCACGCCGGGGGATCTCACGGGCGGCAAACACGTCGCTGGCACGGGAACCATCACAGCCGATGGTGCGGTGGGACCTATCGGTGGCATTGCCCAGAAGATGATCGGTGCCCGCCAAAAAGGCGCAACCATGTTCCTCGCTCCGGCGTCCAATTGCGCCGATGTGGTTGGCCACGTACCGGACGGGCTTCAGGTTGTAAAAGTGGAAACCCTTGCAGACGCCACCTCCGCCGTGGAGCGCCTCGGAGCCGGCCAGGACACGGGGAGCCTCCCCACCTGCACAAACAACTAGACTGACGGTGGAACTTAGCTCCACTGCCACTCGTGGCATAGATGACGGCCTCTGCCACCTCCCAGCGGTAGAGATTGTCAGCACGCGCACACCGACTGTTCACTGACACCAATGAGGTACAGAGTTTGTCCCGTCCCGCCAGCTCCAACCCGCCCGGAAGATCACCGCTGAGACGAGGTGCCCTGACGCCGACGCTCATTGTCGTGGCCGTGGCCGTCGTCGGGTTCATTTTCTTCGCCAATGTGTGGACTGACGTCCTCTGGTACCAGCAGCTTGGCTTCTTCGAAGTTTATCTCCGCGAAAACCTCGCCAGGATCATCACATTCATCATTGGCTTCGCCATGATGTTTGCCGCTGTTTTCTTTGCCATCAGGATTGCCTACCGTTCCAGGCCCGTCTATGCTCCGGATGCTGAGGCCCGGGACAACCTCAACCGCTACCAGGCGCAGCTCGAGCCTGTTCGCCGGGTTGTCATGATCGGCCTCCCTATCCTGTTCGGGCTCTTTGCCGGCAGTGCGGCCGCTAGCCAATGGCAGAAGGCCCTGTTGTTCTTCAACCAGGAACCTTTCGGTCAGAACGACCCGTTGTTCAACATGG
Source organism: Paenarthrobacter sp. TYUT067 (assembly GCF_023656375.1). Classification (NCBI taxonomy): domain Bacteria; kingdom Bacillati; phylum Actinomycetota; class Actinomycetes; order Micrococcales; family Micrococcaceae; genus Paenarthrobacter; species Paenarthrobacter sp. TYUT067. The sequence continues at coordinate 3,480 of NZ_JAMOIT010000002.1, forward strand.
ACATCAGCTTCTACCTGATGACGCTGCCGTTCCTCGGTTTTGTCACAGGATTCCTGATCAGCATCGCGGTTGTCGCCGGCATCGCAGGCATCCTGACCCATTACCTTTACGGCAGCATCCGCCTCATGGAACGCGGTATCTTCACCAGCCGTGCAGCGCAGATTCACATCGCCGTCACGGGCGCTCTCTTCCTTGTCCTGCTTGGTATCAACTTCTGGCTTGACAGGTACACGACTGTCCAGAGCAACTCAGGCCGCTGGGCCGGGGCCCTCTACACGGATGTTAATGCTGTTGTACCTACCAAGGCGATCCTTGCCGTGGCCGCGGGCCTCGTTGCCATCCTGTTTATCATTGCTGCAATCATTGGTCGCTGGCGCCTGCCAGTCATCGGTACTGCGATGTTGGTTATCACGGCCATACTGGCCGGTGGCGTTTACCCGTGGGTTATCCAGCAGTTCCAGGTACGTCCGTCGGAGAACACCTTGGAAAAGGAGTTCATTGATCGAAATATCAAGATGACGCGCGCTGCTTATGGTCTGGACAAGATCGATGTCTCCGCCTATAACGCCACTACCACCGCCACCACCGGTGCCTTGGCCGCGGATGCCCAAACCACTGCCAACATCCGTCTCCTTGACCCGAACCTGATTTCCTCCGCATTCGCTCAGCTGGAGCAGTATCGTCCGTACTACCAGTTCCCGCAGACCCTGAATGTTGACCGATACATGGTTGACGGTAAGGTCCAGGACACCGTTATTGCGGTTCGTGAACTGAACCCGGACGGCCTCAGCGCCAACCAGCAGACGTGGGTCAACAGGCACATCGTCTACACCCACGGCTACGGTGTGGTGGCAGCCAAGGGCAACAAGTTCACCGCCGATGGCAAGCCGGAGTTCCTGCAGTCGGGGATTCCGTCCACTGGCGTTCTCGGTAACGATACTTCTTACGAGCCCCGCATCTACTTCGGTGAGAACTCACCTGAATACTCCATTGTGGGAGCGCCGGATGGTGCCCCCAACCGCGAGCAGGACCGGCCGGCGGGCCGCGAAGGCGGCGGGGAGACCCAGTACACCTTCAGCGGTAACGGTGGACCGAACGTAGGCAACTGGCTGAACAGGATTCTCTACTCCATCAAGTTCCAATCTTCCGACCTCCTGCTCTCGGACGGTGTGAACGCGGAATCCCAGATCCTCTACGAACGCAATCCGCGCGAACGCGTTGAGAAGCTCGCCCCGTACCTGACCGTGGACGGCAACGCCTACCCGGCGGTGGTGGACGGCCGCGTCAAGTGGATTGTGGATGGTTACACCACCAGCCAGTACTTCCCGTACTCACAGCCCCAACAATTGCAGAACGCCACGGCCGATTCCCAAACCAGCGCAGGGCGCACAGTAGCCTTGCCGAACAGCTCGGTGAACTACATCCGGAACTCGGTCAAGGCCACCGTGGATGCGTACGACGGTTCGGTGAACCTCTATGCGTGGGATGATCAGGACCCCATCCTGAAGGCTTGGCAGAAGGTCTTTCCCACAGTCATTAAGCCGTACTCGGAAATGTCCGGCGACCTCATGAGCCACGTTCGCTACCCCGAAGATCTCTTCAAGGTTCAGCGTGAACTTCTGGGCCGCTACCACGTGACGGATCCGGACAGCTTCTATCAGAACAACGATGCTTGGAGCGTGCCGAACGATCCCACCGTTTCCGAGGCCGTCAAGCAGCCGCCGTTCTACATGTCCCTGCAGATGCCTGACCAGGAGAAGCCGGCCTTCCAGCTGACGTCATCGTTCATTCCGCAGACTGTCAACGGCAGTGCGAGGAACATCTTGTATGGATTCCTTGCAGCTGACTCTGATGCCGGAAACGAGAAGGGAGTCAAAGCCGATAGCTACGGAAAGCTAAGGCTCCTCGAGTTGCCAACCGACACCCAGGTGCCCGGTCCCGGCCAGGCCCAGAACAAGTTCAACTCCGATCCCACGGTGTCCCAGGCGTTGAACCTCCTGCGGCAGGGTGCATCGGATGTACTTAACGGCAACCTGTTGACCCTTCCCGTGGGTGGCGGTTTGCTCTACGTACAACCCGTCTACCTGAAGTCCACCGGCGAGACGTCCTACCCCACATTGCAGCGTGTGCTGGTTGCCTTCGGTGACAAGATCGGCTTCGCGCCCACCCTTGACGAAGCACTGAACCAGTTGTTTGGCGGAGACTCCGGCGCTTCTGCCGGGGATGTCGCTAACAATGGCCAGACACCGACAGCGCCGCCCGGCACTACGACGCCGCCGGCTGGTCCCACCGATGCCAAGGCAGAACTCAAGGCGGCCCTGGACGAGGCCAACAAGGCCATCCAGGACGGCCAGGCAGCATTGGCTAAGGGAGACTTCGCCGGCTACGGTGCTCAGCAGACCAAATTGTCTGACGCGCTAAAGAAGGCGATTGACGCTCAGGCCCGTTTGGACGCCACTCCAGCTCCAACGGCGACGCCGGGGGCTACTCCCAGCGCGACGCCCGCACCTACGCCGAGCAGCTAGTCCTGTAGGCAGCTGAAAGGCCGGTGCCTGTTCCCTTCGGGGGCGGGTGCCGGCCTTTCGCGTAGGGGGAGATGCAGATCACGTCGCCAGGATTTGGTCTCTCATTCACCGGCCGGTAATGTTGTTCTTGCGACGCGGGGTGGAGCAGTTCGGTAGCTCGCTGGGCTCATAACCCAGAGGTCACAGGTTCAAATCCTGTCCCCGCAACTGGAGAAAAGGTCCGGATCAGTAATTACTGATCCGGACCTTTTGTTGTGCCCTCACCCCCGCGATGGGCGCCCCCTCAGGCCCATCGCTCTCTCACATCCCTGGGGGTCGGGCTGGATCCTCTCTCACATCCCGACGGGTTGGGCTGGATCCTCTCTCACATCCCGACGGGTTGGGCTGGATCCCCTCTCACATCCCGACGGGTTGGGCTGGATCCCCTCTCACATCCCGACGGCCGGGGTGCTGCGGCAGCTATTGTGTGGGGCTTTAGGGTGCGGGGGAGTGATCTGCGGCACCTTAGGGGCCATATGGTCAGAAGCACCCTAAGGGGTGCGGTAGAGTTGTTCTTGCGACGCGGGGTGGAGCAGTTCGGTAGCTCGCTGGGCTCATAACCCAGAGGTCACAGGTTCAAATCCTGTCCCCGCAACTGGAGAAAAGATCCGGATCAGTTATTACTGATCCGGATCTTTTGTTTAACTGTTCGTCGGGATGCGAGTGCTAGCATCAAACCGGATTCGCTGAGGTATGAAATAGATGGGACGCTCAATGGTCAACGACGACTATGGATTTGGCCTTCAGCGGGAAGTTCTTCAGAGGGATGGCCCGGTGGCCGTGTATCAGCAGGTGGCTGACGTTTTGACGGATCACGTCAGCCGGCTGGAGCCAGGATCACGGATCCCCACGGAAGAGACTCTGATGGACGCCTACGGCATTAGCCGGACCACGGTCCGGAAAGCGCTGGAAACCCTGGTTGTGAAGGGTTTGTTGGTTCGAAGGCAGGGCAAGGGAACGTTCGTGATGGCCCAGCGTCCCGTCAAGATGCTGAACCGCCTGGCGCCGTTCATGGAGACGTTCACGGCGGCCGGCATGAAGACGGTCAAGGGACTCATCGAGTATAAGTGGATGGAGAAGGACCAATCAGTGCCAGCCAAACTGGTGTCTGACGACAATCTGGTTTTGGTGATCCGGCGTTCCTACTCAAGTGCTGGGTGGCCTTATGCCATTGCGGAGATTTTCATTCCCTCCCACATCGGGCGCCATATCAGCTTGGCGGACGCCGAACGGAACTCCATTTATCAGGTCATTCAGGACAGAACGTTGAAGCCCCTCCACCGGGCTGAAATTACCGTTACCATGCATGCCCCGCCTGAGCATTTGGCAGACGCTTTGAACGTCCGTGGGTTCCCTATGGTCCCGCGCTTGGAACGAACGACGTTGGGCGCGCATGGGGAGGTCCTGGAGTGTACGGTGACCTACTTTCATCCCAAGGGATTCGAAATCCGCGCCGAGGTGGCAACCGACGTCAGCCCCGGCCAAGACACGCCAAGTCCCTTGACGGACCAGATGTAGTGCATGAAAAAACCGGGCCGGATCCACTTCAGGATCCGGCCCGGTTCTGGTTTCAGTCTCTGGGCAGCTTGACCGATCGGTAGCTGGAGCCCAACTTCTTCTTAGAGTTTGTCGAAGTCGGCTTCGTCCACAGTTGCTCCGGTTGATGCGGGGGCGCCTGCGCCAATGGCGGGCTTGGCACCGCCCGATTTCAGGGCCGCAAGGCGGGCTTCGATCTCAGTCTGCTCTCCGAGGTCTTCGAGCTGGTTGAACTGGGCGTCAAGGCTGGAGCTGGCGAGTTCCTGCTGGCCCAGGACCTTGGCCTCTTCGCGACGGATCTTCTCTTCGAAGCGACCTACCTCGCTGGTGGGATCCATGATGTCGATGCTCTTGAGTGCGTCGTGCACCTGGGATTGTGCGGCGGCGGTCTTAGAGCGTGCCACGAGTTCGTTGCGCTTGGCGGTGAGCTGGTTCAGCTTGTTCTTCATCTGGTCAAGCCCGGTTTTGAGCTTGTCCACTACTTCGGTCTGGGAGGCGATGCTCGGCTCAGCTGCCTTTGCCTCGGACTCGGCAGTCATCTGGCGCTGGATTGCCACCTTGGCAAGGTTGTCAAACTTCTGTGCGTCTACGGGATCACCGGCGGCACGGTACTCGTCGGCCTTGCGGGACGCTGCTAGAGCCTTATTGCCCCAGTCCTGTGCGTTCTTGACGTCTTCGTTGTAGTCCGCCTGCAGCATCCGGAGATTGCCGATGGTCTGGGCCACGGCTGATTCGGCCTCGGCAATGTTGTTCGTGTAGTCGCGGACCATCTGGTCCAGCATCTTCTGCGGGTCCTCAGCCTGGTCCAGCAAGGCGTTGATGTTCGCCTTGGCGAGCTGTGAGATCCGACCGAAAATGGACTGCTTAACCATGGTGTTGCCTTTCGTCCTGCTCAGTGGTGCCACTGGAAATCAGTGATCAGTTGTTGTACCGCTTCTATACGGGGCGTTGACCCCGCCTAGTTTGTCTGGCTAGAAGCTGCCGGAGTCTCCGCCGCCAAAGTCGCCGCCGCCGCCGAAGTCGCCTCCGCCGCCGGAGTCGCCGCCGAAGAATCCGCCGCCGCCTCCGCCGTCGTTGCCGCCTCCCCAGCCGCCTCCGCCGCCGTTCAGGATGGAGTTGATGAGGATACCGCCAAGGATGGCACCGCCAAGGCCGCCGCCTCCGCCGCCTCCGCCGAACATCCCACCGCGGCCGTAGCCCTGATCGGCGTAACCGAACTGATCGACGTCCGACTGGGCGAGTTGTGCAGCCTGCGCCGCGAGCGAGTGTGCCTGCTGGGCGTAGGTAAGTGCGGTGACTGGATCATTGCGTGAGATGGAGAGTGCATAGTCAAGGTTGCGCTGGGCCTCGGCCAACCTTGTCCGGGCCTCTGTGCCCACGCCCCCGCGACGTGCAGTGATGTAGTCGGACGTAGCGCTGATCTGTGCCTGCGCCGCCATGATGGTTTGCTGAAGCGAGGCCTGGGCCCGGCGGGCTTGCTCCTGCTGATCGCGGACGCCGGACAAGGACTGATCGAGCGCCTGATGAGCAGACTCCAAACGGCTAAGCGTCGCGATGGGGTCGATCTTTCCGCCCTGAATTTCGGTTTTTACCTGTGCCAAGGCCGCTTCCACCCCGGCCACTGGACCGGCCAGTTCAGGGTGTGCACCGGACTGGATCATTGCCCGCGCCTGTGCGAGGTCCTGGCTGGTTTCTGCCACAGCGCCTTCCAGGGAAGCCCGGGCCTCATCCAGGCTGCCGGCCGTCTTGGAGATGGCATCGATCAACACGTTGGTTTGGTGCAGGCTCTCTTCTGCGGCGCGTACCGCAACAGCAGCGAGGCTGTTTTCGCCGCTTGCCAGCTTCTCCTGGGCAGCAGTTGCAGCGTTCTGTACGAACGCGAGCCGCTCCTTGGCCTGCAAGATGTTGTCGGAGACCTGGGTCAAAGCAGATTCGGCATATTTGGCGCGCAAACCTTCAAGCGACTGTTCCGCGCTGGCGATCTTGGCGTCGGCTTCCCTGGCTCCGGCCGTTACCGCTGCCAAGGCTTGAGGAGCGTTCTTTTCAAGCTCGCGCAGAGAGTCGAAGTCAGCCTTCTGATCTCGCAGCGAAGCCAATGCGGCTTCTGAGCGGCGAATGATCTCGCCGAGCCAACTACGCTGCTGCTCTTCAGTGTCAGGAATGTGGTCATCCAGCTGCTGCTGCAGCTTGAACGACTCCGTCATGTGGCCCTTCGCTTCTTCCAGGGCTTTGGTGAAGTTACCAATTGCGGAATCACCATACTGAGCCTGGGCGAAGCCCAGTTCCTGCTCGCTGGACTTGATGGCGTCGTCCGCCTCGATCAACAGTGAGCCGCTCTTCTGGCGCAGTTCCGGAATGGTCAGGCCCGCCAAGGGGTCAAGCTGTTCACCTTGTGGTCCATAGCTGGCGCTGACCGCCTTGGTGCTGCCCTTCTTGCGTCGGTTACGGAGGTACAGATACGTGCCTGCACCGCCGGCCGCTACGACGCCTACGCCGACAAGGACACCGACACCTGCGTTTCCGCTCGGAACGGTACCGCTACCGCCGCCGGCAGCGTCCCCGATGGCAGCCGCTGTGTCGATGGCCGCCTGTGCGAAGTCTTTCTTGCCGCCTGCCAGATTGGCTGTCACGGCATTTTGCGTAATGGCGGACTGCTTGGAGCGGATGGAACTTCCGGAATTCAGTACGAAGGTGTACTGGCCGGAAGCGGCAATTGCCAGGATCGCGTCTGCCTTACCCATGCCCTTGTTCTTGGCTACGGCCTCCGCCCAGGCGGGGGGTTCGGAGGGATTCGTGAAGGAGTCCACAGTGACCACATACAAGTTGTATTTGTGGTCCTTGAGCGTCTTTTGGATCGCTTCCTGAACTTCGCCCTTACGGCCACCCAGAAGATTGGCGTCATCCACAATGTTCTGGCCGGACGGAATGGTCACCGGATCTGCAGCCCAAGCGGAAGTGGCCGGTAGGGCCAACATTCCAGCCAGGCCGATTACGGCGAGTACGCGTTTAACTATTGACCGCATGTGCAACCCTTCAGCACGTCTGCGACTGGAACAAGGCGTACCAATCGTCACAGAATGCTCAGCGCCCCCACGCATGGTGTAAAGCCGCAGGTCGCTGTGGCAATTCCTCTTGATTCTATGGTGCACCCCCGAACCCGTCCACAGGGTTGAATATGCCACCAGCGAAATATAGGAGAGAGCTGGATTGGTGAGCCGTTGAGGGTCTTCTTGAGGGGACGGCTACCAGCGACGACTTCCTTTCAGCAAGCTCCCAGCGAACGTCCGCTTTTGTTCCAGTTATTGGGTACATAGTGGTTGAAGACGAGGATGAAAGGAAGACCCATGACGGAGAACCCAGCGCAGGGCACTGCACCAGAGAACCGCGAGCCGTCGGAGCCGCGGGACAGCACGGGGGAGCAGGGCGATGCCGGCACCACTCCGCAGCAGCCCGCGTGGACTTCCCGGCAGGAGGCGGGGACCGAAAACCCGGCGCAGCCCACTACTCCGCTGCCTGCCTTCCAGCCTTCCGCCGCTCCGCAGCAGCCGCAGTACTACGGCGCTCCGCAGCCGCACAATCAGTCTTACCAGCAGCATGACCCGTCTCATCGCCCAAGCTACCCGCAGCACCAGCCGTTCTACGGGGGCTCGAATCCGGGACACAATGCCGCTTCCCAGTTCCACAACCAGCAAGGTTTCCAGGAACAGCAGGGGCACAACAGTCCAGGGATGCAGCACACCCCAGGGCACTCTTCCGTCAGCACCAAGCGCAAGCCGGCTTTCGGCGTCGGCACCCTTGTAGCTAGCATGCTGGCAGCGGGTCTGATCGGTGGCGGCGTGGTGGCGGGCAGTAACGCTCTGTGGGATAACCCCGCCCCGGCTGCTTCAACCGGCGGACAATCCAGCACCGTTATCGTGAATAACAAAGATGACGTCAACGTCATTACCGCTGCGGCCGCCAAGGCTTCGCCCAGCGTGGTGACCATCAAGGCGACCAGCGGAAATGAGGGCGGTACTGGTTCCGGCATCATTTTGGATGACCAGGGCCACATCCTCACCAACACCCACGTCGTCACGCTCGATGGCGCCACCGCAAACGCCGCAATTGAGGTCCGCACCAGCGATGGCAAGGTCCTCAAGGCCACTGTGGTTGGCACTGACCCTTTGTCCGACCTTGCAGTCATCAAGGTAAGCGATGCCTCTGGCCTCGTCCCGGCAACGCTTGGTGACTCTTCCAAGATCAATGTGGGGGACACCGCCGTCGCCATCGGTTCACCGTTGGGTCTTACCGGCACGGTGACCGATGGCATCGTGTCCACGCTCAACCGAACCATCAGCGTGGCGTCCTCTGCTGTGCCGGAAGGCACGCCGGATGAGAGCCAGGGCGGAGACGAAGGCTTCCAGTTCGCGCCGCCAAATGGTGGCCAGAGCCAGAGCACAGCCAACGAGGGCTCGATTGCCATCAACGTCATCCAGACTGATGCTGCCATCAACCCCGGCAACTCCGGGGGCGCGCTCGTGAACAGCAAGGGTGAAGTAATCGGCGTCAACGTGGCCATCGCTTCGGCGGGCAGTGGAACGTCCGAATCGTCCAGCGGTAACATCGGCGTCGGTTTCAGTGTTCCCATCAACCACGCCAAGCGCGTGGCGCAGGAGATCATCGAAACCGGTAAAGCCAGCCACGGGCAGTTCGGTGTGTCAGTTCGTTCGAAGTCGTCCTCGGGCAGCGATTCAGGCTTCTCGGTGGGTGCTGAGGTTGCGTCGGTGACCTCGGGTTCTGCTGCTGCGAAGGCAGGACTCAAGGTTGGCGATGTGGTGACCAAGTTCGGCGACTACGCCGTGAGCGATCCCAACCAGCTGACTGCGGCGGTTCGGGAGCAACCTGCCGGTGCCAAGGTCAAGGTAACCATTCAGCGCGGGGGACAGACACAAGAGGTTGAGGTCACCCTCGACGCCGCTCAGCAGTAGCGCTCAGCAGTAGGCGGCCCAGCGGGAGGCAGGAGCAACCCACGACGGCGGACGGCACCTTGGCGGTGCCGCCCGCCGTTTGTGGGTGTCCCGGCACCGCACGCTGCAGCACAAGAGCATCGCGCGTAGCTGAAACAGGGCTTAACGCTGGGAGTGGTTTTCTGCGGGCAATATGCTTAGCTAGGACGAGCCCACGCGCTGGGTTATTCACGGCCACGCTGCTGCGTTTGGCCGTCCACAAGCATGGAAGGCTGCTTCGAAGACAGTGGAAGAGACATTGAAGATTGTCGTTCTGGTCAAGCACGTCCCGGACGCCCAGTTTGACCGGCACATCACCGGACCTGGCAACACGACCGACCGTGATGAGAGCATCTTGTCTGAATTGGACGAGTACGCCCTCGAGGCAGCGCTCCAATTGGCGGAGGAACGCGGCGGACCGAAGGCCGGGAATGAGGTCATTGCTTTGAGCATGGGCCCGTCCGGTGCGGTCAATGCTGTGAAGAAGTCCCTACAGATTGGCGCGTATTCCGGCGTGCACCTCAGCGACGACGCTTTGGCTGGTTCGGATGCGGCTGCCACTTCGCTGGCGCTTGCCGCTGCTATTCGCCACATCTCGGCCGATGGCCGCCCGGTGGACCTGGTCCTGACGGGCATGGCTTCCACCGATGGCGAGACTTCGCTCATCCCGGCCCAACTTGCCGAGCGCTTGCAGTTCCCGCAGGTCACGTTCGCTTCCAGCCTTGAGGTTACGGGTGGCCGGGTCAGCGCCCGCCGTGACGCCGGCGCCTTCTCGGAAACCGTTGAGGCGGAGCTCCCGGCCGTTGTTTCCGTCACGGACCAGATCAACGAGCCCCGTTACCCCAACTTCAAGGGCATCCTGGCGGCCAAGAAGAAGAAGATCGCCTCCCTGTCACTTGCTGACATTGGCGTGGACGCTTCACAGGTGGGCTCGGCTGGCTCCTGGACAGTGGTGGAGTCCGCAGAGGCCCGCCCGCCGCGGACAGCAGGAACCATCATTACCGACGACGGCGACGCCGGCATCAAGCTGGTGGACTTCCTAGCCGCACAGAAGCTGCTCTAAAGGGGACTCGAACCATGGCAAATGCACTTGTTTTCATTGACAACCCGGGATCAGCTCTCAAGAAGAGCAGCCTGGAGCTCCTGACCATCGCCCGCTCGCTGGGGGAGACCGCCGTCGCGTTCACCGGGGAGTTGAACGACGACGTCGCCGCCACTTTGGGTGCCTACGGTGCCACGACGGTTTACCAGCCGTCGGTGGACGACCTCGACAACTACTTGGTGGGCCCGAAGGCCGCCTACCTTGCCGCTGCTGTAGCAGCATCCGGCGCCACAGCAGTCCTCGTGGACAACTCGCCTGAGGGCAAGGAGATTGCGGGCAGGCTGGGCATTAAGCTCAGTGCCGGCGTCATTACCGACGTCGTGGGTGTTGACGCTGACGGCACTGCGCACAAGTCCGTCTTGGCGGGCTCTTACAACACCACGGCGAAAGCTACTACTCCTGTGACCGTCCTTTCGGTCAAGGCCAACAACGTGGAACCTGTTCCTGCCGGTGCCGCCGCTGCACCGGCAACTGCCACTGTTGAGGTTCCCGCTCATGGCTTGGCGAACTCCGCACGCATCGCAGCCCGCACCGAGAAGCCCGTCAGCGGGCGGCCTGATCTGAGCGAAGCGAGGATCGTGGTTGCCGGCGGCCGTGGCGTAGATGGTGACTTCGGCCCGCTCGAAGAGCTTGCCGACGCCCTTGGCGCTGCTGTAGGTGCTTCCCGCGCCGCTACTGATGCGGGATGGATTGGCCATGATGCGCAGGTTGGCCAGACCGGTGTCACGGTGTCTCCGCAGCTGTACATTTCAGCCGGTATTTCAGGTGCAATCCAGCAGAAAGCTGGAATGCAGACTTCCAAGGTCATTGTGGCCATCAACAAGGACGCGGAATCGCCGGTGTTTGAGATTGCCGATTACGGCATCATCGGTGACCTCTTCAAGGTCCTTCCGCAGGCCACCGCAGAGATCAAGAAGCGGAAAGGCTGATCCCTTTGACCACTGACATCACGTCAGCAAAGAGCCCGTTCGATGCCTCCACGGAGCGCGTTGAGCGGGTGCTTTGTTTTACTGCCCATCCCGACGATATCGATTTTGGCGCGGCCGGGACCATCGCGGCCTGGACGGCTGCCGGCGTCGAGGTCAGCTATTGCATCATGACCGACGGCGATGCCGGAGGCTTCGATCCCGTGGACCGCGAACGGATCATCGAACTGCGGGCTGAGGAGCAGAAGCGTGCTGCTGCTCTGGTGGGCGTTACGGATATCCACTATCTTCACGAACGGGACGGGTATCTGGAGCCGACACATGACGTCATCAAGCGCGTGGTGAAGCTGATCCGGGAAGTCCGGCCGGACATCGTGTTGACCATGCACCCCGAAAGGAACTGGGACCGGCTCCAGAAGAGCCACCCGGACCACCTTGCAGCGGGGGAAGCCGTGACCCGGGCAGTCTATCCGGCAGTGGAGAATCCGTTCGCTTACCCGGAACTGGATGCGGCCGGACTAAAGGCCTACAAGCTACCGTGGCTGTGGTTCATCTCCAGCCCGGAGGCCAGGGAGAACCACTCTGTGGATGTTTCGGATCATGTCGACGCCAAGCTTGACGCCATCAGGATTCATGCGAGCCAGCACCCCGATATCGAGGGCATGGAGCGTGTGGTGAGGTCCATGATGCTCGGCAATGGCGAGCGGGCCGGGCTGCCCGAAGGAGCCAGCGCAGAGTATTTCCACGTTGTCCCAGTCAACGGTTCCACTACGATCGCCGGCTTCTGACGTTGCTGTGGTGTAACCCGTGTCATATGCTTGATCTCGGTTAAATCATATTTATTCGAGGAAGGCAGACTTTGATGGCGAAGACTGCGCAACAACCCGTACTGGTGATTATGGGAGTCTCCGGTTCCGGCAAGTCGACGGTGGCCGGCGTTCTCGCCGGGAAGCTTGGATGGGATCTTGCCGAAGGCGACGACCTGCACCCGGAGGCCAACGTGGCCAAGATGCAGTCGGGGCTGGCTCTGAGCGATGAGGACCGGTGGCCCTGGCTGAGCATCATCTCGGACTGGATCCGTGAGCGCGCGGATGCCGGAACACCGGCAATCATTACGTGCTCGGCACTCAAAAAGAAGTACCGCGACGTGCTCCGCGGCGACAACGTTGTTTTCGTCTTCCTGCAGGGGAGCAAGGACAAGATCTCCGACCGCTTGGCCTCCAGGCATGGCCACTTCATGCCGCCGTCGCTCTTGGAATCGCAGTTCGACGCACTTGAGGAACCCACCCGGGACGAGAACTACATTTCCTTGTGTGTTTCCGCGTCCCCCGCAGAGGAAGCCGACGAAGTTATTGAACGGCTCGGTCTCCGGCCTGTAGGTGCCGGTACCGAAGCGACCGCCTCGTGAAAGTCCTCGATACAGCGACGCAGATACAGGAATGGACGGCCCACGACACGCAACTCCTTGTGGTGGCTGCACTGGGCATTGCACTGATTGTGGTGCTGATCGCAAAGCTCAAACTTCACCCGTTCCTGGCGCTGGTTCTGGGCTCGGCCTTTGTGGGCCTGGCGTCCGGCGTCGAGCTTGGCAAGGTCATCTCCAACTTCGAGGACGGTGTGGGGGGTGTCCTTAAGGAAGTCGGCTTACTCATTGCGCTCGGGGCAATGCTTGGTAAATTGCTGGCCGATTCCGGTGGCGCAAACCGGGTGGTGGATACCCTGTTGGCCAAGGCCAGCGGGAACAAGCTCGTCTGGATGATGACCTTGGTGGCCGTGATCATCGGCCTGCCCATGTTCTTCGAAATTGGGCTCGTCCTGCTCCTTCCGGTGATCGTCCTGGTAACGCAGCGCTCCAAGATGAAGCTGATGCGCATCGCGATCCCGGCGCTGGCCGGCCTGTCCGTGCTTCACGGGCTGGTGCCGCCGCACCCGGGGCCATTGATTGCGATCAGCGCAGTCAAAGCCGAACTTGGCACAACGTTGGCACTTGGCATTCTTGTGGCCATTCCCACGGTGATTATCTGCGGCCCGCTGTTCTCCAGGCTTGCTGCCCGCTGGGTACCCGTCGACGCGCCCGCCGTGGCCGGCGGGATCGACACGCAGCATGCAGTGGACCTCAGCGCGGTCAAACGCCAGCCCTCGTTCCTGGTGACTTTGCTGACCATCATTTTCGCTGTGGTCCTCATGCTGTTGAAGGCCGTGGGTGGAATTATTTGGCCGGACCCGGAGACGGCACCAGCCCTCCGGACCTTCTTCGACTTCGTGGGTCAGCCCTTGGTGGCCATGACGTTGGCTGTGCTTCTGGCCATGGTGACGTTCGGATACGCTGTTGGGTTCACCGGCAGCAAGATCACAGCCAAGCTGGGTGAAAGCCTTGGACCCATTGCGGGGATCCTCCTCATTGTTGGCGCGGGCGGCGGTTTCAAGCAGACCCTGATCGGTGCCGGGGTAGGTGACTCCGTCAAGAAGTGGGCCGAGGGCACCAACATGTCAGTTCTGGTGCTGGGCTTCATCGTGGCTGTGGCGCTCCGACTGGCCACGGGCTCGGCAACGGTGGCCACTGTAACGGCCGCCGGCATCGTGGCACCCCTTGCCAGCAGCCTGAGCCCCACGCACGCGGCTTTGTTGGCACTTGCCATAGGTGCGGGTTCCTTGTTCCTGTCCCACGTCAACGACGCTGGATTCTGGTTGGTCAAGGAGTTGTTCGGACTTACCGTGGGGCAGACCTTCAAGACATGGTCTGTCATGGAGACGCTGATCTCCGTGGTGGCCTTCGGCTTCGTCATGCTTTTATCGCTCGTGCTGTAGCTGCGGAAGCAACTGCTAAATGCCCGACCACCAGCACCGGATCCGTGGTGGGGGCGCTGGAGCCGCCCGTGGGTTCCACCGTGATGGCCACGGACGACGCTGAGGACAAGCCCTTCACTATCGCCGGTTTGGAGAGTGTCTCAGCATCCATGGTGCCCTGCGGTACAGGAGCAGAGCCGTCCTTGGGGAGGGTCCACAACTGGTAGACCTTGCCCTCCGGTGCGGGCGAAACGCCATCCATGAGCACCACAAAGGAATCCTTGGCCGACGATGCGGAAATGGTGGCGGTACCACCGCCAGGAACCGGTGCAGACTTCTTCTGGACGTCCTGGGCCTGGAGTACTTGGTTCACCGGGTCATTTTGTGCAGAGACGTAGGCGCCCACCCCGATGCCACCGAGTGCGATGACCGCTGCGGCGGCGGCGCCCACGATCCACCGGCGTGCGCCACCAACGCGCGTGCGTTCTTCGCGCCTCATCCTGGCGGCAGCGAGGTCATCGACGGCGGGGCTTTCCACTGAGGGAGCCACCGGCTCTGCGACGGGCTGGGCGGCGGCATCCTTGGTGATGCGCTCCAGGATATCGTCGAAGAGACCTGCAGGCGGTTCTTCCTCCGGGGCAAAACTCACGGCAAGGGTCTCGCGGGTTTCGCGTACCCGCTCCAGGAATTCAGGACGTTCGGGGGCGTCCTTGATGTAATGGTCAATCATGGCCCGTTCGTCGTCACTCACGGCGTCCAGGGCGTAGAGTTCGGCGAGTTCGAGGACACGGCCCTCGGCGAGGTCTGTAGCGATGTCGTTGGCAAACATTCTGCGGATAAAGCCTCCACTGGTGTTTTCACTCATTTCAACCCACCCCCAGGCACGTCTTCAGGCGCAGTAGTCCATCACGGATGCGGGACTTGATGGTGGGGACTGCGGCACCGAGATGCTCGGCGACTTCCCGATACGTCAGCCCGCCGTAGTACGCGAGCCTGACGGATTCTCGCTGCGTGTCCGTCAGGGTACCGAGGCATCGGCTGACAGCTTCAGCTTCCAAGTTGGTGTCGGCTTCCTCGGTTACCAGGTCCCGGTCCGGGTCCTGGCTCGCTGCGCCGTACTTGGCTTCCCGGTCAGTTGCCGCTTGCACGGCGCGGACACGGTCAATGGCGCGCCGATGTGCGATAGTCATGAGCCAGGCCAGCGGTGTCCCTGCAGCGCGGTCAAATTTTGCAGCTCCCTGCCAGACCTGGAGATAAACCTCCTGGGTTGCGTCCTCGCTGAGATCAGGGTCTATCAGGACGCGCCTGGCCATGCCGAAGACACGCCTGGAGGTGAGGCGATAGAGCTCGGCGAATGCCTGCTGGTCGCCTGCTGCCACGAGTTCGAGCAAGAGGGCAAGCTGCGAATTCAGATCAGTCGAAGAGCCTGTAGCTTCGAAGACCGGGGGGCCGGGATTGTTGGGGATGTCCATCACGGTCCAGCATATGTCGTCCCGTTTGAAAGCGTCAGCATCATGGGGTCGCGTCGGCGGCGCGGCGGTGCTCTGACTTGCCGTCATCACCCTGGTCTGCAACGCGCTCACGTAGGCTCCCTCAACGAATGTCCAAGGCAGGAATTGTCCTGCACAAGGTATTCGGTGCCGGGGCGCCGTTGGATGGGCTACATCTTGGCGCCGGCAAATCCGTTCTGCCGCCAGGCTTCAAACACGGCGATTGAAGCAGCGTTGGCCAGGTTGAGCGAACGCAGAGAAGGCTTCATGGGAAGGCGGACACGAGCGGTTACGTGTGGATCCTGCTTGAGCCAGTCCGGCAAGCCCACGGATTCGGGCCCGAACATCAGGACGTCACCTTCGCGGTAGCTGATGTCCGTATAGGAGGTCTCGCCGTCGGAGGTGTAAGCGAAAACCCGTTCCGGGGTGAGGGCAGCCCAGGCGGCGTCGATGTCTTTGTGGACAGTAACTACGGCCAGATCGTGGTAATCGAGACCGGCACGACGCAACTTGGCGTCGGAAAAATCAAAGCCGAGTGGCTCCACCAGGTGAAGCTCGGCCCCCGTAATGGCGGCCAAGCGGATGGCGTTGCCCGTATTGCCCGGGATTTCTGGAGTATGGAAGAGGATGCGGAACACCGTCCCATCTTAGTCAGCCCGTGCGGCTAGGGCCGCGTCCAGAGACGGCACCGCTGTGACTAGTGCATTCCGCGAATCAGCCTGGCCAGGACCGGCACGACTACGGTGTTCGGCGCCGGCCCGGAGCTGAGGAACTGCTTCAGCCCCCTTACCAGCCCCGCCGCGTTGACTACCTCCACAGCTGTGTTGCTCGATTGTCCCTTGCCATATTGGTCAATGACAGGTTCGTGAAGATTTCCGTCAGGACTGTGAAGGACCACCCATCCGGTGACATTGAGCTCCGGAAAGAGGTCCTGCATATGCCGGACGATATGGCCGAGCTGTGGAGGAGCCACCGAACGACCACCATGGCGCAGCGAATGGCCGTCCCAGGCGTATGCCCCTTTGGGCAGCAGCATGGAACCTATCAGTGCCAATCTGTAGCCGGACAGGACGGCGTGGTCGATGTGGTTGTTGTCCGACGGCGAGCGCAACCCATTGATGAGCCTGGCTGCGGGTATGGCGGGCAGGACTTGCCGGCTGATGAGCTGGACCGTGCGCATTTCGCGTTGGATGCGGGCTTCGGCGCCAAAGATGCCTCGTTTGCGGGGGAGGCCGTGAACCTGTTGGGCCGCTTCCGCCGCTGGGATGAGCGGAACCTCGTTGGGATCATCAAAGGGGGGAACATAGACTGCAGGATCGCCGGCAGTGTTGCGCTGGGCCTGGGGTCGTTTGAGGTTTGCGGTCGCGAAGGGCCCCGGTGCCGCAGCGCCTGTGTAGTCGCCCGCCCGAGGCTGGCTCACATCGGAGGCACCGCGGCCGTACCTTCGGTCGTAGTCGGCCCTGCGTTGGGGATCTATGAGAGTTTCGTATGCGAGGGTCACCCGCCGGAACATCTCCGCTTCTCCGCCGTGATCGGGGTGGGCTTTCCGGGCAGCCTTGCGGTAGGCCACTTTGATCTCCTTGTCCGTAGCGGTGACGGAAACGCGGAGAACCTGATAGTGCGAACTGCTGCCCTCGGCCAAGCACGGGCCCTTCTCTATGATGGTGGTCGCGCCTCTGGAGAGGTGCGGTACTGGCAAGTTTATCCAGCCACTCTGTGAACGTCGGTAACGTGGCGTGTGGTTCCCGCTGGCATAATTCAGGCTGTGAATCCTCCGGCAGCGAAGAACCCATCCATCGCGCCGATGAAGATCGCTGTTGCCATTAATCCTGAGGCATCTTTTGGTCGTCGGCGCAGTGCCGGGCACCAAGCCGCAGAGTACATCCGCGCCGCCGGTTGGGACGTCGTCGTACTTGAAGCGGAGAACTATGACGCTTTGCGCAGATCGGTGGACCGGACGCTGGAAACCGGGGTGGAGGCGTTGGTAGTGGTGGGCGGCGATGGCATGGTCCACCTTGGCGTCAACGCGCTCGCGGGGCTGGACTTCCCTCTCGGCATCGTTCCCGCCGGGACAGGCAATGATGTGGCGCGGCTGTTGGCTTTACCGTTGAACGACACCGCGGCCGCGTGCCGTAGGCTGCTGCTTGCGTTGGAGGCCGGCGGGCGCAGGATCGACGCCGGAAGGGTCACCGCTGGTGGTGAGACCACCTACTTCGCAGGCGTCCTGTCCGCCGGATTCGATGCAGCCGTCAACGAGCGCGCCAATTCGTGGAGCTGGCCACGCGGCAGGAGCCGCTACAACCTTGCTATGCTCCGGGAGCTGGGCTCTTTTCGCCGGATCACCTACACCGTGACTGCCGATGGCGTGTTGTGGAGCCAGCCTGCCCTGCTCATTTCAGTGGCCAACGGACAGTTCATTGGCGGGGGCATGAAGATCACCCCTGAGGCGGTGCCCGATGACGGGTGGTTGGACATGTTTGTGGTCAAGCCCCTGTCCAGGCTCCGTTTCCTGGGCGTGTTTCCCAAGGTTTTCGCCGGAAAGCACACCAACCATCCTGCCGTGGAGATCATGCGCGTCCGGAAAGTGCGCTTGGAGGCTGACGGGGTGGTGGCATATGCGGACGGGGAACGAATCGGCCCATTGCCGGTGGAGGTGGAGGCGGTTCCTGCTGGTTTGCGGGTTCTCGCCTAGTGCGTCCGTCTATGAGTGAGTCCTCAAGCGCGCCTCCGTACTGACGCAGCCTCGCTGCGACGGGCAGCTAGACTCGATCGCGGTGGCAGGCGAGTCGATCGGCGCGGTCCCCACACCATATTCCAGAGCGCACGGCAAGGAGACATAGTGGCGAGCAACGTTCGACGACGACTGGCCGGCTTGGCTGCCCTCGGAACCGCCGGTGTCCTGCTGGCAGGCTGCAGCGTCAACGTCCCTGACCCTACTGCCCCTAAGCCGTCGCCGTCGGTCTCCACGCTGGCGACGCCCACCATCACTCCGGGACACGACGCGGCCGCGGTGGCTGCGAAGGACTTGCCGCTTGCGGCAGGGAGCACGTTGGCTGCGGGGGAGCCCGTGACAGTTTCCACACGGTTGGAGGAGGTTCCCGGTTGGTCGGTGGTGCACTCCGGCCTGCAGGGCGAAAGCAGATACAAGAAGGCTGACGGTTGCACGCTCGCAGTCCGCGTGAGCGTGAATCAGGGCCCGCTGGTGGTGGCCGCTGACGACGTCGCCTCAACCAAGGAACTGTTCACCTATCTCAACGTCGGTTCGCTGGACGGCCTGAAGCCGGCGACTCTGCGTTGGGGAGAAGGATCCGATAAACCACAGCGTAGCGTGGAGTTCCTGAGCCTGGAGTCTTCGGCCGCATCCGGCGGTAAGCCTGCCTTGGTCCTGGCCAGGTTGTTCAGCGCCCCCGCGTCCTCCGTCTATGTTTCCCTGTCGTGCCCGGACGACGCAACGTTGAGCGCCGCCCGTGCGGAAACTGTGGCCCAGCTCGTTGTGGTACCGCCGTCCTGACCCTGCCTTTCTTGGCTATTCCGCTAAAGCAACGATTCTTATTTTTAGATATATCTTTGGTGTATGGGCACGTCCGAACTCCCGTGGATCCGGAAAATCACTGCTGTTGCTGCCTTGGGCGATGAAAACCGCCGCAGGCTATATGAGTACGTTCTGAGTGCAGGGGAGGCCGTCAGCCGGGATGGGGCGGCCTTGGCACTCGAGCTGCCCCGCAGTTCGGCTTCCTTCCATTTGGACCGTTTGGTCCGCGAAGGGCTCTTGCGGGTTGAGTTCAGGAAATCCCCTGAGAAGACAGGGCCTGGGTCGGGGCGGCCATCAAAGCTCTACAGGCCCGTCATGGACGAGGTGGGCGTCTCTGTTCCTGAGCGGCACTACGACCTCGCCGGCCACCTCATGGCCGCGGCGATCACGCGCTCTCAGGCCGACGGTGTGCCGGCGCTGGAAGCGATGCGCGATGTCGCTGCAGCTGCAGGGCGCGAGGTTGGACGCCCTGGCCATTTCCTGGGTGCACTCTCGGAACTCGGATACGACCCCTCGCCGGACGCTGCCGGGGGATACCGCCTGCTCAACTGTCCGTTCCATCGCTTGTCGCGGGACCACGCGGAAGTGGTGTGCGCAATGAACGGCGCGTTCCTCAGCGGTGCTGCTGCGGCCTCCGGACTCAGTGCCGGCATCATCGTGCCGGATCCGGACCATGGTCCGGGACGCTGCTGTGCGCGCATCAATGCCCTTGGTAAGGAATCCTGAACGCCAGGCGTCGGTAGAATAACAAGGTGCCTGTATACCTTGACCACGCCGCAACCACGCCCCTGTCGGCCGAAGCGCTCGCTGTGATGACGCGCGAGCTGGCGCGGACCGGTAATCCTTCGTCGCTTCACGGTGCGGGCCGCCGCGCGAGGCGAGCGGTGGAGGATGCCAGGGAGGCGCTGGCAGCGGCTGCCGGGGCACACCCATCCGAGGTTATTTTCACCTCAGGCGGGACGGAAGCGGACAACCTGGCGGTGAAGGGTCTGTTCTGGGCCAGGCGGGACGAGAATCCGCGCCGTACACGCATCCTTTGCTCCGCCGTCGAGCACCATGCGGTCATGGATACCGTCGAATGGCTTGTAAGGCATGAAGGTGCTGACGTTGTGTGGATTCCGGTAGACAGCGACGGCGCTATTCGGCTGGAGGTCGTCCGGCAGGAAATCGAACGCGATCCCGAATCAATTGCCTTGGTCACAGTGATGTGGGCCAACAATGAAGTAGGTACCATCCAGCCGGTGACGGAGATTGTGGAGCTGGCAAAACCGCATGGAGTCCCGGTTCACTCCGATGCCGTCCAGGCTTTCGGATCGATTCCCGTGGACTTTCGTGGCTCGGGACTCTCTGCAATGTCCGTTTCGGGGCACAAGCTTGGTGGTCCGGTGGGGGTCGGCGCACTTTTCCTGGGAAGGGCCGTGAAGCTGACGCCGGTGCAGCACGGCGGCGGGCAGGAACGCGATGTGCGCTCGGGAACACTGGACACTCCCGCAATCGCCGCTTTTGCCGCAGCCGCGGAGGCTGTCACTGCAAACCTGCCCGTTGAAAAAGAACGTCTCAGTTTGTTGCGCGACCGCCTTATCAACGGAGTACACGATTCCGTGCCGGGCGCGGTGCTGAGGGGTGCTCCCGGGGACGGGCGGCTGCCGGGGAACGCCCACTTCACCTTCCCTGGTTGTGAAGGCGACTCATTGCTCTTTCTCCTGGACCTGGCAGGCGTTGAATCCTCCACGGGTTCGGCGTGCACGGCAGGGGTGCCACGGCCTTCGCACGTCCTCCTGGCAATGGGCCTGGATGAAGATACTGCACGCGGCGCCCAGCGCTTTACGCTGGGGCACAGTTCCACCGATGCGGATGTGGACGCGCTCTTGAAAGCCCTGCCCGAGGCGTGCTTAAGGGCCCGGCAGGCCGGAATGGCCGGTCATGAATCCAGCATTCAAACAGCAGCGACGGTGGCTCGGCAGGCCTCGTCGGAACCTTTCTAGCTCTTACGGCGCATCGGGCAGCAGTTCGTCCAGTGGCACCCCGAGATCCGTCAGTTTGTTGACGTTCACAGGGGTGCGGGTTGAAATCAAGGCCTTGATGGGCTTCTGAACCCGGCGCTGGTTGACGCTCATTCCGGCAACTACCACCCCCTCCCTCAACCAAAAAGCGATGAAGCTGCCGTCATCAAGCGAGCCGCGGATCATCGGTGTGATTCCGGAGGTCAAGGAGGGAAACCCCGAGTACTCCATGCTGACGGTGAACTGGTCCGTATAGAAGTACGGCACCACGTCCAGTTGGGCATCCCGGCCCATCATGGACTTTGCAGCCACCTTGCCGCCGTTGAGCGCGTTGGCCCAATGTTCGCTGCGATGGTGCTCGGCGGTAAATGGGTGGAGTGCGTTGGCTACATCTCCTGCAGCCAGCACATCCGGTGCACTGGACCTCAGCCCGGTATCCACCAGTATTCCATTGCGGATGGCAAGCCCTGCGGCTTCGCCGAGTGCGGTGTCAGGTACCACGCCGACGGCAACGATCACCACATCGGCGGGCAGCGTTTCGCCGGTATTGGTGCGGACCGCCGTCGCCCTGCCGTCCTGTCCTTCAATTCCGGCAGCGCTTGCCGGAAGGCGGAACGTCACGCCCTGATCTTCGTGGAGCCGATGAAAGAATCCACCAAGTTCAGGTCCGATGGCGGCACTCAGCGGTATGTCTTCCAGCCCCAGCAGTGTGACGTCGTTGCCATATGTGCGGGCTGCTGCCGCCAGTTCCATGCCGATCCACCCGGAGCCGATCATGACCACCTTCTTGCCTCCGTCCTTAAGGAGGTTCTGAAGCTGCACACTGTCATCGAAGGTTCGGAAGGTCATGACCCCGTCAAGGTCCGCACCTGGAAGCGGAATGGTTCGAGGCCGGGCGCCCGTGGCGAGGAGCAGCTTGGAGTAGTGAAGGCTTCGGCCGTCGGCCAGTGCCACAGCGTGCCCCCGGGGGTCGATCCGGCTGGCGAGGCTTTCGAGAAGAAGCTCGACGCCGTTTTCCCCGTACCATTTATCCGGCACCACCAGAGCAGCATCTGCCTCAGCTTTGCCAAGGAGGAATTCCTTGGAAAGGGGAGGGCGTATATAAGGTGGTCGGTTCTCTGCGGCCACCAAGGTTACGGGCCCTTCATAGCCTTCGGCGCGGAGGGTTTTGGCTGCGGTGGCGCCGGCAAGCCCGCCGCCGACGATAACTATGTGTTCGTGTGCCATGTCAGCTCGATTCTAAAACCAATTATTTTGACTTTAGAAGCACGGGTGGGGTCAGTCAAGGGTTTTAGGGTAGGCGTGGCACGGCAGGCTAGAATAGATGGGCACGCCGGCTGTTCCCAGCCGGATCAGTTGCTCCAACTCCCACAGACAGAAAGCCAGCATGCGAGTACTTGCAGCAATGAGCGGCGGAGTTGACTCCGCTGTGGCCGCAGCCCGGGCAGTCGAGGCCGGACACGACGTCGTCGGGGTCCACCTTGCGTTGTCGCGGATGCCCGGCACCCTGCGCACAGGAAGCCGGGGTTGTTGCACCATCGAGGATTCCCGCGATGCCTGGCGTGCTTGCGATGTCCTTGGAATTCCCTACTACGTGTGGGACTTCTCGGAGCGCTTCAAGGAAGACGTTGTCCAGGACTTCATTGACGAGTACGCCGCTGGCAGGACACCGAACCCGTGTATGCGGTGCAACGAGCGGATCAAGTTCGCAGCACTTCTGGAGAAGGCCATCGCCCTTGGTTTCGATGCTGTGTGCACCGGACACTACGCCAAGGTCATCGAAGACGCTGACGGTAACCGGGAACTCCACCGCGCCGCCGATTGGGCCAAGGACCAGAGCTATGTTCTGGGCGTCCTGACCCACGAGCAACTGAAGCACTCCATGTTCCCGCTGGCGGACACTCCTTCCAAGGCCGAGGTACGTGCCGAGGCAGAACGCCGGGGCTTGTCCGTGGCCAACAAGCCCGACAGCCACGACATCTGCTTTATCTCCGACGGCGACACCCGCGGCTGGCTGGCCGAGAAAATTGACATGACCACCGGGGACATCGTTGACGAAACCGGTGCCAAGGTTGGTGAACATCCAGGTGCCAACGCCTTCACGGTGGGGCAGCGACGAGGCCTGAAGCTGGGTACGCCCGCGGCAGATGGCAAGCCTCGGTTCGTCCTGGAGATCCGTCCCAAGGAAAACAAGGTGGTTGTGGGGCCGGAAGCCCTGCTGGCGATCGACGAGATTCGCGGCATCAAGGTTTCGTGGGCCGGTTTGCCCATTTCCGAGGTAGCAAGCGGCGCCGAGTTCGACTGCCATGCCCAAGTGAGGGCTCATGGCGATCCCGTTCCGGCGAGAGCCCGGGTGGAAGCCGTCGCTGATGATTCAGGCGTTGAGCGCGCCCAGCTGGTTGTTACGTTGACGGATCCGTTGCGCGGCGTTGCCCCGGGGCAGACCGTCGTTCTTTATCAGGGTAGTCGTGTCCTGGGACAGGCAACCATAGATGCCGCCCGTTCCCTTCAGCGGGAAGTTCTGTAGTCCGGGCGTTCAGAGCAAAAGCTACTGGAAAGTAAATTTTGTGTCTCAAATCACAAAATGAGGGGTTCGCGGCCTGCGAAGTCTGGTTGAATCGTGGAATCAAGAGTGCGCGCCGTCACAAATATCTGACGGCGGCGCGCCGAATCCATCGAACAGAAGGTTCACCAGATGGCACTGAACAAGAAGGCCCTGCACGGCGCTATCGCGCTGGCGGGCATCTCCGCGCTCGCCCTGACGGCATGCACGGGACCCTCCGGCGGCGGCTCATCTTCCGCTCCGGCCGCCGCAGGCCCCATCGCCTACGGCACCACTGACAAAGTCACGTCTTTGGACCCCGCAGGATCCTATGACAACGGTTCATTTATGGTGATGAACCAGGTCTACTCATTCCTGCTCAATTCCAAGCCCGGCGGCGCGGAACCCGTTCCGGACCTCGCCGAATCGTCGTCTTTCACGGCGCCGTCGGAATACACCGTGAAGCTCAAGTCCGGGCTCAAATGGGCCAACGGGCACACTCTGGATTCCAAGGACGTAAAGCACTCCTTCGATCGGCAGGTGGCCATCAATGACCCCGCCGGACCAGCCTCGCTCCTGACCAACATCGACAGCGTGAGCACGCCAGACGCCACCACGGTGGTGTTCAAATTGAAGAACGCCAACGACCAGACATTCAGCCAGATCCTCAGCAGCCCGGCCGCGCCGATCGTGGACGATGAAGTCTTCCCGGCCGACAAGATCCTTTCCGACGACGAGATCATCAAGGCGAACGCGTTCTACGGCCAGTACACGATTGACAGCTACAAGAAAAACGAATTGGTCAGCTTCAAATCGTTCGCGGACTACAACGGTGTTCTTGGCAAGCCGGCCAACGACGCTGCCACCATCAAGTACTACGCCAGCCCCACCAACCTGAAGCTGGAAATCCAACAGGGCGCCATTGACGTTGCCTTCCGCAGCCTCAGCGCGACTGACATCGACGATCTCCGCAAGGACTCCAAGGTCAAGGTCCTCACTGGCCCGGGCGGCGAAATCCGCTACATCACGTTCAACTTCGACACTATGCCGTACGGAACCAAAGCGACCGGGGCGGACCCCGCCAAGGCCCTGGCCGTACGCCAGGCGATCGCCAACCTGGTGGACCGGCAGGCAATTGCAGACCAGGTGTACAAGGGCACCTACCTGCCGCTGTACTCCAACGTCCCCAGCGGATTCCTCGGCGCCAACGAATCCTTCAAGGACGCCTATGGCGATGACGGAAAGCCAAGCCTGGATAAGGCCAAGAAAGTCCTGACGGACGCCGGCATCAACGAACCCGTTGCCCTGAACCTGCAGTACAACCCGGACCACTACGGTGGATCCTCCGGAGACGAATACGCCATGGTCAAGGAGCAGCTGGAAAAGTCCGGGCTCTTCACTGTGAACCTGCAGTCCACCGAATGGGTCACCTACAGCAAGGCCAGCCGTGCTGACGAATACCCGTTGTTCCAGTTTGGTTGGTTCCCGGACTTCAGCGATGCCGATAACTACCTCACCCCGTTCTTCCCCGAGGGCGGCTTCCTGAAGAACCACTACAACAACGCCACGGTCAACGAACTCATCGGCAAGCAGCTCACCGAAGCGGACAAGACCAAGCGTGAGGCAGCCATCAAGGAAGTCCAGAACGCCCTCGCCAAGGACATCTCCACACTGCCCCTGCTTCAGGGTGCGCAGGTGGCGGTCGTCGGAAGCGGCGTCAACGGAGTCGACAAGACCCTGGATCCGTCCTTCAAGTTCCGTCTGGGCGTAATTTCCAAGTAACCGCACCTTTGTGAAGAGAAGGGAGGCGGGACACTGATCCGGTGTTCCGCCTCCTTTGCTGACCACCAACGTGGCCGGCACGCATCAGACAGTCCCGCGTAATCCACGGGCAAGAAATGCAGGTAGCACATGACAACACTTATTGAGGTTCCCGAGGCTGAACCCGGCATCGTCGCTCCCAAGAGCAAGTCCAAAGCCGGGGGAGGGCTGGGCAGATACATCGTGATCAGGTTCTTCCTGATCATTCCCACCGTTTTCATCCTGGTAACACTGGTCTTCTTCCTGATGCGGGTCATCGGCGATCCCATCACCGCATCACAAGGCGGACGGCTTCCCCCGGACGTCCTGGCCCAACGCATCCATGATGCCGGGTACGACCGTCCGGTCCTGGTTCAGTACTTCGAGTACCTTGGCCAGCTGATCACCGGGAACTTCGGAACCACCATCACTGACCGGCGTCCTGTAGTTGAGGTGATGACCACCTTCGGCGCAGCCACCCTTGAACTCTCCATCAACGCGCTGATCGTGGCGCTCGCAGTCGGTATCCCTTTCGGGCTGATTGCCGCCCAACACCGGGACAAGACTCCCGATGCCCTGCTGAGGTTCTTCGCCATCCTTTGCTACGCCACTCCGGTCTTCTTCTCAGGGCTGCTCCTCAAGCTGACGTTTTCCGTATGGCTCGGATGGTTCCCGGTAGCAGGCCGCGCTTCCACTCGTACGGAACTAACCATGAGCGCTTTGGCTGCTCCATCCGGTATCTACTGGCTCGACGCGCTGCGAAGCGGAAACTTCACCGCCCTCGGTGACATAGCGTCCCACGCAGTTCTTCCGGCAGTCGCCCTTGGCCTACTCACCGCAGGTGTGTTCCTTCGCCTGGTCCGCACCAACGTCATCGGAACATTGGGAAAGGACTACATTGAGGCAGGGCGCTCCAGAGGCGTCAGCGAGTTCCGCCTGGTGACCAAGCACGCCTACAAACCCGCGCTGATTCCCATCATTACCGTCATGGGCCTGCAAATTGCCCTGATGCTGGGCGGCGCGATCCTCACCGAAACCACCTTTGAGTGGAAAGGCCTTGGCTACCAGCTGGTGCAGTACTTGAATGCCCGCGACTTCGTGGCCGTCCAAGGGATCGTGGTGCTGCTGGCCATCATCGTGGCCGTCACCAACTTCATCGTGGACATCATTGCCGCGCTCATCGACCCCCGAGTGAGGTACTGACCATGAGCACCCCTCAATTGACCCGGGCCAAGCAGCCCTTGTTCTCACGGCTTCCCGTGATCAGCCACCTGAAGAAGAGCGTAGGCCTCCAGCGAGGCATGCTGGTGGTGGGTGTTGTCCTCAGCGGAGTATTCCTTCTCACCAGCATCTTCGCCCCGCTCCTTGCTCCCTATGGCTACTCCCAACTCAGCGATGCCTCCGGCTCGTTTCCCACCCAGGAAGCCCCTGGCGGCAAACACCTGCTGGGAACGACCGTTGGTGGCTACGACGTCCTGTCTCGAGTGATTTGGGGTTCCCAAACGGCAGTGACAGTCATCATTGTGTCCGTGGCAATGTCCTTGTTCCTCGGCGTGGTGCTGGGGCTTCTCAGCGGATACTTCGGCGGATGGCTGGACAGAATTTTGGTCGTCGTTGCGGACGCCATCTACGCATTCCCAACACTGCTCCTGGCGATTGTGATCTCAATTGTGATCAGCCGCGGCCAGTCCAGCTTCTGGGGCGGCATCTTCTCCTGTGCTTTCTCCATCACTGTGGTCTTTGTGCCGCAGTACTTCCGGGTGATCCGTGCAGAGACCATCCGGCTCAAGGCCGAGCCTTTCGTGGAGTCGGCCAAGGTCCTCGGGGCGTCCAGTGTGCGAATCATCGGGCGGCACATCTTCAAGAACGCCACCCGAACCTTGCCGCTCATGTTCACCCTCAACGCCTCCGAAGCGATCCTGACACTGGCCGGTTTGGGATTCCTTGGCTTCGGGATCGAACCCACGTCCGCGGCCGAATGGGGTTTCGACCTCAACAAAGCCTTGGCTGACACCTCCTCCGGTATTTGGTGGACAGGCGTCTTCCCCGGCATCGCGATCGTCCTCACCGTCCTGGGGCTGACCCTGGTGGGCGAGAGCATCAACGACCTCAACGACCCCAGGATCCGTGGCCGCAAACGCGCGGGTCGAACACCAGTACCCGGTACACCGGCAGGACCGGAATCGTCGGTAAACCCGGCAGAGGCAGGAAAGTCATGACCACCAACCTTGGAAACCTCTCAGACGGGACAGGCACGGAACAGCCGGTACTTACCATTGATCGGCTCCAAGTCACCTTCGCCACTGACGGCGGCGACGTTCATGCCGTCAAAGACGTAAGCCTGAACGTTGGAGCCGGAGAAGTAGTTGCCATTGTGGGCGAATCGGGTTCCGGTAAAACCGTGACGGCCAAGACCATCCTCGGCCTGCTTCCGGAAACAGCCATCAGCTCAGGCGCCGTGGTGATCAACGGCAACAACGTCATCAGCGTCAGCAAATCCACCCTCCGCACAATCCGCGGCCGCGATGTGGCCATGGTGTTCCAGGAGCCCTCCACAGCCCTCAACCCGGTCTTCACCGTGGGCTGGCAGATTGCCGAAGGCATCAGGGCGCATTCCACTGACGGACGGCGCATCTCCGCCAAGGAAGCCAAGGAACGGGCAACCGAGGCACTTCGCAAGGTTGGCATCCCGGACCCCGAAACGCGGGTCAACTACTATCCTCACCAGTTCTCCGGCGGACAGAAACAACGCGTGGTCATAGCCGCGGCGTTGGCACTCAATCCCGGACTGATCGTGGCCGATGAGCCCACCACGGCCCTGGATGTGACAGTCCAGGCCGAAATCCTCCAGCTCCTGCGCGATTTGAGGGACAACTACGGCACCTCGATCGTGCTCATTACCCATAACATGGGCGTCGTGGCAGATCTGGCCGACCGTGTAGTGGTGATGTACCAGGGCGACGTTGTGGAGGAGGCCCCGGCCAAGGTCCTGTTTGCTGAACCCCGGCAGGAGTACACCAGGAAACTGCTGGCCGCTGTGCCGCACCTCGGACGGAACTCCGCCTCCGAGGGTGCCCGAGGCCGGCTCCACCAAGATGGCAAAATCCTGGTGGAGGCAAAGAACCTCACCATCGAATACCCCGGCCGTTTCGGCAGGCACGGATTCAAGGCCGTGAACGATGTCAGCTTTACGGTGTCCGAAAACGAGGTCTTCGGGTTGGTGGGTGAATCCGGTTCCGGAAAGTCAACCATTGGACGAGCGATAGCCGGCCTGACCCGGACCACAGGGGGAAGCCTGAAGGTCCTTGGGTACGAGATGTTGGACTTCAAGGAGCGTTCCTTCCGACCTCTCCGCAAGGAAATCGGCTTCGTGTTCCAGGATCCGGCGGCGTCCTTCAACCCGCACCTCACCATTGGCGAATGCGTCGCCGAACCGCTGCTGATCCACACCCGGCCGGGCGCCGCTGAGGCGAGGAAAAAGGTAGGTGAGCTGCTCGAATCAGTCCAGTTGCCGGCGTCGTACGCCGAACGCTACCCGCACGAGCTCTCGGGCGGGCAGCGGCAGCGCGCATCCCTGGCGAGATCCCTGGCGCTTAATCCGCGCCTGTTGATCGCCGACGAACCCACATCCGCCCTTGACGTCTCGGTGCAGGCCAAAGTCCTGGACCTGTTCAAAGACATCCAAGAGCAGTACGGTTTCGCGGCTCTCTTCATCAGCCACGACCTCGCAGTGGTGGACATGCTGTCCCACTGGGTTGGCGTGTTGTATAAGGGCCGGCTGGTGGAGCAGGGGATCGGCAACCAAGTGATGGGCTCACCGCAACACGACTACACCAAGCGGCTCATCGCGTCCCTGCCGGTACCGGACCCGGATGAACAAGCACGACGGCGGGAAGCCCACCGATCGCTGCTGGGTGGCTAAACCGTTCGAAAGGACGTTGGTAAGAAGCGAAGGCACGCCCCCTCATCTGCGGAGGGCGTGCCTTCGCCATCACGTCAGGTAACACCCACGGCGGTACAACCTCACACCATAGACTGGGGTGCATGACCGAGCAGAACAACGCCCTTCCCCATGACGCCGATTCCTTCAACCCGGCAGCGAGCTCCTTGGCCGGCCACGTGGACCGTGCCGTCATGGATGAGCTGCTGTCCATCCGGTCCAGCATCGACAACATTGACGCAACACTTGTTTTCCTGCTCGCTGAACGCTTCAAGGCCACCCAAAAAGTTGGCATCCTGAAGGCCACACACAAGCTTCCCGCCGGAGATCCGGGCCGCGAATCCGCCCAGATCGCCCGCTTGCGCAGGCTCGCCGAGGATGCGCACCTCGATCCAGCCTTCGCAGAGAAATTCCTCAACTTCATCATCAGTGAAGTGATCCGCCATCACGAGGCCATCGCCGAGGATCACCAGATCTCCAGCCAGCAGGCCTAACCCGTGACAGAAGTGGAAAGCGTACGCGCCAGCGCCACCGCACTGGGGCCGTGGCCCGGCACCGATCCCGCGGAAGCCAACCGGATCATCAGGGGCGAGTTGGGAGACCCCCATCTTCCGTTCCTGCCCGAACTGCCGGAGCGAGGGGTGGGATCGGACGCCGTTGGGCGGACAGGTTCCCTGCTGATTGACCTCGCACTCGACGTCCAACCCCACGGCTGGCGTTTGGTGGACAGGCCCGGTAAAGATGCCCGTCGCGCCAGCTCGGCACTATTGACCGACATCAACATTTTGGCCGACGTCGCCGGCGCCGAGGATGTTTCAGCAACGGAGTTCAAGATCCAGGTGCTGGGACCCATGAGTCTCGCGGCCAATCTTCACCTGCACAGTGGCGAACGGGCACTCTTGGACTACGGCGCTCGGAGGGACATTGCTGAATCCTTGGCCGCAGGCGTGGGAGAGCACCTCAGCCGCATTGCCGCCGGTGTCCCGGGCGCCCGGTTGGTGGTCCAGATAGACGAACCGGACATTGCCTCCGTCATGGCAGGGACCATTCCAACAGCCAGTGGCTACCGCACGTTGAGGTCCATCTCCGGTGAGGAAGTCACAGGTGCCTGGAAGCTGGTGATCGACGCCCTGAAATCTGCTGGCGTCATGGAGACAGTGGTCTCCATACCGGAAATTGAAGCGCCCATCGACAGGGTACTCGCCGCCGGTGCTGATGGCGTCGCAGTTCCCCTGAAGGCCCTGACGTCACGCCAGTGGGAACAGCTGGCCGCAGCCGTGGAGGACGGTAAGCGTGTGTGGGCAGGGGCGCTTTCCACCAGCGATCTCCGGGCGCAACTACCGCGTACGGCCGAGGTAGTTGAAAGCATCTGGAAACCGTGGCGCCAGCTGGGCCTTCCTGCATCCGGCTTGGCGGGACTGCGCGTCACACCCTCCACTGGACTGGCAGACTTCACTCCTTCAACGGCCAAAGACGTTCTGACGAAATTGACACAAGTGGCTGACGGACTTGACCAGCTGGCTCAGGGCTGACCTCAGGGAAGTCAGATTCTCTTTTCCCAGCGGTCTGGTTCGGCATAGCGGGGGAGGGAGTTACCGGGGGCCATTCCTGGCAAGTACGGTGCCAGGCGGTAGTCGAAGCGTCCTGCATAGACAAGAACCAGACCGATCTGTGGCTGGATGACCTTGACCTGAATGCGGTGCTTGCCCTCGTCGTTGTCCCACCATTGTTCGGCATACGCTCGTGCGTCGAGGGCTGCCGGCAGCGGAATGCGCAGGGGGCCCAGGAAGAGCCTGCTCGCCTGGGACACACCACGGAGGCGGCCTTGGGAGGTGACGCTGACATCCAGGTCCGTGACCAGTCGGCGGTAACGGCCTACATGGTCCACCAAGCGGGCGTTTCGATCCCCATGGCCAGGCAGGATGGCGCTGGTCGTATCGTGGAAAAGCCGTGTTCCGGAAGGGAAGTAGATCTCCCGGCGCGCTGTTAGGGCCGGGCGTCCGAAAGGATCCACATGGGCGTGGTTTTCGATCCGGAACGGAATTTCCTCGCCGTACTCTGGAAAGAAGGCTTCCTCGCCTCCTGTCAATGCGAGGAGCGGCCGCAACCATTTTTGCCGGCACCCCACCACGTCAAAGACCCCTTCGCCAATTCCATAGAAACCGGATCCGGCCGCCAACGAGAAATACTTTTGGAGTTCCGGGGTGAGCCGGGCGAAATCCTCGCCCAGCGCCAGCTGGTAGATGGGGCTATTCATGGCAGTCCTTCCTTGAACACAACATCGGAGCCGTACTTAGGCTGGAGCTTTGCTTTAGAGCCGGCCGGCTGCTTTGAGGCGAATATACGTATCAGCGAGCAGTGGAGGAACATCGTGGGGTTCGGCATCCACCACCTCGGCTCCAAGCTGCCGGAGCTGAGCCATCACCGCTGAGCGTTCCAAGAGCGCGCGTTCGGCCGCCGCTGCCCGGAAAACCTGACTCGCCGTAGTCCTCTCTTTCTTCATGGCAGAAAGCAAGGGATCCCGGACGGATGCCACCACCACAACGTGCTGGCGTGCCAGTTGGGCAACGGTAGGCAGGAGGCCCTCTTCCGGGGCGCCGCCGTCAAGCGCCGTCAACAGCACCACCATGGAGCGATGCGCCGAGACGGCACGCACTTGAGCAGGAACCTGCTGCCAATCGAGCTCGATCAGTTCAGCCTCCAAGGGAGCCATGGCTTGAACGAGCTGACCCAGCAAATTTCCTTTCGACGCCGACTCAACCCGTGCGCGGAGCCTCCGGTCGTAGGCGAGGAAATCCACACGGTCGCCTCCGCGCTCGGCCAGCACGGCGAGCAGCAGAGCGGCCTCAATTCCAGTATCGAGCCGCGGTTCATCTTCGATTCTTGCTGCCGCCGTCCGGGAAGTATCAAGAACAATCACCACGCGCCTGTCGCGCTCGGGGCGCCACGTCCGCACCACCACCGATGTGCGGCGTGCGGTAGCGCGCCAGTCGATGGACCGGACGTCGTCACCGCGGACGTAGTCACGCAACGAGTCGAATTCGGTACCTGCCCCGCGGATCTGCACGGCGGCCCTGCCGTCCAGTTCCCGGAGCTTCCGGAGTTTGGATGGGAGATGACGTTTCGAGTGGAACGGCGGGAGGACCCGCAACTGGCCAGGCAGGACGCGTGTGCGCTGCCTCGCCGCCATTCCCAGGGGACCCATGGAGCGGATGGTCACATGGGGGCTTGTAAGGTCGCCGCGTCGCCGAGGGACCAAGGTCACTGTCATGCGCCGGCGCTCACCAGCCGGGACCACAAGGGATTGCGCAGAGTTCACGGCCCCCGCTGAGGGCTGCCAGGTATCTCTGACTTCCGCCCGCAATGTGCGCCGGGTGGGGTTGGTGATGGTCACTACAGAGTCAGCTTTGCCCTCGAGCGTCACGTTTCCAGGGAGGACGCGTTCCAGGGCAAGCTGAGCGGGCGACGCCGCCAGCACCAGATCCAACACCAGCACAAGAACCAGCCCCGCGCCAACCAACAGGACAGTGCTCCACGCGGGAAAAGCCACCAACGGCACCAGACCCAGCAGAGAAAGCAACACAAAACGACCCGTTATGGCCACTCAAGCCCCCTCGGCCAACGTCGCCCCGGCGATCATCGCGGTACCGGGACGGAGGCGAGAATACTGCCCAAGACATCGTCCACCACAATGCCGTCCATCTGGGCTTCCGGCCGCAGACCTACCCTGTGCCTCAGGCACGGCAAGGACAACGCTTTGACGTCGTCCGGGGTGACGAAGGACCTGCCGGACAACCACGCCCACGCTTTTGAGGTTTTGAGCAGCGCGGTTGCCCCGCGCGGCGAAACGCCGAGTTGGAATGAGGGCGCAGACCTTGTGGCGCGAACAACGTCAACGATGTACGCGAGGATCTCCGGAGCCACAGCCACGTGCGCAACGGCTGCTTGGGCGTTGGAAAGCTCGACGGCGCCAGCCACCGGGCGCACGCCGGCTGCGGAAAGGTTGCGGGGATCAAACCCGCTGGCATGGCGGCGGATGACTTCAATCTCCTCAGCCCGGCCGGGCAGCGGCATGGTCAACTTGAGGAGGAAACGGTCCAGCTGCGCCTCCGGCAGGGGATAGGTTCCCTCGTACTCCACAGGGTTCTGGGTGGCCGCAACAATGAACGGACTTGGCAGTGGACGCGATACGCCGTCCACGGAAACCTGGCGCTCTTCCATTGCCTCCAGGAGTGAAGCCTGGGTCTTCGGCGGGGTTCGGTTGATCTCGTCGGCCAGCATGATGTTGGTGAACACCGGGCCTTCACGGAAAGTGAACTCGGACGTGTGGGAGTCATAGACCAAAGAGCCCGTGACGTCACCGGGCATGAGGTCCGGAGTGAACTGAACACGCTTGGTGTCCAAGCTCAGAGCGGTGGACAAAGCCCTGACCAAAAGGGTCTTGGCCACGCCGGGAACACCCTCGAGGAGGACATGTCCGTCACATAGCAGGGCGATCAGCATGCCGGTAACCGTGGAGTCCTGACCGACTACAGCTTTGCCCACTTCGGCTCTGACATTGAGCAACGACTGCCGTGCCGGATCCTCAAGGGGGTGCCTCTGCCCGTTTTCTGAAGGTGGCGCCTCGTGCTGCGACGCCTCGTTCTGCAGGGCTTCCTGCTGGGACGTCGTCTCCGCGTAGTGGCTGTTGCTGTCCGTGTGGCTGCTCATCTGGCGATCGCTTCCTGTTCGATTCGTTCAATCTGTTGTGCCCACTGCACCAGCTGTCCTTCACTTTCGGGCATGAAGTCGATCAGGACGGACCGCACTTCCGTGGCCGGCAGCTTCACATGGCGGGCTGTTGTATCCAGAATTGCTTCGGTGGTGGCGTCGGCTCCAAGGTTGAAGTGCCGGGCCAGCCGTGACAGGGTTCCGGCCCTCAAATTCCGGGCGGCCCGCTCCACGGCGCGTGAGTCCTGGTACAGGCGAGCACGCCCTTCTGCTGTTTCGGCGGCCTTGACCACCACGGGCAGTGGCTCGAAAACCAAAGGGCCCATGCGTCGGCCCCGCCATACGATGGCCAGCAGGGCTACGAAGCCCAGCCAGGGGCCCGCGAAGGCAAGCCATCGCGGCGCGAGCTCGTTGAGCGTGGGGCTTGAATTTGACGCCGGGATATCTCCGACCCCGGGGAGGTACCACACGAGGTTCGCGTTGTTGCCCAGCGTTCGGAGGGCGAGGGCCGCATTTCCCTCCAGTGCAACGTGTTGATTGTCCAAGAGCTCCCTGCTGCCCAAAACAATGACCCTGCCATCGGCTGATTCCGCGTACAACCCGGGTCCGCTCCCACGCGGGGCGTAGCAAACTACGGGTCCTGAAAAGACGGATCCTTGCGCCGATACGCGGCCCGCTGCCAAGGCATCGTCCTGCTCGCAACCCGGTTCAATGACCTGTATCGCTTCCGGAACCACGCCGCCAGGGCGGATACCTTCAGCCAGGCCATTGAGCGTCCTGAGTCGTGGAGTCACCACCACTACACGGTCTGCTGCGGCTGTGATCTCCTCAAGCTGGGACCGGTCAAGGAAGCCCTGTGCGTCAAAGAGGAATACCGTGGCGTCATCTTTGTTTGATAGCGCCTCCAACGTGTCCTCGAACGTCTCGGTCGGAGTGACGGACACGCCGTGGCGCCCCAGGATCTCGGCTACCGCCATTCCGCCGTCCGGTGCCGGGTTCCGCGTTGACAAGCGCCGGGAGTCGGTGGCGCCTGCAACGCTGTCAATAGCCAGGAAAATTACCAAACCAGCAAGCAAGGCCCCCAAGGCAATCCACACGAGGTGTTTTTGGAACCAGGCTTTGAACCTCCCGCCGGCCGGGAAACCTGGGGTAGTGATTTCCTCCTGGCCCACATGTTCGTTCGTGGTCATCGGGGAACCGCGAATCCAGCGTTGGCCTGTCCTGCGAAGTCAGGCTTCAGCGCAAGAAGTTCAGCATCCAGCTGGCGGACTGACTCGTAGTCCGCGCGTGTTGCCGGGTGGTCGCCATACCGCACGGCATCGAAAACACCGGCAACGGCGATCAGCTTGGCTTGTGCCGCACCAAAAACCCCGCCCAATTGAGCGGCGGCTTCGTCTGCGGTCCTGCCGGCTCGAGCATCAATGATGTCCCGTTCTTCCGCGGAGCGGACAAGAGCACGGAACTGATCGACGACGGCGGCCGGCCAGTTGCCGCCGTCGGCTGCTGTCGCCGCCCGTGCACGGTAGCCCTCTGCGTCGACTGTGCGGTCGTTTCCATAGAGGTCTTCCGCCTCTTTAGCCCTCCGGGCGTTCAACCTCGGCCTCACGAAGAAGATGGCGGCGATGATGAGCACCAAAGCCAGAACCACCATCAACGGAACAGCGATGTTGGGCCCGGCACCGGATCCACCATCCAAGGATGAAAGCCAATCCATGAAATCCCGCCACATCTGTTCAAGCCAGCCGGGCGTCGCGTCCGGGTACCGGGGGTTAGATAGCTCCTCAACGGCCCAGCGTCGCGCTTCGTCCCGGTCCGGGATCACAGGCGGTTCCATCAATGCCCATGACGAAAATACATCGATCGCGGCTGCCCTCATGCCTGAGGTTGCTGCCCTGGGGGAGCGGACGGAAACTGTCCCTCGCTCGGTGGCCAGGCGGTGTTAGCGGGCGCATTGGATGGTCCGCCGGGGATCCCTTCAGGATCGGAACCCGTTTCCATCAGCCGCATCAATTCAACATCCAGACCGTCCCGCCGCATGCGTAGGTCCATGTAGATCAGGCTGGAAACGGACGCTTGAAAGGCGAACGTTACAGACCCCACCAGTGCCCCGATCGCCGTGGAAATCACGGTCGTCAGAACCAGCGTGGAGGTCATCGACTCCGCGTCGGGGTGGGGGGCCACTACTCCACCGATGGCGGCGGAGACCAAGGACACGGGAATTTGGACAATTTGGGCGATGATTCCCACCATGATGGCTACCACCAGCGTGATGCCGAAAATGCGCCACCAGTTGTTCCTGGTCAACTTCCACGACCTGAGAAGTCCGTCGTAAACTCCGGTCCGCTCCACCACTATCACTGCAGGGGCCAGCATCAACTTCAGGCCGATCCACACAAAGGCCACCACTGCACCCAGCCCCAGAGGCAGGACGATCAGCAGCGCGGCAGGTCCCATGGCGGTGAACAGCAAGATCGCAATCCCGATCACCGCGGCAACGGCGAGAAGGCCGCCCAGCGTCAGCAGCGCAGCAACGCCCAGCAGAGGAATTATCCGGGGGCCCGCCAGTTTCCACATCTGCTTGAATCCTGTCCGCCGGTTGAGCACCGAACGGGAGACGGGCACCACCAGGACACCTTGGAGGACGGATCCCAGGAACCCAATCAGCACCGAAACCCCTAGGGTGCCGGCCATGAACGCGAAGAACGGACCCATCGCGTCGGCAAACTCCGCTTCCGAACTGACGGATTCAAAGGTCGTGGACAACTGGACCATGCCCACCGTGACAATGCCGATCAGGACTGCCCCGAGGACTTGCACGATCAGCGCGGAGCCAAACATGGAAGCGGCATTGCGGCGGATCGTCTGGAACGAGCCATCAAGGATCTCGCCGAATTGCAGCGGACGCAGGGGGATGATTCCGGGCTTGGGAGGCGCGACATAAAAGGGTTGCCCGTAGGGTGGACCTGGAGGCCAGCCGCCAGGAGGTTGACCTGGACGATATTGCCCGCCAGCCTGCGGCGCAGCCCAAGCCTGGGGGCCGCCCCACTGTGGTTGGCCGCCCCACTGCGGCTGATTGCCGCCTTGTGGTTGGCTGCCCCACGGTGGCTGATTGCCGTTTTGTGGTTGGCCGCCCCACGGTGGCTGATTGCCGCCTTGTGGTTGGTTACCCCACGCGGGCTGACCACCCGGCGGTGGATTCTGGCCGTGCTCTGGCTGTGACACGATTTCCTCCCCATAAGATCCGGCCCGCCGACTCCCGACGTCCCCCACACGGACCTTCGCACCCAGCCTATAGTCCCGCCGTCGTCCCTCATAGCCTGCCGCCCGCGCGGCCATCACGGAGCGTGGTGAATAACAGTGCAGTACGGTGGAAGTGCCCCGGGGGCGCCATGCCGTGCGCTGCGCCCAACGGGACAAAGACTTGGCGATAAGGGAATATATAACTATGAAGGCACGCATTCTGGTAGTTGACGACGACGAAGCACTCGCAGAGATGATTGGCATCGTCCTGCGCAATGATGGCTTCGAGCCGGTGTTCTGCGCAGACGGCGGCCAGGCCTTGGAGATCTTCCGCTCCTCGAAGCCGGACCTGGTGCTCCTGGACCTGATGCTCCCGGGCTCGGACGGGATCGAGGTATGCCGCCAAATCCGCGGCGAGTCGGACGTTCCCATCGTCATGCTCACCGCAAAATCTGATACTTCGGATGTGGTTCGTGGCCTTGAATCCGGCGCCGATGACTACGTGCCCAAGCCCTTCAAGCCCGCTGAGCTTGTAGCGCGGGTTCGTGCGCGGTTGCGGCCCGGGGACCAGAAGGCCCCCGAAACCCTGCGCATTGCCGATGTCACTATTGACGTTGCAGGTCACTTGGTGACCCGGGGCGGAGAGCGGATCTCGCTGACTCCCCTTGAATTTGATCTCCTGGTTGCGTTGGCCCGCAAGCCGTGGCAGGTGTTTACACGTGAACTTCTGCTTGAGCAGGTGTGGGGATACCGCCACGCCGCCGACACGCGGCTGGTCAATGTCCACGTCCAACGGCTGCGCTCCAAGATTGAACGTGATCCCGAAGCGCCCGAGGTCGTTTTGACGGTGCGTGGTGTCGGATATAAAGCAGGTTCCTGAGTCGCCGGTCGGAAAGACCGGCGCGGAGGGCGAGAACCCGGGGGCCAAGGATCCCGGCGCGGCCGGAGTCGAGCATGTGACCCCGGCACAGTCAGAGTCCCCGGAAACTTCCCCTGAGCCAGTGGGCGCCACCCACGAGCGGCCCGCCAGGAACACCAAGAGTCTTTCCTGGCTCCTGTCCCGGGCACGGATCTGGACACGCCGCGGCCTGATTCTCGTCCTTCGGATTACGCGCCTTGTGTCTCTTGGCATGAGGCAAATCAGGCCAGGACTGCGCTTCGTCTGGCGTTCACTGTTGCGGCGTTGGCGCCGGTCCTTGGAGTTCCGCACGGTCCTCACCACATTGCTTCTGGCAGTGACGTCATTCGCCATTGTGGGCGCATACCTGTCCAACCAAATCGCCAACAACCTGTTCCAGGAACGGCTGGCCCAGGCGGAATCCGAGTCACGGTTCAACGTCAAACAAGTACAGGACACGTTCGACGGCGCGCAGGTCACCGACCAGTCAAGCGTGATCACCCTGGTCTATGACACGTTGACTGCCGTGGAAGGCCGCGGCTCGGTTATACAGCGTAGATACGTTTTTGAAGCCGCCCCGGAACAAACAAAACCCCGTAACCGGTGGGTCGAGTCACGTGCTTCGGACCAACTAACGGTCCGCGTCATTCCCCCCGAGCTGCGCAAGGCCGTGCAAAGCGGTGGCAAGCAGCAATTTTGGGCCTCCACACAGTTCCCGGTGGGAAACGAGGACAGACCCGGTATTGCCGTGGGGAACCTTGTCACATTCAACGGAACAGCCTACGAGCTATATCTGATCTACGACCTCAACACAGCCCAACAGACACTGGACGAGATCCAGAACGTCCTGTGGGCGGGTGGTGCGGCACTTGTCCTCATGATTGGTGCCATCGCCTGGTACGTGACCCGTAACGTCGTCAGCCCGGTAAGCCATGCTGCCGTGGTGTCGGAAAAGCTTGCTGCCGGCCAGTTGCAGGAACGCATGGTGGTCAAGGGGGAAGACGAGGTCGCGAGATTGGGCGCGTCCTTCAATCACATGGCCGCAAGCCTCCAGGAACAGATCACCCAATTGGCCACCCTGTCGCAGATGCAACAGCGCTTTGTGTCCGATGTATCCCATGAACTGCGTACCCCACTGACCACCGTGCGCATGGCGGCCGAGGTTCTGTTCGATGCCCGCGAAGATTTTGATCCCATGAACAAGAGGTCGGCAGAGTTGCTCTACCACCAGGTTGAGCGCTTTCAGTCCTTGCTGTCGGATCTGCTGGAGATTTCGCGGTTTGACGCTGGAGCCGCCGTCCTTGATGCAGAACCGCAGGACATCTTCCAAGTGATCTCGCACGTCATGGAGGGTGCGGCACCGGTTGCTGCGGAGTACGGCTCCGAAGTGCGACTGAACGCCCGCCAGAAGAGCATCATCGTGGAGATGGATTCGCGCAGGATCGACCGGATTCTCCGTAACTTGTTGCTCAACGCCCTGGAACACGGCGAGGGAAAGCCAATCCACATCTCCGTTGCGGCCAACCATGATGCTGTAGCGGTGTCAGTAAGGGACCACGGTATTGGGATGACCCAGGCTGAGGCTGCCAGGGTTTTCGACCGGTTCTGGCGGGCAGATCCTGCACGGGCCCGGACCACCGGTGGAAGCGGACTGGGCCTCTCCATCGCTGCCGAGGACACCAAGCTCCATAACGGCTGGCTCCAGGCATGGGGGCGAAAGGGCGCCGGTTCCAACTTCCGGTTGACACTTCCGTTGCGGCAAGGCGGCACCATTGTGAAGTCTCCCCTTCAGTTGGAGCCTGCGGACATTAAATTTCCCGGGTCGCCAAGCGAACGGCAGATGCTTGTACTGGCCCCGGAATCCGGCAACACTCCGGCGCAACCCCAAGCCGCCGGGGGAGATCCCGGTCCCGGCGAGGGCAGAACAGGGGAGATCTCATGAGTGCGGGAAGGTCACAACGCGGCAGGGCAGTGGTCGCATTGTTTGCCGTGCTGATGATTCTGCTGGCTTCCTGCGCCCAAATTCCCCGCTCCGGGCCTGTTGGCAAGAGTAAGGACGAGGGCGCCGGCAATCCCAACGCCCCGGTCTTTTTCCCTGCCGCTCCGCGTGCAGGTTCCAGCCCGGAGACCGTGATCGAGGATTTCTACATGGCAGGTAGCGGTTATGAGGATGACTACCCCGTGGCACGCCAGTTCCTGACGCAGGCGCAGTCGGTGACGTGGAAACCGGACAAACGCGCCTTGGTGTTTCGCGAGCAACGGGTAGTCAAGGCAGCGGGGGAGAACGAATACCTTTACGAGCTCGACGTTGCCTATTCAGTGGATGCTGACGGCGTTGCAACGCAGTTCCCTCCCGGAACCAAGGAAACCATCCCCTTGACGCTCGAGCAGGTGGAGGGCGAATGGCGTATTTCCAAGGTGCCCGATGGCACCGCCATCCCCGAAGAGACGTTCAAAGTGATTTACGGGGCCAACCCCATCTACTTCTATGACCCGACGTTTACCTACGCGGTGCCGGACTATCGATGGTTCATCAAGAAGAACACCGTAAAGTCCATGACCAGCGCGTTGCTTGCCGGGCCGGCCCCTTACCTGCGAGGGGCCGTGGTCAGCGCCTTCCCATCGGGGATGAAGCTCGCACGGGAATCTGTGCCGGTTGTTTCCGGCGCAGCTCAGGTGGACCTCTCAGCCAAGGAACTCTTTGACGCCTCCGCCGAGGACCGGCAGAGGATGCAAAATCAGTTGGCACTGACGTTCCGTAGTCAGCCCGATGTCATTAACGTTCAGCTCCGTGCCGACCAGGACCTGGTGCGTGTTGAAGACAACGGGACAGTTCTGCCCCCGGTGCTGGACAAGAGTGTTCCTGCCCGCCAGATCGCAGTGAACAATGGCGATCTGGTGCGCTACGAGAACAACAGGGTCACTCCGCTGCCGGACATACAGTCGGTTGCCGGGCTTGGTCCCCACTCGCCCGCTGAGTCGCCGGTCTCCCAGACCGCTGCTTTCCTCAACGGCGACAAGACGACGCTTTACTCCATCGAACCAGGGCAGGCAGCGCGACAGCTAACCACCAGAAGCACTCTTACCGGACCCTCCTTCAGTCCGAACGATTGGGTCTGGACAGCGGGGCCCGGTGCAACCGGTGCCGCCGAAGTTGTGGCTTACAAACCCACAGGGATAGCTCCAGGTGCCGCGATTCCCAGTGTCACCATGACGCCGGCCTGGCTCACGGGACGAACAGTCAAGGATTTCAGGGTTTCCCGCGAGGGAACCAGGGCCTTGGTCATTTCCGAGGCAAACGGTAAATCCGCCGTGCAGATCACGGGTATCGTCCGCAACCCGGACGGTGTTCCCAAGGACCTCACGCTTCCCATCACACTGCTCAGTAATAGTGCTGCCGATCAAGGCGCCTGGGTCAACGGGTCCACGGTGGCGGTGATGTCCGGCTCGGCTACTTCAACAGTGGTTCCGGAACTCCTGTCGCTGGCATCCGGTGAACCGCAGCAGTTGGCCCCTTGGGATGGCCTGACCAGCCTCAGCGTCGGAAACGGCGCCGAGCAAATTTACGGACAGTCGGCTGCAGGGATCTTCCAACGCGTCGGAAATGGCTGGGAGCTCCAGCTCAAGGGACCTACCGAACCAGCCTTCCCGGGCTGAGCGCCCGGTGCCAGTTTCCCTCCTTTATCCACATAGCTCCCCTCGTGCCCTCTTCAAGGCGAACATCACGTGCAAACTGCCAGAATGACGTTCTCCTCCCTTGGTCCATGGTTCCGTAACAAGTACCTCCGCCGTATCGATCCCGACCTCGGTGTTCCTGAAACTGCCGGGGCGCGGCGTCGTGGCCCTTTTCGAGGAAGAACGGGCCGGATCATCGCCGCCCTGCATGGCACTGTGGTTGACCTGCTGGCAGTGCTCATCCCTGTGGACTGCGTCTGCTGTGAGACGGAAGATGCGGTGCTTTGCAGCAGTTGCGCAAGAAGAATCCGTCAGCTGTGCAGGCAGCCATTTCGGGCCGAACTTGAGTCACCCGCTTTGATTGACATCAATGGAACAGCGAAGATCGGGGTGGTGGCGGCCGGGCCGTATCGGGATGAGCTCGCCCGTTGCCTCCTATCGTTCAAGAGCTACGGCCAATGGCGCCTTGCCTCTGTTCTGGCTCCCTGTTTGGCCAAAGCCGTGGATGCTGCCATCGGGGGCCGCTCCGGCTACTGCCTGGTGCCCGTTCCCAGTAGTGGTAAGGCGTTCCGGAGGCGAGGATTCAGCCCGGTACACCTTCTGCTCTTTTTCCTCCGAATCCGCCGAATGCTGCTCCATTGCCCCATTCTTGACGTGCTGGAGAAGTCGGGGGAGTGGAGCGTATTTGTGGCGGGCCCCGACGCTGTCCGGCAGAGAGCGGCCCGCCTTGGTGACGAAGTTCTGGGACGTGCTTCCGGTGGATATGGAGGCGGAGGTCAAAAGGGGCTCGGAAGAGGTGAGCGCGCCCGCCGGGTCCGAGGATCCATGAGAGTACGGCGGGGACAAGCGGACAAGCTCAAAGGCCGCAAATGCATACTTGTTGACGATGTCCTGACCACTGGTGCCACACTCGCTGAGGCGGCAAGGGCGGTCACGGCTGCCGGTGGCCTAATATCAGGCGCTGTTGTACTCGCAGCCACGAGGCCACCAGCCTACGCTTCCGCAGCGGCCATGGACCACCCCGGTTCGGTCCTTAAGACTCAATCAAAAAATAAGTGGCTAAAGGATGAATAACCGGTGGCGATGAACTAACGTCGGTTGTGGGTACCAAGAAAAGATGTACCTGTCGATAGCGGCTCGGAAAGGGGCTCGACTGTCCGTCAGACAAGCCCCCAACAGCGCCGTTGTCGTGTCACCTGAGTTATTGGAGGGCACCATGGAGTTCATGATCAGCGGACGAAATCTGACAGTTTCTGACCGCTTTCGCGAATATGCCGGCGAAAAAATCTCAAAGATTGAATCGCTGGGGGATAAGGTCCAGCGGGTTGACGCAAAGGTTTCCAAGGAAACCAACCCCAGGCAGACGCCTGGCGAGCTCACCGTAGAAGTCACCGTCCTGGGCCGGGGCCCCGTTATCCGTGCCGAGGCCACAGCCGCCGACAAGTTCGCTGCCTTCGACCTGGCGTACAACAAGCTGCTTGAGCGGCTTCGTCGTGCGAAGGACCGTAAGAAGGTGCACCACGGCCGCCACACACCCAAGGCTGTGCGCGAAGCCACGGCCACACTTGAACCAGCCAGTACGAGTGAGCCGCTTTACGTCGAGGCAAGCAATCATCATGAGTCCGCACCGGCGGTAGATGAGCGGTCTCCTTACGACATCGAGAACGACATTCCGGCAGGCGACTCACCTGTCCTGATCCGCCGGAAAGTATTTCCCGCAGCATCGCTGACCCTCGATGATGCTGTGGACAACATGGAGCTTGTTGGACACAACTTCTACTTGTTCCTGGACAAGGAAACGAACGCGCCGTCGGTTGTGTATCGGCGCAGTGGCTGGACCTATGGCGTGATCACCCTCGACTCCAACTGCGAGCCCGGCGAGGAAGCCGTGGAAGAGAAGATCCACGCCTACCGCTCCGATGATCAGGCCGCCACAGCCAAGTAAAGCCTCATCTTAGGTACGAAGGGACTTCAATGACCGTTTCGCTGAGCCTTTCACAGGCACGGCGGATCGCATTGGCAGCTCAAGGATTAGCGAAGGTCCGGCCCACCGGCCCCGTGACTTCACGGGCGGTGGGCCGGACCTTTGCCCGGATCCAGCTTGTCCAAATCGATTCAGTCAACGTTGTGGCGCGAAGCCACTACCTTCCATTCTTTTCCCGGCTTGGCAACTACGATCCCCTCATCCTCCAATCGATGGCCAGCCGCAAGCCACGCAAAATGATGGAGTACTGGGCACACGAGGCGAGCTTTATCCGGCCGGAGCATTTCCAGGACCTGCTCGTATGGCAAAAGCGGGCGTGGGTGGGCGCACACCGTCTTGATCCGGCCGTACGGCAGGACATGGAAGACCGCATACTGATTGCGCTCACTTCAGGGCCTCCCATGACTGCATCCGAGTTGACTGCAGAACTCGGTCACGACGAGGACCCGGACCGTGATAACTGGGGCTGGAACTGGAATATCGTCAAACGGGTGCTGGAGCACCTCTTCGAGGAAGGCCGGATTTCCGCCGCTTCCAGGACAGCGCAGTTCG
Source organism: Paenarthrobacter sp. TYUT067 (assembly GCF_023656375.1). NCBI lineage: Bacteria > Bacillati > Actinomycetota > Actinomycetes > Micrococcales > Micrococcaceae > Paenarthrobacter > Paenarthrobacter sp. TYUT067. Next base: position 47,746 of record NZ_JAMOIT010000002.1, read on the forward strand.
AGCGAAAATACACCCTCACTTCCCGGGTTGTTCCAGACGCCCAACCGCCCGAAGGCGATGCTGAAGCGTCCCTTGACCGGCTCATGGATGCAGCCGCGCGAGCCCACGGAATTGGCACGGTAAGGTGCTTCTCCGACTACTTTCGGACGCCCTTGAAGGCGGGCGCGGGTTCGGTGCAACGCCTGGTCCGCGCGGGCCGTCTTGAACGCGTTAGTGTTCGGGGATGGGACAGGGAAACCTTCCAACACGTCGATGCCACCTTGCCGCGAAAAGCAGCAGGCAGGGCCCTCCTGAGCCCATTCGATTCCCTGGTCTTCGAAAGACGGAGGCTGGAGGAGTTATTCGGATTCCATTACAGGATTGAGATCTACACCCCTGCCGCCAAGAGACGTTTCGGCTATTACGTCTTGCCGTTCCTGCTCAGGGAAGCCATCGTTGCCAGAGTGGACTTGAAAGCCGATCGGATATCCCGTCAGCTTCTGGTGCGCTCCGCCTTTGGTGAGATGGACGCGCCAGCGGATACCGCCGTCGAACTTGCCGCGGAACTCAGGCTCATGGCAACGTGGCTCGGCCTCCAGGAGGTGGTCGTCTGGCCAGCGGGGGACCTCGCCGGAGCGTTGTCCGAAGCCCTGGCGAACGATGGTCCTGCCCCGGGAGAATACGTCCAGCCGGGCAGTCCGCTCAGAGGTGAACCCGGCAACGTGGCGCTGGTCTCTCCCGTAGACTGAAACAGCCAGAATTCGGCAGCATGAGACTGGGAGCAATTTCACGTGGCATCACTAATCGAAAAACTTCTCCGCACGGGTGACAAAAAGACACTCAAGACACTGCGGAACTATGCCGATTCCATCAATGCCCTGGAAGACACTTTCAAGTCCTTCACGGACGCTGAAATCCGCGAGGAAACGGACCGGCTAAGGTCGCGCCACCAGGACGGCGAAACCTTGGAAGCACTCCTCCCGGAAGCCTTTGCCGCTGTCCGTGAGGCCTCCTCCAGAACGCTGGGAATGAGGCACTTCGATGTCCAGCTCATGGGTGGCGCAGCCCTCCACCTGGGCAATATCGCGGAAATGAAAACGGGTGAAGGCAAGACCCTCGTTGCCACAGCTCCCGCATACCTCAATGCGCTGTCCGGCAAGGGTGTCCACGTTGTCACGGTGAACGACTACCTCGCCGAATACCAGTCCGAACTCATGGGCAGGGTCTACCGTTTCCTTGGCCTTACCAGTGGTTGCATCCTGTCCAACCAGGATCCCACGGTACGCCGCGAGCAGTACAACGCTGACATCACCTACGGAACCAACAACGAATTCGGCTTCGATTACCTGCGCGACAACATGGCCTGGGATGCCAGCGAACTGGTCCAGCGCGGGCACAACTTTGCGATCGTGGACGAGGTGGACTCCATTCTGATTGACGAAGCACGTACACCGTTGATCATTTCGGGTCCTGCGCAAGGCGACACCAATCGGTGGTACAGCGAATTTGCCAAAGTTGTCCTCCGCTTGCAGCCTGACGTCGACTACGAGGTGGACGAGAAGAAGCGAACCGTGGGCGTGCTGGAAGCCGGGATTGAGAAGGTAGAGGACTACCTCGGCATCCAGAACCTCTACGAATCTGCCAACACGCCGTTGATCGGCTTCCTCAACAATGCGATCAAGGCAAAGGAACTGTTCAAGCGGGACAAGGACTACGTCATCCTCGACGGCGAGGTGCTGATCGTTGACGAGCATACCGGCCGTATCCTGGCCGGTCGTCGCTACAACGAAGGCATGCATCAGGCCATCGAGGCCAAGGAAAACGTAGAGATCAAGGCAGAGAACCAGACGCTCGCTACGGTGACGCTGCAGAACTACTTCCGCATGTACTCCAAGCTCGCTGGCATGACCGGTACGGCTGAGACCGAAGCCGCAGAATTCATGAGCACCTACAAGCTCGGCGTCGTTCCCATCCCCACAAACCGCGACATGCAGCGCATCGACCAACCGGACCTCGTCTACAAGAACGAGGTAGTTAAGTTTGATGCTGTCGTTCAGGACATCGCTGAACGGCATGAAAACGGCCAGCCTGTACTGGTGGGTACCACCAGCGTTGAAAAGAGTGAGTACCTCTCGAAGCTCTTGGCCAAAGAAGGCATCCGGCATGAGGTGTTGAACGCCAAGAACCACGCGAGGGAAGCGTCCATCGTTGCCCAGGCCGGACGAAAAGGCGCAGTTACGGTAGCAACCAACATGGCGGGCCGAGGCACTGACATCATGCTCGGCGGCAACGCCGAGTTCACTGCCATCGCCGAACTCGCCAAACGTGGGTTGGATCCCGAGGAAAACTCGGAAGAGTACGAGGCCGCATGGCCCGAGGCCCTGGCTGCAGCCAAGCAGGCCGTCAAGGACGAGCACGAAGAAGTTCTGGACCTCGGCGGACTGTACGTGCTTGGCACCGAGCGCCACGAATCCCGCCGGATCGACAACCAGTTGCGCGGACGTTCCGGACGTCAGGGTGACCCTGGCGAATCCCGTTTCTACCTCTCCCTCACGGACGACCTCATGCGGTTGTTCAACTCAGGTGCGGCCGAACGGCTGATGAACAGCTCCGTTCCCGACGACGTAGCGCTGGAGTCGAAGCTCGTATCCCGCGCCATCGCGTCGGCGCAAGGCCAAGTAGAGGGTCGCAACGCCGAGCAGCGCAAGAACGTCCTCAAGTACGATGACGTCCTCAACCGCCAGCGTGAAGCCATCTACGGCGACCGTCGTCGCATCCTCGAAGGCGATGACCTGCACGAAAAAGTGCAGTTCTTCTTGGAAGACACCATCAACTCACTCATTGATGCCGCTACGGCCGAGGGGTCAGGTGACGACTGGGACTACAACCAGCTGTGGGCAAACCTGAAGACCCTGTACCCGGCAACGGTTACCGCCGAGGAAATCATTGACGAAGCCGGCGGTAAGTCCAGGGTCACGGCAGAATTCCTGAGGGAGGAAATCCTCTCTGACGCCCGGCTTGTCTACCAGGCGCGGGAAGAATCCATCGGCGCCGAGAGCATGCGTGAGCTTGAGCGGCGGGTTGTGCTTTCGGTCCTTGGGCGTAAATGGCAGGAACACCTCTACGAGATGGATTACCTCAAAGAGGGAATCGGACTTCGTGCCATGGCCCAGCGTGATCCCCTGGTGGAATACCAGCGCGAAGGGTTTGTCATGTTCCAGAGCATGATGGAAGCCATTCGTGAGGAAAGTATCGGATTCCTCTACAATCTGGAAGTCGAAGTAACACCAGCCGAAGACGTAGTGGTGGCAGACGATTCGGCTTCCGGCGCACACACAGAGCACCACGATCCTCAGATCCGTGCGGCGGGCCTTCAGGCGCCGGAGAAGCCCGCGCAGCTGCAGTACACCGCGCCCGGAGAAGACGGAGCGACCCAGACGCGCATTGAGGGTAGGGCATCGGGCCGGTCCGGAAATCCTGCTAAAGCAGCAAGTCAGGATCAGCGGAAACAGGCAAAGAAGAAGCGTCGCTAAGCGGTTTCCGTAACGAGGTCACAGCAAAGGGTGAAGCCCGGACGGAACGTCCAGGCTTCACCTTTTTTGCTTTCTCTCAAAGCACGATCGGTTGGGCCTACCCTATTTCCAGGGCGGTAACCTGCCAAACACCGTCCAGCCGCTCCAGCCTCATGGCGACGGCACGGCAACGCTGCTCCTCAGCGACGACGATGCTTGCTTCACAGATTGATTCGGAAATGGAACAGACCCGAACCGAACGCACCATGGGACTACGGTGCGGTTGGGCAGTACCTCGGCTCCTGGCTGAGTGTTTTCGGGTCAATGCTGCCCGATGCTGGAGCGACAGATAACACTCGGCGTCCAGCGAGCGTGAGAGCTGCTGGACGGGACGGGTTCCCGCCAGTACTTCCAAGGTTGCCTGCGCGATGCTTCGGGCAACAAGCCGGACGTCGATGTCCGAGCCGCTTTGGCCGGATGCTGGTGCCGTATGTTGCGTGCTCCGAGGGCCTGCTGGCCGGGTTTTCGTTGCAAGGGTCATGGTCATACCTCTGGCATTCACTACATGAGTTGCAGCGTGGGGACGCTTTACTCATTGGCTTCTGCTGGGATGACACTACGGATTGGCTTTGAGATGTGAAGGTTGTCCCTGAGCGGACGGTCCTTATGGAGGAAGCGGGCACTGAAGTCCCGGCCTTACTAGCTTGGTGCCGGGGGCTGAAGAACCTGCCCCGGGAGTAGCACGGTGGGGTCCCCTCCGATGACTGCCCTGTTGGCGGCATACCACTTGGGCCACGTCAACGCGACGTCCACGTCGGTTGCAAAGGGTCCGAGCCGGGAGGCCGCAATCGACCATAGCGAGTCGCCATCCTCAACAACAACGGCGGCTTCTCCCGCTGGGGCGGTTGAACGTGTGGACTGGCGGCTTAGCAACCCCGGGTCAACCACGGGGGGCCGGGGTTGCCAGCGCGGGTCATGAGGCCGGGATGCTGAAGCATGGGCATCGTCTACAGATCGCGGGATGGAACTCGCGCGGTCCAAGGAAGCCGGAGTCCACGCCGCTTTTCCCGGCGCCCTATGAGGAGAGGCGCTTTGCCAGCCAGGTTCCGGTGGTGCGGCATCTGCTTGGGCTATTCCCGCGCCCATGAGATTCAGGCTCATGACGGCCACCGCGAGCCGCAACATAAAGGCGGGGCTGAACCGTGAAAGGAGGTGGGCGCTCTTCTTGTGCCCAACCCGATGCAACAACGATGCCAGGAAAGCGATGAAGAACGTCAGTGCCCACCAGATGACAACAGAAAGTCCCACTGCGTTGGCTGAGAAGCCGAGAAGATGTTCGAAGGTAAGGGTCTGACCATGCCGCTCCGCTGCCTGCCACTGCGTAAGCAGCACATTTCCCGTAAGTACCAAGGACAGTCCCAGCCCAAGAACAAACGCTGCCAGGGCAGAGTCACTACGCAATACTTTTGCCACTAAAAGCCCCCATGCTCCCTTTGATGCAATTTGATGCGGTTTGATCTATTTGACTCATTCTGAACATGTTTGCAGTGCCTTGTCCAGTTGCAACCCTGATGTACCTCTCCGATTCGTCGCACATCCTTCATGCAGCCTAGTCTGACCACATGAGATGGGACTCTCTCTTTAGCGATCTGGAAGCACAATTCTCGGCGGGGCGCGCCTTGGAAGCCGAACTCGAGATCACAGAGCGGGCAAGGGTTGAGCTGGCGGGCATCGAATTGGCTGACCGTCTGCGTGGGGCCTTCGGAGCGGACATCAAGGTCGTTCTGATTGACGGCAGGGTCCTACGAGGACGGTTGAGCCACGTGGGCGGCGAATGGCTGGTCTTGACGGAGCGAGCGCGGGAGTGGTTACTGCCCTATCCCTCCGTTGTGACATACGAAGGACTCGGCAGGGTAGCGCTGAAACCTGCGTCCCGGATACAGCAGTCGCTGGGCATCGCCTCAGCACTGAGGGCACTGGCACGCGATCGTGCCGAGCTGGTGGTTCATCTGAAAGTAGCGGCACGTGATGGATATGAGCTGCAAGGAGTAATAGACAGGGTCGGCCGGGACTACCTTGACCTTGCGGTGGTTCAGAACGGTGAATCGCGCCGGCCCGGCAGGGTGGCTGCGGTAATGACCATTCCCTTCAGTTCGTTGGCAGCGCTTTGCTCGGCGGGTAACCAGGACTTCAGGAGCGGCGGGGACTAAGACCGGTTGGTTTTGGCCTTGGCCTCTTCGATCATGCGGCCAGCTTCTGCATAGCGGTCTTCGATATATTGCTCCAACATCTTCTCTTCGATACGCCACTGTCCTCGGCCACCCACTTGAATGGCCTTCAGCTCGCCACTCCTAACCAGCGCGTAGGCCTGTGGCGAGTTGATTTGTAGTTGTTCTGCGACGTCCGCAAGAGTCAGGAATCGGGGCATGGCTTCATTTTGCCACCGTTGCTGATGTTTGGTGTAGTTATCCACAGTTTCGGCCCATTTGAGGCCGGTGGCCTTGGCTCCGCGAAAATGCGCCGGTAAGAATGAGGAGGCAGGTGCTTCCACCATGCCGTAACTCAAAGCGGGGAAGCAGGAAAATGGGAGAAAGTATCGGCGTGGCCGCGAGGCTAAGGAAACCATCATGGAAAGATCCGCGGCTTCTTATCGGTCTTTTGCTGGTCCTGGGTCCGTCGCAGGCGTCATTGCCTTGGTGGGCACCGCAGACAGGACAACCCAGGTCTTCGCCGCCCGGGAAGACATCGCGGTAGGTCAGGTGGTCACGGAGGCGGACCTCTCCATTGTCAAAGTTCGTTTGGATGACGTTGAGGCCGGCTACATCACTGTGGAACAAGGGCTTGCGGAGAGCAGCGTGGCACTGCAGCGGATGGCAAAGAACCAGTTGATCCCTCGGGCAAGCCTGGGAGTCGCCGATGCGTTGGACCGCAAACCTGTAGCGATTGCCTTGGAGGAAGAACTCCCCCCGCAGGCCGTTCCAGGCGCCAGGGTGGACGTGTGGGTCTCCATGCCGGGTGCAAGCAGCGCTTTTGACGCGCCGGAGATGCTCCTGCCGAGCGCAGAAATTGCCGCGGTGACTCCTGGGAGTACTACGTTGGGCTCGGCCAGAACAACTGTGGTGATGGTGCTGGTGACGGATGAACAAATGCCGAAATTGTTGGGCGCCCAGGCGAACAGGGCCAAGGTCTCCGTCGTGTGGAACCCCACGGGCGTTGTTCGATGAGCATTCCTGTAGTGACCGTCGGCTCCGCTCAGGAAGCTGTAGTGGGCGGGTTGGAGCGCCTCCGCGGTCCCGTAACGGTTGTGCGCCGTTGTTCGGAGCTTGCTGAGCTTATTGCTGCTTGCCAAAGCGGCCTCGCGGTTGCCGCCGTCGTAGCGGAGGGCTGCGAGGAACTCACCACCACGCTGGTTGATCGTCTTGGGGCGGTGGGTGTCTCAATCATCGCCCTGACGGACGATCCAGCCGAGGCCAAACGTCTGCACTCCATAGGTGCCTTACCGGCTATGACGGGCATCGAAGCCGGTGACTTGGCGGCCAAAATATCTGAGGCCGTTGGCAGGGGGAGCCGGCAAAGCCTGCCTGCCTCCGCCCGAGACACCGGATTTGCCGATCCTGGGGCAGAGCTGCGCTCGATGCCGGAATCGGACCGCAGGGATGAAGAGACTCCGCAGGGAGGCGGCCGGATCATTGCCGTGTGGGGGCCGATCGGCGCCCCCGGAAGGACGTTCCTTGCTGCCAACATCGCGGCGGAGTTGGCCGCGGAAGGCAAATCAGTCCTTCTGGTGGATGCGGACAGCTACGGCGCAAGCATGTCGGCGGTGCTCGGCCTTCTGGAGGAGTCGGCTGGTTTTGCCCAGGCTTGCCGACTGGCGGACCAGGGACTGCTGGATGGTCAAGCCCTCAGGGCGGTGGCGATTCCTGTCTTCACCAAGGGAGGAACTTTTAGGGTGCTGACGGGTACAACCAGAGCGGATCGATGGACCGAACTCAGGGCGGGAGCCGTCGCGATGGTTCTGGATGCGGCGCGGCAACTAGCGGATCATGTTGTGGTGGACACAGGTTTCTGCCTTGAATCAGACGAAGAGCTTAGCTTCGACACTATGGCTCCGCGTCGGAATGCCGCCACCCTGCGGAGCTTGGAAATGGCTGATGTTGTGTTTGCCGTTGGTTCCGCCGACGCGATTGGAGTGCCACGTTTGGTACGGGGACTGGCGGAGCTTGAGGCTGCGGTCCCGGAGGTATCTCCCCGGGTCGTGTTGAACAAGGTGAAGCGCTCGGCAGTTGGCCATTCGCCCCGGCAACAACTGGACGATGCGTGGGACCGATACGGCCCCGGAGTGGGCGTGGACGCCTACCTTCCCGCTGACCCCGTGGCATGTGACGCGGCTTTACTCACGGGTTCAGTATTACTGGAAGTAGCCCCCGACTCGCCCCTGCGAAAGGCCATAGTAGGGCTGGTCTGTGCACCTGTCCAGCAAAAACAGGATTCCTTTGGCCGAACTATCAGAGCTTTGCGTCTGCCAAAGCGCTAGGCTCGCCATGTGGGCTGCAGAGTCGCAGCAATCAACATGTGATGGAGGCGTTTGTCGATGTCGTCAGGATCCAGCGTGGAGGATCGGTCCGATGCAGCAGTTGTCCGTGAAGGGTTCTTCGGTGACTACTATGAACACCTTGCAGAGGAGGATTCACGTGCGTATTCGCCCGAACTCTTGATTGCGCGGGCTACAAAGCACAGGGACATCGCCCAGTCCCGTCTACCTGGGAATGCAGTCGTCAAAATCGCCGGTGAGCCCGAGCGAAGTGTCGTTTACATCGTCACTGACGATATGCCGTTTCTGGTCGACTCCGTCAATGCAGAGCTTGTTCGCCAGAACTGCGCCATCCGGCTGGTCATGCACCCTCTGTTCGTGGTCACCCGTGATCGCAAATCCGGCGAGCTCACCAGTATCTCCAGGGTCCCCTCCAATGTCGGCATTTCCAGTGGCGACACCGCAGCACTCCCCAGCGTGGCCCATCTGCTGGGCGATGGCGATAACGCTTCCCACATGGAGTCATGGATCGCGGTTGAAATTGACCGGATAGGTGACGACGCGCGGGAAGAATTGATCGCAGGGCTCCAACGTGTCCTCGGCGACGTCAGGGCGGCAGTGGAGGACTGGCCCAAGATGCGCAGCAAGGCGCTCGAGCTGGCCGAGGCATTGGGTGGCGTGACGCACCCCGAGCAAGTGGCTGAGCTCAGGCAGGCACAAGACCTTTTGCGTTGGCTGGACAACGGAAACTTCACGTTCCTGGGCTACCGCGAATACGACCTTGTGGATGAAAACGGTGAGGACGTTCTTCAGCTCCGGGAAGACAGCGGCCTGGGCCTCCTGCGTGCCGGAGACACCACGCGTCAAGTCCAGCACCTCACGGATGCGGGCCGGAAGCGTGCAAGGGAAAAGCGTGCTTTGGTGATCACCAAGGCCAATTCGCGCTCCACTGTGCACCGACCCGCCTATCTCGACTACATCGGCGTCAAGAGCTTTGATGCGTTGGGCAACGTCAACGGGGAACGCCGCTTCATCGGCCTCTTCGCCACGAGTGCATACACCGGATCCGTGCGCAGCATCCCGATTGTTCGGGACAAGGTGGACGCTGTTCTTCGTAACGCCGGCTTCCCCATTGACTCCCACTCCGGCAAGGACCTTCTGGGAATCCTCGAAACGTATCCCCGCGACGAACTCTTCCAGATCGAGATTCCGGACCTTGCCTCCACGGCCACCGGAATTCAACGGCTCCAGGAACGCCGGCGGACCAAGCTGTTCTTGCGCCCGGACATTTACGGCCGCTTCATGTCCGCAGTGGTCTACCTGCCTCGTGACCGTTACACCACCAGTGTTCGTCTCCGAATCGAGCAGGAGCTTCGCGAAACATTCCATGCCGAGAGCATCGACTACGAGGCCCGGATCACTGAATCTGCCTTGGCCCGTGTTTTCTTCAGGATCAGGTTGCCCCGCACAGCTGAACTGGCGGAAGTGGACGTAAAAGAGTTGGAACAACGTCTGATGCGCGCCTCCAGATCGTGGAGTGAAGGTATCTCAGAGGTTCTCCGCGAGCACAGGTCTTCGGCGGATGCCGACGTTTTGTCAGCACTCTGGGCCGAGGCATTCCCTGCAGGCTACCGTGTTGACTACGAAGTGGAAGACGCTCTTGAGGACATTGAGCGCTTCGAGAAATATGGAGCGGAGGCAGAGCGGGCAGGCCGGGTAACCAAGCAGATCAGGCCTGGCGTCCATGTGTATCTCCCTGAGGGCGCCGGTGAGGCCTTGGAAGAGGATGCCCGCGTCAAGCTCTACTTGATGGAGCCCAAGAGCCTCAGCCAGATCCTTCCCTACTTCCACAATCTCGGCCTTGAGGTCCTGGATGAGCGGCCCTTCGAGATTGAGACCTCGGATCACCGCGACTTCTTCCTGTACGATCTCGGACTCAAGTACCCCGTGGGTGTAGACCCGTTGGCCACGGGAGATCTCCTGAGCGATTCCTTCGGCGCAGCCATCACCGGCGCTGTCGAGTCGGACAACTTCGATCGGCTGGTACTCCGCGAAGGAATCCACTGGCGTCAAGTGGTGGTGCTCCGCGCCTACGCCAAATACATGCGGCAGATGGGCAACACCAACTCCTTTGGGTTCATCGCCGATACGCTGCTTGGCAATCCTGATGTTGCGCGGGGGCTCAACGAACTCTTCTCCGCGCGGTTCGATCCCACAGTTGCTGAAGAGCAGCGGCCCGAGCGCCAAGCTGCAGCCCGGGCAGCCCTTGCGGAGTCGATTGAGCAGGTGGCCACGTTGGATGCCGATCGCGTCCTGCGAACTTTCGTGAACCTTATTGAGGCGACTCTGCGGACCAATTACTACCAGAACAAGGAATACCTCAGCTTTAAGCTGGACCCCACATCGATCGATGGTCTTCCTTTCCCGCGCCCGATGTACGAGATCTGGGTCTACTCACCGAGAGTTGAAGGCGTGCACCTGCGGTTTGGAAAGGTAGCCCGCGGTGGCCTTCGCTGGTCCGACCGTCGGGAGGACTTCCGGACGGAGATTCTGGGACTCGTCAAGGCTCAGACCGTCAAGAATGCCGTCATCGTCCCCACAGGTGCCAAGGGTGGCTTCTTCGCCAAGAAGCTTCCCAACCCGGCCGCGGACAGGGCAGCTTGGATGGCCGAGGGAATCGAGAGCTACAAGACTTTCATTCGAGGCCTGTTGGACATTACGGACAACCTCGTTACATCAGCAGACGGCGAAAGGCTCGTGCCGCCGTCGGACGTTGTCCGGCACGACGGCGACGATTCCTACCTCGTGGTGGCAGCAGACAAGGGCACGGCAACGTTCTCCGACACCGCTAACGGATTGGCGGCCGAATACGGATTCTGGCTTGGTGACGCGTTTGCCTCGGGCGGGTCGGTGGGCTACGACCACAAGGCTATGGGCATCACCGCGCGCGGGGCGTGGGAATCAGTCAAGAGGCATTTCAGCGAGCTTGACCTCGACACCCAGACCGAGGAATTCACAGTAGTTGGCGTCGGCGACATGTCCGGTGACGTCTTCGGCAATGGCATGCTGCTTTCCCGCCATATCCGGCTGCTCGCCGCCTTTGACCACCGCCACATTTTCCTTGATCCCGCACCTGATGCGTCCTCATCGTTTGACGAGCGCCAAAGGCTCTTCGAACTGCCCCGGTCTTCCTGGGACGACTATGACCGGTCGCTGATCAGCGAAGGCGGCGGCGTTTACCCCCGTCAGGCCAAGACCATCCCGGTCTCGGAGCAGGTACGCAAGGCGTTGGGTCTGCCCGAAGGAACGACGCAGCTAAGCCCGCCGGAGCTTCTCCGCGCGATTTTGCTGGCGCCGGCTGACCTTCTCTACAACGGTGGTATCGGCACTTACGTCAAGGCCAGCACTGAAACGCATGCTGCCGTGGGCGACAAAGCAAATGACGCTATCCGCGTGGACGGCCGGGATCTGAGGGTCAAGGTTGTTGGCGAAGGTGGAAACCTGGGCCTGACGCAAAGGGGCCGCATCGAAGCCGCATTGCAAGGCGTCATCCTGAATACTGACGCAATCGATAACTCTGCCGGCGTGGACTGCTCCGACCATGAGGTCAATATCAAGATCTTCGTTGACCGGATGGTAGCGGCCGGCAAGCTTGACGCGGCGGAAAGGGCCGGCTTCCTGGCCGATATGACCGATGAGGTGGGACGGCTTGTCCTGCAAGACAACATTGACCAGAACATTTTGCTTCTGAACGACCGCACACGGGTCGCGGACTGGAGCCCAAGCTACGAGCGGCTCATGGACTGGCTGGAGAAGTCCGCCGATCTCAAGCGCGATCTGGAAGCACTTCCCACCACAGAGACTCTCCGGTCCAGGCTGGAACAGGGGCAGGGTCTTACGTCTCCCGAACTTGCGGTCCTGGCCGCATACGCAAAGATCGAACTGGCTGCAGCGTTGCGGGATAGCAACCTTGCCGATGATCCGTGGTTTGCGGACACTATTCGTGACTATTTCCCGAAACAGCTGCGGGAGAAATTCGACGCTGAGCTGGATACGCACCCGCTGCGGCGCGAGATCATCGCCACAGTAGTTGCCAACGACATCATCAACCTGGGCGGCATCACATTCGCTTTCCGGGCCATTGAGGAAACCTCGGCCAACGAGGTAGCCGTTGCCAAAGCCTTCGTTGCGCTGCGTGAAATCTACGATCTTGATCCGATGGTGGCCGAGCTGAATGCGCTTCCCGCATCATTCCCGACTGAACACTGGAGTGAAGTCCATTTGGACATCCGGCGGTTGCTGGACCGGGCAGTGCGTTGGGTGCTGGGGCAAGGGATGGCGTCGCAGCCTATTTCGGACGTGGTGGAATCCTTCAAGCCCTTGTTGGCCCCACTGAGGGCCAAGCTTCTGGACTACCTTCGGGGTGAGGACAAGGTCCGCATTTCGGGCTGGTTGGACAAAGCCCGTGGCTGGGAACTTCCGGACCACCTCGCGAAAAGGTGGGCGGAGTTGTTTGAAAGTTACGCGCTTTTGGACATCGCGCGAATCGCCGAGACCGGAAGCGAAGGCGTCGAGGATGTAGCGCACGTTTACTACACGGTGTTCAACCGCTTCCACGTGGATTCACTTCTGGAACGCATCAGTTCCCTGCCCCGCGATGACCGCTGGCAGGCCCTGGCACGGGCAGCCCTTCGCGACGACTTGTACTCCACAGTGGCTGACATGACGACGTCGGTCCTTGAGTCGACGGAGTCCGGCACCGTGGCTGAAGAACGCCTTAAGGCCTGGGAAGGGCAAAATGCTGAGCAGCTGGCACGCGCCAAGACCATGTTTGACGAGGTCAACGCGCTGGAAGCCGACGACATGGCCTCACTGTCGGTAGCATTAAGGCTCTTGAGGTCAATCGTTCGACGCTAGGGTCAGTCCCGGCGTCGCAAATGGAGGTGCAGTGGCAATCTTTACAGACCCCATCAGGGAACACGCTGATTTCGGGCCTGGGGATGCCGAATGGCTGCACCTCCTCGTCGGCGACTGGCAAATGGTCGCTGACTTGGCTTTCGCGGACCTCGCTTTGTGGTTTCCGCACCCGGAATTTGGCTACATCGCCCTCGCCCACGTCCGTCCGTCGACATCGCATACGGTGTTCCACGCGGACTTCGTGGGTGAGGGCATACGCTCGGATCTGCGCCCCCTAGTGGATAAGGCGTGGAACAGCCGGTCGATTGAACGTTCCAGCGAAACGAGTTGGAGCAGCGAGATGGCACTCCGGGTAGAGGCTGTGCCGATGGTGCGCAACGGCCGGACTCTGGCGGTTGTGACATCGCATATGGACTTGTCCAGTTCACGCATGCCATCGAGGCTGGAACTCACCTATCGCCAGTGCGCCTATGACCTCCTGCGGATGGGTACGTTGGGACTATGGCCCGACTTTGCCTCCCCAACGGGCTCGCGTCGCGGAGCACCTCGAGTCGGCGACGGCCTCATCCGACTCGACGCCGAAGGCATCGTCCAATACGCCAGCCCCAATGGCGTTTCCGCTTTCCGTCGACTCGGCGAAGTTGAGTCCTTGGAAGGCCGTTCTTTGGCGGAGGTGACGGCCGGCCTTCTGAAGGACCGGCGCATGGTGGATGAAACGCTGCCCTTGGTGGTCACGGGGCGCATGCCTTGGCGCAGCGAAATTGAGTCCAGGGGTGTCAGCCTTTCACTCCGAGCCATCCCTTTGCGCGATGAGCAGCACCGCTTCGGAGCCCTTGTCCTGTGCCGCGACGTCTCTGAATTGCGTCGCAGGGAAATGGAACTTGTTACCAAGGACGCCACGATCCGGGAAATCCATCACAGGGTCAAGAACAATCTTCAGACGGTGGCAGCCCTTCTGCGAATGCAATCACGGCGAATGGTCAGCGACGAAGCCAAGCAGGGCCTCGAGCAAGCGATGAGGCGCGTAGCCACCATTGCCCTCGTTCATGAAACTCTTTCTCAGGGGCTGACGCAGAGCGTCGACTTCGACGAACTGATCGGGCGCCAGTTCCGGCTTTCTGCGGAAGTAGCCTCCCCGTCCCAACAGGTGCGGACGGAACGCTCAGGAATGTTCGGCGAATTGCCCAGCGATTTCGCCACTCCGCTGGCTTTGGTCATCAACGAACTGGTCACCAACGCTGTTGAGCACGGACTCGAGGGGCGGACAGGAACCGTATGGCTCCTGGCCGACAGGGCAGAAGGGGACGGAGACGACGAATTCCTGACTGTGACTATTGCAGACGACGGCGTTGGACTGCCTGACGGCCAATACACCGAGGGTCTGGGCTTGCAGATTGTTCGCACACTCGTGACAAGCGAACTTGGAGGGTCCATCCAGTGGATCCCGCGCGAAGGGGGCGGAACCGCCGTCGAAATCGTCCTCAACCTTGCCAGGGCTTAGCCCCCGGGGGCAGGAGACTGACTCCCGGGGGCGGGAGTCAACGAGAAGCGCGAATAAGCCAACGAAAAGGCCGCGGACCAAACGGTCCGCGGCCTTTTTCGGTCCGTGGGTTAGGAAGCGCGACGTGCGCGTGCAGCGCGGCGCTTGAGCGCGCGTCGTTCATCTTCACTCATGCCGCCCCAAACACCGGCGTCCTGTCCGGACTCCAAGGCCCACTGAAGGCAAGTGTCCACAACGGGGCAGCGGCGGCAGACGCTCTTGGCTTCCTCGATCTGCAGAAGTGCTGGTCCCGTGTTGCCGACTGGGAAGAAGAGCTCCGGGTCCTTGTCGAGGCAGGCTGCGCGATTACGCCAATCCATGCTGATCAGTCACTCCATTCGTGAGAACTAGAAGGGCCTTTTGTGAAAACATTCACGAGAGGCTCCAAAGGAAAGGGGCCCGCATGGGCCCCCTTGGTCGTCTGAGTCAAGCGTTTCATGTTAACGCCTTGTAAACAAGGGGTGTTAGTGGTCGAAATGCTCGGAATCCGTGAGCGATGCATCACATCAGCCGCCAGTGCCCTCACTGCTAGATGACTATGTCCGGTAGTGTGCCAGTGTGTCAAGACCTCCCGAAAACCCAGCCCAGCCCGTGTCCGGCCCGGACGGTAGCGATGATTCCGGCGCGACCGGGAACAACGCTTCAAGCTCATCTGGCGTAGCTCGACCGCCGTTGGGAATTGTGATCATTTCAGTGGTTGTACTGCTCGAAGCACTAGCTCTCCTCGGTGCCGCCGCATGGTACGCATATGAACTGCTGCGTGGTGCTCCTGTACTGACTTTTTGGGGGGCAGTTTTCACTCTAGGGCTTTTGCTGGCCTTCTCCGTCTGGTTATTCGCCGTAGGCCACTTCCTCTACCGTGGCTATAGGTGGACGCGGGCGGCTGCGCTCGTGGCCCAGTTGTTTGTCCTCACCATCGGCTTTCCCACCATGACCGGCGGGCTGGTGTGGCAGGGACTGGCAATGTTGCTCCCGGCACTGGCTGCGATCGTCTTCCTATTTCAGAAGGATGTTGTGGCTTATGCCTCACGGACCGGGGGAGCGTCCGCGGCACTGTGATGACCGGCGGTCCCTTCCGGTGCGGCGTGCTTACGGCTTCAATGGATTTTGCCAGACGGCGGAAAACCTGAAGTGAAGACGCCCTGAAAGGGGATTATCTGCTGCCCGTTGACCAGAAACCCGCGCCCTGGACGCCCGGCGCGATCGGCCTCAAGCCGGACGCCAAGGAGATCTCCGTCGTGGGGTGTCCCGGGCGCCAACACCAATCCCATGCTGGAAGCCTGCGCTTCCTTTGCGAACGGCAGATGTAAAAGCAGGGACGGCCCTGGTGTCGCTGTCATGATGATGCCGCGGACTTTTCCAACCAAGCCAGCCAAAGCCTGGCGCCCTTGGGCATCCAGTGTCTCCGCGTCGTCCACCAGCAGAATGCTGTTGGCGCAAAAGCTACCCGCTGCAGCCTTGCGCGCGACCGAAAGCCAAAAAGTCCCAGCCGTCGACGCGTCCGGCGGGTATACCCACGGAAACGAAGGGTTGAGAGCAAGCAGTGACGCCAAGGTGGAGCTCTTTCCAGATCGTGGCGTGCCAAGGATAGTGCTGACCCCATTTTCGCGGAGAGGCATGGACACAGGGTCGGCTTCATCTCCGCCGACGCCGATCCATAGCGGGCCCTGCAAATGACCGTAGGCGGCTTGTGCGCTCTCCGGGCGGGCTATAGCCGCGACGCCGAATCCGCCCGGCACTTCCCGTGCGCGTAAGGCGGCCACTAGGGCCTGAAGGTCCCTGACGTGAAGAAGGTCGGGGAGTGGTCGCACCCTAAAAGGCGGTTCGGAAGGCTCGAGATCATCGAACGGCCAGCGCTCGTTGGACGGAGCCCCGCGAAACTGAGCCACGGTTCCGTCTTCTTTGGCAAACTTTCCCATGACGACGGCCCTCCCGGGATGTGATTGCACATCCGGGAGCCGCGGCCAGTGGAACCGCGACTCTTCGGTGGATCCCAAAGGGAAATACGCGCGGTTCTGTATTGCAGCAAAAAAGCGCGAGCTGACAAGTTCCCTTTCCCCTGAAATGAGAACAGTGACGCCAAGGGAACCACCGTCCCTGACGATGTCCTGCAGGATTCCTTCTGCGTATCCGAAGGGCCCGCTCCGGATTGCTGCAGCCCACGAGCACCACCCGGCCACGATCAAGACCAAGGGTGAATTGCCTGCCTCGAAGACACCAGCGCTTCGTCGACGTTCCATTTCTTCGGCGAGGCGTTTCAAGACCCGCGTGGCCAAGGGCAATTGGTGCAGGCCCACCACGGCGCCAATCCGGCCCTCAGGACCGAGGTGCCCAAGCGCGCCCGTCGCATCCAGGATATAGACGTGGGGTTGGGGTCTCCGGGTAGCAAGCATCGCGGATGCAGCGATGAAAGACTCCCGCATGCCACTGGAGTCGCTGCCTATCATTGCCAGATGTCCGTCTTCGGAAGGCGACCACACCAGCGGTTCCACAACTTGGTGCAGTGGCCTATCGATCATCGCCAAGGGGCCGACTGTCCAACGGTCCTTCTCATCGGACCCATCTCCTTCATCAACAAGAAGCTGTTCGTGCCACGGAATTGATGTGGTCAGTGGCGCCGCAATCGGACGCCGGGGGAAGGGCTCGCCTAGTACCCGCCAAGCCTCGCGAACTATTGAGACGACCCCTTCGGGACCGGTATTCGGGGGAGAGCCTTGCTCATTGGCCGCATACCGCACGTCGGAATGCTGTAAGGCCCGCGAAGCCGATTGCACGGCCTGCTGCGAACCATCAGGTCCTGCGCCGGATGCTTCACTGTCGGGGGAGAGCGCGAGAGAGGCTGTCTGAAATTCTTCGGGGCTACTCGACGCTTTGGCAAGGTATGCCCGCCCAGGAGTCTCTACCCGTATGGAGGCGGCGGCCTTCGTATTGATGATGTCCATGGACTCTGCTTCCGTTTGCACTCGCATGGCTATGCTGGACGTCACATTTGCCCGGATATCTGCGGTGAGTGCTCCCTGCGGCCTCTGCGTAGCCATCACTAGGTGAATGCCCAGTGACCGCCCGATAGTCGCGATACGCATTAGCTCGCGGAGTGTGTTTGGGGTCTCGTCCACCAGGACCCGGAATTCATCAATCACGAGGACCAGATACGGGATATTCGGGTCGGTGACGGAGCCCGCTTGCCGATACTGCGCAAGATCAGACACGTTGGCCGCAGCGAACAGCTCCTCGCGGTACCGGATCTCTCCGCGCAGTGATACAAGGGCGCGATCCACATGGTGCCTGCTGAGGTCTGTCAGGAGTCCGACGCAGTGCGGAAGCTGAGCAAGTGGTTGCAGTCCCGACCCGCCCTTGAAATCCAGGAACAGGAAAGTTGTGTGATCCGGAGAATGGCTCAACGCGATGGAAGACACCAGCGTCCTCAGGAGCTCGGATTTACCTGCGCCGGTGGTTCCGGCAACCAGAAGGTGGGGGCCGTCGAGCCTGAAGTCAAAGGTCACTGGGCCGCTGTTACCTTTACCCAGCGTCGCGATTGGCCCGTTTCGCCCGGACGTCTCGGTCCACTTACGAAGTACCCTGCGTTGCCCGTGGGGAAGCAACTCAGCCAATGAACACTCCTCCGGAATCACTGCGCCCTGCCCCGGGTCTTCAGCGAGGGACGTGGCGGAGGACTTACGGCAGAACCTGTCGAAAACTTGCGCTGACACCAGGTCCGGTACAAACGATCGGCGCTCGCCATCCGTCTCCACATAGCCGGCACTTCCCGAGGGTGAAATTTCAACCACCACCGCCGAACGTTGTAACGAAACGCAGCAATGTAGCACCTGCCACCCGGAGGATCGTGCGGCTTTCAGGAGGGATGACCATAATTCCGCGTCATCAGGTAGGAAATCATCGACCATGAAGAGCCTGCCGCCCATCTTCCCGCTTCCGCGGTGCAGGGCGGCAAGGACGGTTTCCGGGCTGATTGCCAGCGTAACGCGGGGGAGAAACCGGGCACTCAGTGGCAACCTTCCCGCTCGTCCAAAAACAACGACAGGCGTTTCCGCGGCAGCGGGGAAACTGGCTAGCTGCATCAATAGGAAACGAAGCAAGCCATCTGTATGGTCCGGCTGTCCGCACAGCGCCACTTCGGGATACCTGGGGTCCAACGTTATCGCCGCCGCCCCAATGGTGGGCTGCCGAAAGTCTGGATCATCAGGAGTCAGTCGAATGTTTGCCACTGTTTGAGTGACTCCGATACGAAGCCATACATCTGGCCCATGTGCGTGGGATTCTGCCGCCGAAGCCGCAGGCCGGGTGACGGCTGGATCTCTTGTGGCAGGTTCCATTGCCAGTTGTTCCACAGGGGAGGGGTGATGAACTGCCAAAACCAACTCGGCGGCCGATGGCGAGCATCGGTGTCGGCGTTCTATGTCGTCCTGGACGGCGCGCGATATGGCCAGTTTGCCGGCCAGCCGCCCTTTCCGCCCTGCGATCAACGGGACGAGAATGCTCATTGCTGAAATGGCGGTGAACCCCAAATACATCCACATCCCCGTAGCCAGGGAGAGGCCGATTCCCGCTACCAAGGGCAGGCCGGCAGCCAAGGCCATGGCCCGGCGATTTCCTTGGCGGCGGGTATGGCGTACTTCCAGCGGTTCTTCAATCGACAGCCCTGCGTCGACGGATATAGGTGGGTAAGAACCGCCGTCCATGGCGACTGTGAAGGTGGAGTTGCCACATCGCACCGTTGATGAGGAAGAGAGCAAAGTACGATTGGTGGACCGATCGTCCACGAACACCGGATTCGCACCGCTTACCGCCCTCACCGCGAGAGCTGTACTGGATACTTCCAAAATGGCGTGTTCCCTGGACATCGCGGGATCAGACACAGGAATGTCCGGCGACGCCCTTCCGATTCGGTATCGGCCACGGTGAATCCGGAAGATGGAACCCGCTCCGGGGCCTGTGTGGGTAAGCAGCATCAGGGACCTAAACAGGATCCTCCCTCCTCGATGAGGCGGAGCATCATCCACAAGGACGGCCCCTGTGATGAGAGGCGGTTGTCCCACCGTCAGAGAGCTAAGGAGGCGTCCGCCGACGGACAGGACGCCTGTCCCACGCGCGTCGGTGAGAAGTTGCTGCACCCGCGTACCGGATGCGCCCACCGGGACGGCGATGCTTAGTTCTTCAGGCTCCGCCGTTTCAGCAGCACCAGGGGCGCGTACCAAGGTGCACTCCAAGGCCATGGCTCTCCCTCTACGTCGTGGCGGTGATCAAGTGTGGGGTTGATACGAATCACGCTACGGCCCCGCGAACTCAAGCGCGGGGGCTGTTGTGGCCTATGTGGACAACTTTTGCAAAGCCCGTCGACGCGCATCCTTGACACCGCGGCTTGGTGTCTCAGCTAAGATGAATCTCGTTGTCGCGTGTGCTCAATGAGGAAGGACCTTCACCGGTGATAGTGGTTGCGGAGAGCGCCGATGTTTCAGACAAGGCGGTAATTGGTGATGGATCAAAGATTTGGCATCTGGCCCAAGTCCGCGAGCAGGCCGAATTGGGCGTCAATTGCATCGTAGGACGCGGAGCTTATATTGGCACCGGGGTCAAGATGGGGGACAACTGCAAAGTTCAGAATTATGCACTTGTCTACGAGCCCGCGGTACTGGAGGCCGGCGTCTTTATCGGCCCGGCCGTGGTACTCACAAACGATACTTACCCCCGGGCGGTTAGCCCGGATGGCGGCTTGAAGAGCGCTCACGACTGGGAGCCCGTTGGCGTCACCATTCGTGAAGGAGCATCAATCGGTGCCCGCGCCGTCTGCGTCGCACCCGTGACCATTGGTCGATGGGCAACAGTGGCTGCTGGTGCTGTTGTCGCCAAAGACGTCCCTGATTTTGCCCTGATGGTCGGAGTCCCGGCCAAACGCCATGGTTGGGTCGGTAAAGCTGGTTTCCCGCTGCAGCGCAGTGGTGAGAACTGGGTATGCCCGGAGACCGGCGCCACATATGTTGAACAGAACGAGACCCTTCGAGAGGTAGAGGCATGAGCCCCGAATTCATTCCCCCCGCTAAGCCCATCATCGGTGATGACGAGCGCAAGGCAGTAGAGGCCGTCCTGGCCTCCGGCCAACTCGCACAGGGTACGGAGGTTGCGTCCTTTGAGCAGGAGTTCTCGCAGGTCCTCCTCGACGGCAGGGCTGCCGTGGCGGTTAACTCCGGCACTTCCGGACTGCACCTCGGCCTGTTGGCTGCAGGCATCGGCCCCGGCGACGAAGTAATTGTTCCATCGTTCACTTTTGCTGCCACCGCCAACTCCGTGGCTTTGACCGGTGCGACTCCTGTCTTCGCGGACGTGGACCTGGATCACTACACCCTTGATCCCGCATCCGTTGAATCTAAAATCACGGACCGCACGGCTGCCATCATGCCCGTTCACCTCTACGGCCACCCCTTTGACGTAGACGGAATCGGCGCGGTCGCTTCCAAGCACGGCGTGAAGGTATTCGAAGACGCAGCCCAGGCACACGGGGCGGCAGTCAACGGCCGGAAGGTGGGTACCTTCGGTGACTTCGCTATGTTCAGCCTGTACCCCACCAAGAACATGACCTCCGGCGAAGGAGGCATGGTCAGCACCGGCCTGCCCGACGTCGAGCGTCGACTCCGGCTGCTTCGCAACCAGGGCATGGAGCGCCAGTACGAAAATGAGCTTGTTGGCTTCAACGCGCGAATGACCAACATTCACGCTGCAATCGGTCGCGTGCAGCTGACCAAAATCAATGCGTGGACCAAGACCCGTCAGGAGAACGCTGCCTTCTTCGACGCCAACATCGAGGGTGTTGTCACTCCCAAGGTGTCTGAGGGCTACGAGCACGTGTACCACCAGTACACCATTCGCATTGCCGAGGACCGTGATGGATTCGCGAAGGCACTGCGTGAGGAATACAACGTTGGCTGTGGCGTGTACTACCCCATCCCCAACCACCGCCTCGCACCTTTCCAGACTTCAGATGACCTGCCCGTCACTGAGGAAGCCGCGGCCAGTGTGTTGTCGCTCCCGGTGCATCCTTCGTTGAGCCAGGACGACCTTGACCGCATCGTTTCCGCGGTCAACGCCATTGCGAAGGCAGGCAGCTAGTGGCAAATCTGCGCGCAGGCCTTATCGGGCTGGGGATGATGGGCCGCCACCACGCCCGCGTTATTCGCGAGCTTGAAGGCGTGGACCTCGTCGCCGTCGCTGATTCCTTCGGTGATCCTCACAACGTAGCCAGTGGGCTTGAGGTTTGCAGCTCGGTTGAACAGCTCATCGAGCAGGGTATCGACATGGCTGTAGCCGCGGTGCCTACTGTGCTGCACGAAGAAGTGGCGCTGCAATTGGCGGAAGCCGGAGTGCACTGCTTGGTGGAGAAGCCCATAGCCAACGACTCCGAGTCAGGCCGACGAATTGCCGAGGCTTTCGACTCACGGGGATTGATCGGTGCGGTAGGTCACATTGAGCGGTTCAACCCGTCTTTGCAAAGCCTCCGCGAACGGCTCGGCAACGGTGACCTCGGCGAGGTCTACCAAATTTCGACCCGTCGTCAGGGGCCGTTCCCGTCCCGCATCGCCGATGTCGGTGTGGTCAAGGACCTCGCAACTCACGACATCGACCTCACGGCTTGGCTTGCGCAAAGCAATTTCGTGAACGTCGTGGCACACACTACGTCCAGGAGCGGGCGCGAGCACGAGGACATGGTCACCGCTATTGGCCACCTCAAGAGCGGTGTAGTCACCAACCACATCGTCAACTGGTTGTCGCCCATGAAGGAGCGCACAACTGTGGTTTTGGGTGAGCGGGGTGCTTACATCGCGGATACCATCTCGGCTGACCTGACCTTCATCGAGAACGGCACTTTCCAGACCGATTGGGACTCCGTCGCGGCATTCCGTGGTGTTTCCGAGGGCTCGTCAACGCGTTTTGCCCTGGCAAAGCGCGAACCGCTCAAGATGGAGCACGAGGCATTCCGTGACGCTGTGCTCGGGAAGTCCATGAACATTGTCACAATGGCCGAAGGGCTTGAGACACTTCGAGTTGCTGAGGCGGTACTGGAGTCTGCAAATACGGGCTCCGTGATCTCGCTCTAGCGTTGTTCTTTTTGCAGTATTGAACGGGAGGCTGCCTGAGGGCCGAGCCTCCCGTTCGTTTTTTCCGGACAATTGCTGCCTTGCTGCCACGTACCGCCGAATCGGGGAACGATCGTAACGTCGGGTAGCCTTGACAAGTAGACGTGGGCATTTCTGTGCCCGCACGCCAATACACAGGAGAGTTTGTGAACGCTGATCTCGTCGTCGTCGGCTCGGGTTTCTTTGGCCTGACCATTGCAGAACGCGCCGCTACCGAGTTGGGGCTGAAGGTTGCGGTGCTCGATCGCCGCCACCATATTGGTGGAAACGCCTACAGCGAGAATGAGGCGCAGACCGGAATCGAGGTTCACCGCTACGGTGCACACCTCTTCCACACCTCGAATGAACGTGTATGGGAGTACGTGAACAGGTTCACCAAGTTCACGAGCTACCAGCACAAGGTTTACACCAGCCACAAGGGCGAGGTGTACCCCATGCCCATTAACCTGGGCACCATCAACCAGTTCTTCCGTTCGGCCATGAGCCCCACGGAAGCGAAGGCTCTCATCGCCGAGCAGGCTGGCGAACTGGCGGGCACCGATCCCCAGAACCTCAATGACAAGGGCATCCAACTCATTGGCCGTCCCCTGTACGAGGCTTTCATCAAGCACTACACGGGCAAGCAGTGGCAGACTGACCCGAAAGACCTGCCGGCAGAGATCATCTCGCGGCTTCCCGTGCGTTACAACTATGACAACCGGTACTTCAACGACACCTACGAAGGTCTCCCGGTAGATGGCTACACCGCTTGGATTGAGCGCATGGCAGATCACCCGAACATCGAGGTTGTCCTGAACACGGACTTCTTCGACGACGGCGAGTACGGTCGGTCATCTGTCCTCGGTCAGGTGCCGGTCATCTACACGGGTCCGGTGGACAGGTACTTCGACTACACCGAAGGTGATCTCTCGTGGCGCACCATCGATCTCGAAGAAGAGGTACTGCCGATCGAGGACTTCCAAGGCTGTTCAGTCATGAACTACCCGGACGCTGACGCCGCGTTCACGCGCATCCACGAGTTCCGTCACTTCCACCCTGAGCGCGACTACACCAAGGACGCCACCGTCATCATGCGTGAGTTCTCGCGCTTTGCTGAGAAGGGCGACGAGCCTTACTACCCCGTAAACACCTCTGATGACCGTCAGAAGCTCCTGGCGTACCGTGACCTCGCCAAGGGCGAGAAATCGGTTCTGTTTGGTGGCCGTCTTGGAACGTACAAGTACCTCGACATGCACATGGCCATCGGTTCGGCTTTGTCCATGTACGACAACAAGATCAAGCCGCACTTTACCGGCGGCGCCAAGCTTGAAAGCGGGGGAGTGGACGCATGACCGCTACAACAAACGAAAGCCAGGAGATCTCCATGACGGGCACTACTGCCGCTGAAACCCCGGCACCGACGGAAGAGAACCTGCGGATTGTCCAGCGCGTAATTTTCCCCGCCAACCGTGACCTCGACACTCTGCCGCTGTACGTGGATCCTGACACCAACAAGGTCCAGAGGAGCGGCGGGAATACCGATGTACAGGCCATCGGCATGGCACGGAAGCTCCACCCCGAAGACATCCTGGGCCGCGGCTCCGTCCAGGTCCGCCGTGGGGAGCGCCTTTCATTCGGGTCCTACTTCAACGCTTTCCCTGCCAGCTACTGGCGTAAGTGGACTATTGCTACCAAGACCGTTCTTCACATTGAAACCGAGGGCGAAGGAACGGTCATCGTGTACCGTTCCAACGCTCGTGGTGCGGCCCAGCGTGTTGATTCGATTTTGGTGGAGGGCTCGTCCACTAATGATTTCGAGCTGACATTGGCTCCCTTCGGCGACGGCGGCTGGTACTGGTTTGATCTCATTGCCGGCGGCGACGGCATGACGCTCAAGAGTGCTCATTGGGCCGTCCCTGATGAGGGTCGCGCACAAGGCCGCGTCACGCTCGGCGTCACAACGTTTAATCGCGCCGATTACTGCCTCGAGACCATCAAGTCCATCGATGCCGACGCGGGTCTCCGGGAAATCCTTGCCGAGCTCATCATCGTGGATCAGGGCAACAAGAAGGTAGCTGACGAAGCTGGCTTCGACACCGTTGCAGAGTCCATGGGTGATCAACTCCGGATCATCAACCAGGGTAACCTGGGCGGCTCTGGCGGCTTTGCCCGGAACATGTACGAAATGGTTGTTTCTGACAAGAGCGACTACGTCATGCTGCTCGACGACGACATCGAGCTGGAAACAGAGGGAGTCATGCGTGCGGTGGCGTTTGCCGACCTCTGCCGCAAGCCGACCATTGTTGGCGGCCACATGTTCGACATGTACAACAAGTCGGTCCTGCACGCCTACTCAGAGGTCGTCAACTTCTACCGGTTCCTCTGGGGCCCGGTGGAAGGGCTCGGTAATCACGACTTCTCCAATGCAGGTCTGCGTTCCACGCCTCAGCTTCACCGTCGCTGGGATGCAGACTACAACGGCTGGTGGATGTGCCTTATCCCCAAGACGGTTGTGGAGACCATTGGCCTGTCCCTCCCGGTGTTCATTAAGTGGGACGACGCGGAGTATTCCCTCCGCGGCCGCGCAGCCGGCTTCCCAACAGTCACCCTTCCCGGGGCTGCAGTTTGGCATGTCTCTTGGGCCGATAAGGACGACTCCGTAGACTGGCAGGCCTACTACCACGAACGCAATCGTCTCATCGCGACGCTCTTGCATTCGCCGTTCCCCAAGGGCGGACGCATCTTGCGGGAGAGCCTGAACACGGATGTCAAGCACCTGGTGTCAATGCAGTATTACCCCGAGCAGGCCCGCGTTATGGCGCTCCGGGATGTACTTGCCGGACCGGGCAATCTGCACGAGCAACTGCCCACCACCATGCCTCAGCTCCGTGCCATGCGGGAGGAATTCCAGGACTCCCAGGTCAAGACGGACCCCGCTGCGTTCCCGGAAGTTTTCCGCAAGCGTCCTCCGAAGAAGCCGCAATCCTACAAGCAGCCCGGGGCGCTGGGCCTGCTTCCCTGGGCCGTGAAGACTGTCCTTAAGCAGACGCTTGCGCCTGTCCGTGATACCGCGAAGGCCAACCCTGAAGCGCATGTAGCTCATCAGGATGGCAAATGGTGGAGCTTGGCGCACTTGGACAGTGCCGTTGTGTCCAACGCGGACGGCACAGGGGCTTCCTGGCATTTGCGGGATCCCAAGATGGCCCGGCAGCTGCTGGTCGAATCCGCCAGGCTCCATGCGCAGCTCTTCTCCAACTGGGAGACCCTTCGGGCCCAGTACCAGGAGGCGCTTCCTGAGATTACTTCCATGGAATCGTGGCGGAAAACCTTCGAAGCCTCGGAGCCCAGCAAGTAGCGATGACGACTTCCACTGATACCTATGCTGTTCCCGGGGTAGGAGCGGGGCTGCTGGATGTTTACCGGCGCCGCTATCTCCTGAAATTGATCGTGCGTAAGGAACTCCGTGTGAGGTACCGGGGTTCTGTCCTGGGCCTTGCCTGGTCCTACGTCAAACCTCTGGTTCAGTACGTTGTGCTGTTCTTCGCTTTGGGGATTGTGCTTCGCGTAGGGGATCAGATTCCCAATTACGCGCTGTACATGTTCTCCGGCGTCATCGTCATCAATTTCTTCTCGGAAGCGTTCTCGAATGCCACGAGATCAATCGTGTCGAATGCCGCGCTGGTCAAAAAGATCTATCTGCCAAGGGAGCTGTTCCCGGTAGCCTCTGTCTGGGTGGCAGCGGTTCATTTCCTTCCCCAACTGGTGGTCTTGTTGGCAGCTGCGCTGCTCAGCGGGTGGAAACCGGACATTATGCAGCTCATTGGAGCTGCTCTGGGCTTCGTCATTGTGGCAGTAACGGCGACCGGCCTGGGCCTCTTGGCCGGAGCCGTCAATGTCTTCTTCCGCGATGCTGAGAACATCGTCGACATGTTGATGATGATCGTCACGTGGACATCGCCCGTGCTTTATGACTGGACCATGATCCGCCGGCTGGCACCGCCTTGGGTGTTGTTCATCTACCAGCTCAACCCGATCACGGTGGCTGTCGAGTTGTTCCACTGGGCCTTCTGGTATCCCACTGTTGACCGTCCAGTCGAACTGCCTCCACATCTGATGTGGACGGGATTGATTGGTTTGGGCATGGCTGCCTTGTTCCTTATCATCGGCCAACTCGTCTTCCGACGACTTGAGGGCCACTTTGCGCAGGAGGTCTAGATGAGCGCCGCAATAATCGTCAAGGGCCTTAAGAAGACCTTCAATCTCCGCCATTCGCACTCCCTCAAGGAGACCCTGGTATGGCTGGTGAAGGGCCGGAAAAGCGACCTCAGCAAGAAGTTCGATGCACTCCATGACGTGAGCTTCGAGATTCAGCCAGGGGAGACCGTGGCTTTGTTGGGTTTCAACGGCTCGGGTAAATCCACGCTGTTGAAACTCATCTCCGGCGTTATCCTGCCGGACAAAGGCACAGTCCGCACGAAGGGTCGCGTTGCCGGGTTGATCGAAGTTGGCGCAGGTTTTCACCCGGACTTGTCCGGTCGCGAGAATGTCTTCCTCAATGCCGCTATCCTCGGAATGACCGAGCAGGAAATCAACGAGAAGTTCGACGAAATCGTTGCGTTCTCCGAGATAGAGCAGTTCATCGACACCGAAGTGAAGTTCTATTCCTCCGGTATGTTCCTGAGGCTTGCTTTCGCAGTAGCAGTCCACACTCAGCCCGATATCTTCTTGGTGGATGAGATTTTGGCGGTGGGCGACGAACCCTTCCAGAAGAAGTGTCTGGCTAAAATCAAGCAGCTTTCGGATGAGGGACGGACGCTGGTTGTGGTCAGCCACGACCTCGACATGATCTCGCGCATCTGCGACAGGGGAGTTGTGCTTGCCTCCGGCACGGTGCAGTTTGAAGGCCCCGCTGACCAGGCTGTGGCATGGCTTCGCGATAGCAACTAGCAGGTACTGGCTGTTTGAACCCTACGGTGGACAGTAATATGGCCACCGCACATCATCTCTGTATGATGCGCGGTGGCCTTTGTCGTATGTGAGTAGCAATAGGCGGGAACGGGGCCCCGCCCGCACTACTTAATGGCTGCTGAAGGCACCTGCCAGGGGTCCACAAAGAAGAGCGTCCGCCCCCTTTGGGGCGGACGCTCTTCTGACTTATGGGTGGCTCTACTGCCTTTCAGCCGCTTAGACAGCGACCTTCTCAGCTGAAACCGGTAAAACGTCTGCCTCTGACCGCGTGCGGCGATGCCGACGAACATAGTGGAATACCGTGAACAACAGAATGCCGAACCATGCAGCGCCCTGAGCGGCGAGACCCATGGTGAGGCCCGGCGTCGTGAACGTTACGTCCACGGATGTGGCGCCGGCCGGGACATCCACCAGTATTACTCCTGCCGGACCCTGCGTGAGCTTCTGCGGTTCGCCATCAACCGTGACGGTGTAGCCGGGCCATGCGAGACGGGCAAGCGTCAGCTTTCCCGCAGTGCCGTCTCCGGACAAGGTGATGTGTTCGTCATTGCCGTTCCTGACGGAATCCTTGACGGAGATGCCATCTGAAGCCCAGGAAACGGTGCCTGGATAGGGCAACGGGTTATCCCGCTGAAGGATGGTCCTGGTCTCATCCGAGGCCACAATTGACCAGCCCGGGGCAACGGTGAGTTGGTCAGGGGCGATCAGCGTCTTTTGGACGGACACCGTCTCGACCTGAAGAACGTCAGCCAACGTTACGTCGATTTCCCCGGAGGCCTGTTTGAACAGCTCAGTGTAGGCCAGAGGGCAGGTCTCGCCCCGGTAGTTCATGCACAAGGCATTGACGTATGTTGTGAAGCTGATTCCGCTATAGCGGCCCATGCTGTTGTTGACGTCTGCATTGAGGATCTGATTGCCGTAGAGGAGGCGGCCCTCAGTGAATTCCTGGCCAGTGATCTTCATAGTGTTGAAGATCTGGATTGTGTTGCCTTTGTAGCTACTGGTGGCGTCACGGAGCGTGTCCGCATCCACGGGGGAGCCGATGCCGGCAACAGCATTGTTAGGGATGAACTGCCTGGACTGCATGCCCAGCGTCGCGATCGTTCCCACCACCATCACTGCCGCCAGCCCCCGGTAGCCGAACCGTTTCCATCCAAGTACAGCCAAAGCCACCAGAACAAGCGTCACGAACAGTGTGAAAATCTGCCATTTGCCGCCGCCGGGCACCATGGACCAGGCCCGGTAGGTCCCAAAGCCGAGGATGGCGACGGTGATGAACAACCGTTTCTTCCAGGATGAGGTCTTCAAACCGGCTGAGGCCACCACCGCGACGAGGACGATGACGCCGAGGTAGACGTATTCGATGAGTCGGATGGGCCAGCGGAAGACGAGCACCTGGGAGGGGGCAAAGGTCAGCAGGAAGTAAATGCCAGTGATGATGTAGATGCTGAATATTTGGCGCGAGCGGTTACGGAAGCTGCGGAAATCCAGCCACGGAAGCAAAGGCAGGACGAACCACGCCAAGTAACTTGAGGGAACGTTGTCTATGGGGGCCCAGAAGTTGTTGATCCGAGGCATCATCGAGGATGTACTCATCGTTAGCAGCGATGACATGTCCGGAGCGAGAAAGAGGTCATTCAGGATTTCGTTCTGCTGGCGAACGGTCACCGCGGAGCTGAGTGGCAGGGGGAAATAGACCAGGACAGCGGTCAGACCCACCAAGGCGCCGACGATGACGATTGGAATGAGCCGACGCCAGTGCCTCATCAGCATCAGTTCGACGGCGACTGCTGCCAGGACCAGGATGACGCCAATGGCTCCGTAGGGATTCCCGGCCGTCATGGTAAGGAAGCCCAACAGGAACGGCAGGAACGGGGAGGTGTTGCGACGTGCGTAGCGTCGGACCGACCACCAGAAAACGGTAATCCAAGCGAAGGCCATGAGGCCTCCCGGCCAGCGGGCTGCTTCGTAGAAGAGCGTGAAGCCGCTGAAGGGGATGGCTACGCCGGCGGCCAAGGCAAGCGGCCGGTTGGAACCGTAATCGCGGGCCAGCATGAACGTACCAAATGCGAGCAACGCGATGAACTGGACGATGATGAAATAGCTCGCCAGAGACAGGTTCTCGAAGTTCGAAACAATGACAGAGTTGACGATGTTGACCGGGTTGAAGATACCGTAGCCCACCTCGGCCACAATGTTCCCGCCAACCCAGCCGCCTGGCTCCATGAGCGGGAATCGGCCGGACCGTATTTCCTCGCCCATGTGCCGCCACAGAGGGAGGAAGGACTGCATCATGTCGTCCCAGTAATAGAACGTGGGGTTGAAGAGTCGGGGGATGATGGAGGCGACGGCTGCTATGGCGGCAGTGACTATGCCCCAATGCCAGTCGTGCTGCAAGAAGTAGCGCCGCCGGGCAACCGGCGGGCGCTGGGCAGTAGCCCCGGATGTTCCTGCTGTCATGGTCTTGGCTTGCTCCTTAGCGCGCGGCATAAGTCTGAATATTGGCCCGGGGCATCCGGAACCCGCTACTTGGCCTCGGCGGTGGAGTCAGCGGGGGTCTTGGAGACGGACTGCTGCCGCCACCGGAAGTGAACAAAAGCGATACCGACGCACAGCAGGTCCGCAATGGTGAACATGATTCGTGACAGGGCTGCGATTGCTGTTGCAGCGCCGGCGCTCATCATTCCGGCCAGGGCAAGGATGAGGATGGCTTCCCGGGCACCAACGCCGGCAGGAAGCAGGAATGCGAGTACACCCAAGGTCATGCCAAGCGCCAAAGCGCCGGTCAGGACCAGGAACGTCGCGAGGTCCAGGGTGGCCTCGTGGCCGACCAG
Organism: Paenarthrobacter sp. TYUT067; assembly: GCF_023656375.1. Lineage (NCBI taxonomy): Bacteria > Bacillati > Actinomycetota > Actinomycetes > Micrococcales > Micrococcaceae > Paenarthrobacter > Paenarthrobacter sp. TYUT067. Next base: position 78,153 of record NZ_JAMOIT010000002.1, read on the forward strand.
GATCCACAAGTGCAGGCCAAAGCACAGGTACATCAGAACGCCAAGGATGAAGGCCTTCACCATGGTGTTGGCCTGAATACGCTCGGGAAGCGGCGGACGGCGGAAGACCCGCAGGACGATATTGACCAGGAACGTCACAACGTTCGGGTTCATCGCCAGGATCACTACAGGGAGTATGACGTACAGCCACTGCAGATTTGGCTGACGCTGGACCAGTATCGGAAGAGCCGAAGCTCCAACTACCAATGCCGCTCCGATGGTGATCCCCGTACTCACCAGGGATGCAACGAACACCTGCGCACGCGCGATGCCGTTCTTACGTCCAAGCTCCATCTGCAGCACGAACGCCCACACGGAACCGGGCAGGTATTTGCCGATTTGGCCGACGAGGTAGATCTGGTTGAGCACCAAGCCCTGGGGTTCGATGTCTACTGACCGTAGGAGGCTTGCCATGACGACGCGCCACATAAACATCCCGAGGAGAACACCAGGGATGAGTGCCAAGAGGGACAGCAGGACCTGCCACCACTGCAGGGCGAAAACTGTGGCCTGCACCTGCGGCCATTGGACTGCAATGAAGTACACTGCGGCGGCGAAAACGATGACCACCAGCGCGCGCCGTGCGAAGTCAACCAGCTTGGCTTTCGTGGTCTTTGCAGGCGGCTGTTCCTGGTTCAGATCGTTGTCGTTTGACGGAGTCTCTGCGATTGAATCCGTCATGAGGCGTGCGTTCCCGCGCTGGGAGCCGCGGCGAACTCCCGCCGGCGGCGACGCATGGCCACCAGTCCTTTGAACATCTTCACGACGTCGGCAGTCCGGATGGTTGTTTCGCCCGGTTCGTCGTCGGGTGCCAGAGTGACGGGCACTTCGACGATCTGGAAGCCTTGCTTTTCAGCGGCATAGACGACTTGGGTGCTGAAGAGGAACCCGGGATCGTCGAAGCGGTCAACCATGCTTCGAAGCCACTCGCCGTCAACAATCAGGGTTCCCTGGGAGTCGCCGATCTTGGATCCAAGGATGACCTGACGCAGGGTCTTAAAGCCGAAGGTGGTGATTCCACGGATTGCACTTCGCTCAGTGACCGAGTCCTTGTGGGCCTTCGAACCGATGACAACGTGTGGTTTGGTGGCTAGTTTCTTGTCTTCGTCCAGATCATCCGTGCCGAAGGGGAGATCGTCGGCCGTAAGGAGTACCCGGCGGCCGGAGCTGGCTTCGATGCCCCTGCGGTAGGCATTTCCCATGCCCTTTTGGCTCTGGAGAACCTGGAACGTCACGTGGGGAGTGTCCACCGCGTGCTTGTGGGCGACCTCGAGTGTTTTGTCGGAAGAACCATTCTCCACGATGATGATCTCGGAGGTGCCACTGGTCAAGTAGCCGGAAAGACGGGCCATTGTTGCCGCCAAAATCCGTTCTCCGTTATAGACCGGGATCACAACGGAGAGATCCGGTTGGCCTGCCTGGTCGAAAGTCAAGACTCTCCTCGGTAGTTCGTGCCGACGAATTCTTGAACGCCAGCCGCAGCCCGCAACGCTGGTGTCACGAGTTCCTTGCAAACCCTCAGTCTAGTTCATTGTTGGATGCCTTCTGTGGAAGGGCAGCAGCTTCGCCGCCCATGGCAGACAAAAGGGGTGCACCGGATATTCTCCGATGCACCCCTCGAAACAGCAAGCTACGTCCGGCCCCTATCAGGGGAGCGAAGTGAATCCTTGCCATCCGTTGCCGACCTGGCCCCAGGCCAGCCAGCCGCCGGAACCGTTGCCGGGATAGAGCCACAGATTGCCGTTGGCATCCCGGGCGAGGACATCAGCTTTGCCGTTGCCGTTGAAATCGCCAGGTCCGAGCAGCGCCGTCATGCCACTCCATCCGCTGCCGATCTGCGTGCGCGTTCCCCAGCCGCTGCTGCCGTTGCCTGGGTAGAGCCACAAGCCGCCGCCCGTATCCCGGGCAATGACATCGGTCTTCGAATCACCGTTGAAGTCGCCGGTGCTGAAGATGGCATTCATGACGTTCCACCCTGCTCCGACCTGGGTCCGGCCGGCGCTGAACTTACCTAGTCCGTCACCCTTGTAGAGCCACAGCACTCCGGAGGCATCCCTGGCCAGGACATCGGATTTGCCGTCTCCGCTGAAGTCGCCCGGTGCCAACACGGCCGTGAAGCCGCTCCAGCCGGCACCTACAGCTTCCGCAGGTTGCCACCCACCTGCGCCGTTGCCCCTGAAGAGCCAGATCTGGCCCGACGCATCCCTCGCCAGCACATCGCTTCGTCCATCGCCGCTGAAGTCCCGCGTGGGGATGATCAGGTTGTAGTTGTTCCACGATGTACCGGTGTTGACCTTGCCCAACCAACCGCCGGTGCCATTGCCCGGATAGAGCCACAACGTACCAGCAGCGTCCCTGGCGAGGACGTCATTTTTGGCGTCGGAGTTGTAGTCCTTCCAAGTGTTTGCCGGCGCCGCTGGAAGTGTGTACGTCTGCGAGGCCACCGCGGATTGGTTCCCGGCAGCATCAACCGCGAAGTACTTCACCGTGGTAGTGGACGCCGGAGTAACTGTCACCGTCGTGGTCCCGGAGGGGCTTGAAACGGTTGGAGTGGAGTTGTCCGTGGTGTAGTAGATCTTCGCCCCGGACTCCGTAGTCAACGTGACCTTTTGACCAAGGGTGAGCTTTCCGCCCAAGGGGCTTGCAGTCACCGTTGGGGCGACGTTGTCCAGTACGTACACCTGGGATTGAGGTGCGGAGGCATTGTTGGCTGCGTCCACGGCAATGTACTGGATGGTCTTGTTTCCCATGGTGATGGGACCGGTGTAGAGCGTGCTGGCAGCGGTGGGAGTGGTGCCATTGTCCGTGTAGTAGATCTTGGCATCGGGCTCATTCGCGGTCAGCGTGACCTTGGTTGCAGGTCCGTATGTTCCGCCTACGGGACTGGCTGTCACCGTCGGTGGAGTCGTGTCAGCTACGAAGACCGTGAAGTTGACGCCCGCAACAGTGGTGTTGCCTGCCCCGTCCCTGGCCTCTACCTCGAACCTCTTTGGTCCGTTCGCGATGTCCGCGTAGACCTTCGGCGAGGTGCATGCGGTAAAGGCATCGGTTCCCAAGCGACAGCGGAATCCCGCCACGTCCGGGGAGCTGGAGCCAAATTGGAACTGGTAGCCAGCACCTACGGTAGCTCCGCTGGCCGGAGCTGTGATGGCCACCTGGGGGGCGGTCAGATCAGCTGTCACTGTTTGTGCAGCAACGGGGCTGACGTTGCCGGCCCGGTCTGTACTGCGGATCCTCAAAGTGTGCGCACCTTCTGTGGTGAGCGTGAAAGTGTCTCCGGGTACACAAGCCTGGAAAGCGGCGTCGGCCGTCGAGTCGACTGAACAGGTGAGCGCTGTTCCCGGCTCGAACGTGGCACCCAGGACAGGTTTACCGTTGACTACCTGTCCACTGTTTGGAGCGGTGAAGACAGGCGCAGCAGGTGCGACCGTGTCCACAGTGAAGCTCCTGGACACCGGGACTCCACCCGGGGCAGGCCTTACGGAGAAGGTCTGGGGTCCGTTGAGCAGTGCAGCTGACGTATACGTTCCGCCTGTGCAGTTCACCCACGTGCCGCCCATTGAACATTCCAAGGCACTGCCGGCCGGTTCAGCTGTCACAACGAACGTTGGTGTGGTGTCATTGGTGAATTCGGGGTTGGGGGCCAGTGCACCGTTGGCCAGCGTGGGTCCTGAGGTAATTTTGGCCACCGCGCCGCCAAGGATGCTGATACTGCCCCGGCCGGTACCCGGGGTTGAGCCCAGTTGTCCCGGATCGTCCAGGACCAGAAGTTGACCCCCACGCATGCCCAGGCCGCTGATTTTGCTGAATCCCAAGGCCCATTGGTTGTCGACTGCGCCGGTGCTGAGGTTTAGCCGCGATACCTTGTCTGCGCCCGCCGTGGTGCCGCTGCTCGTCCCTGTGTAGATAACGTGGGCGTCGTAGTCGTAGAAGATCGCTGAAGCGACGCCTACGTTGTAGGAGGTCAACGGTACGTAATCTGTCATTTCACCGTTGCCCGGAGCGGAGAATGCCCGGAGGCCACTGGTTTCGAGTACATAGACACTGACGTGTCCGTTGCTGTCCCAGCCTGCTGCAACAAGGCCCAGCGCCCGAGTGGTGACCGATGCGATGGATTCGATGCTCGGATGCATGATGGTCGGATCAACGATCTTGATGATGGAGCGGGCATTTGCGAAAGACAGGTAAATGTTGCCGTCAGGGCCGTCGGAAACTGCATTGGGACGAACGTCGCCATCGAGGACCGTCAGCGTACTGCTGTATTCGAAGAGGTCCAGCGGCGGATTCCACACTGCCCGGACAAGATGTGAACTCCCCACAGCGGAGTCGGGGATGAATGCTGTCTCATCACCGTTGCCTATGGATCCAGGCGTCGGATCAAGGACGATGGAGACTCCTGGAACCTTGGGTCCTGGCCCGGCATCGGGTGAGGTTCCGCCCAGGCACGTGTCCTGTTCAATGGTGCCTGCATTTCCGTTCACTGGTTCGGACATCCGGCAGAAACCGGCCACGCTGTCTGAAACCCACATCCGCCCAATCGGGTCCAGCACCGTCCCCGCCGGCTTGGTAAGCCCGATCCCAATGATTTGTTTCTGTTGGTCTGCATGGGCTGGGGTGCTTGAGACCACCGCCGACATACCTGCCACCGTCAGAAGAACCGCAGCCAATGCTGTGATGATCTTGTGTCCCCGAAGCCGCCAACCGGCGTCGTTCCTTTTTTGCTGTTCCATCACGCCACTTCCTTCAGCCACTTGGTCAGGACTGCGGCCTGAGGTGCCATGGGGGCCAGCGTGAGCGCTCCCTTAACAATGGGAACTCCACCAAGCCCATAGAGTGCGGTACTGATGGTTGGCGGATTGTTTCTGGTGCAGGCTTTGATAATCGCAAGACAAATGTCAGTGCGCGCGCCGGTGGCTCCGGCTTCTACAGCGACATTAACCGCGGCATTTTCTTCCGCTTCCAATACTTGGGGCTGAGGGCCCACATAAGTCACTACGACGTCGGAGAATTTTTTGTATTGGGTGTTTGCCCAAACCTCTTGAAGGCTCGACAAGATGATGAGCGGATTCCCGTTGGGTCCGCGACACTCGAATTGATAGCGCTTTACTGGTTCAGGTCTTTCGACGCGTGGTTTGTCGGCATCGCCGGCATTCGTCACGCCCAGTTTGAATGGCTCAACATTTTCAACGACCTTGACCGAGCAGCCTGTAAGAACGAGACCGGCTAGGCCAAGCTGGACGACAACGCGTCTTGGCATGTCCACCGAGGGATCCCCACTTCATTCGGATGCTCCCCAGCTCCGCATGCAGTTGGATTTTCGCCCCAGCCGTTACCGGCTGCATTACTCCATCTTCTCCCAAATTCCGCATTTGTCACTAGTTAGGACGTCTTTTTCTTCAAGGATTATTCCGGATTGACCTTCTGCTGCCCCGCCCGAGGCCTTTTTGCTGCCATCAGAGGCCGAGACCGACCAGGTGCAGGCCTCGGGCGGGGTCTTCCGGAGCTGGAACTTCCCCGGAACCAGGCCGCCGTCGGCTACTGCATACTCGCCGTCTGCAGCCCGTTCGCCTGATGCCCAGAGCCCTATGATTCTTCCTTGTGGTGCCCTCGGGCAAAGCTCACTGGCGGCCTGCAGCATCTGCCGGCTGCTTCGTCCGAAAAGCTCTGACGCAGCGTCATCGCTGACCCGCGTGCATAGTGCCAGTGCCGTCAGGTAGGTGTCGAGACCTTCTGAGGGAGTAATGCCGGGCTTTGCCAGGGAGATGATCCTTGCTTCATCCTCAGTGGGTTCGAAGGGAAGGGGGCCTTCAAAGCTCGCGGTGCATGAAGACAGCCGCACATATTCTGTCGAAGCCCACACCTCGGCAAGGCTTGAGTACGTAACATCCGGAACAGCCTCGTTGAGGTTCGAGCACGTATAGAGAAACCGGCCCGAATCATCAGGGGCACCGGCACCCTGGCCGCTGCCACTAGCTGCTGTGGTGGGTTCGGGATCCGACGCTGGCGATGAAGGAGTTGAGCTCGGAGGTGCCGACGCGGAGGAAGGGGCGGTAGGGGCGGGCGGTGCTGTTGGCCCGGAGCATCCGGCAATCAGCAGTATCAGCGCCGCAGCGGCCGGGTACAAGGTTCTCATGATGACCTCCACCTCCATGGTTGTCGTACCGCGAGTGCCGGTCAATGAATTTGCCCCGGAATCGGGTATCGATACCGCTACAAAATGGTGCAACCGTCGAAGGCCCTGCTCCTTGGACCAGGGCCTTCCGCAGTGATGGTTTTCAGGCGAACATCGAGTTCAGGGTGTTGATGACCGTTGCTTCAACGCCTGTTGTTCCACCCCGGAAGTGGCCGATGTGTCCGTAAACGGTCATGGAGCCTCCCGCAATGCCCGGATGGTCAGGATCCCAGCCGCCCTCGTAGCTGCCCCCGGATGAATAGGGTGGCAGGAACTGCGCACTGGGGACGTAGTAGCAGGACTCGTTTCCGTAACCACCAACAATCACTCCGTTGGCGCCTCCGAATCTTCCACGGAAGTATGCGGCATAGCCGCTGACCAGCTCTCCACCGACGATTCCGATCCTCAGCTGAGGGCTGCCCCCGAACTTCCACACTTGGAACGGGCAGACAACCGACGTCTCATAGCTGCCGCTATCGATTCGACCGATCATGACTTGGGCATGGCGGCCGTACCACGCCGGGTTTCCGTCCAGATTGGGCAGACGGGAAGCGTAAGCGGCGCGTACCGCTGCCATGTTCCCGGCCGTGGGCGTGATGTCCAGCGGGATCTGCACTTCCTGATAGCTGGTCTGGAGGGGGCTGCCAATGGACCTTCCCGGTGTTTGCATGGCCCGGTCAACAGCAGCGCCGAGGGTGGTGGCATACTCATCCCTCAGCTCCCAGCTGGGCACTCCCATGGGGTTCTGGTCTCCAGCCGCTCCCTGGAGGAACAAGGCAAAGCACTCGGGGTTGGTGTTTTCGATGTAGTTGCATGCTCCGGCGGGATAATCGCCGTCGAAAAGCGTGCGCATACCAGCGGCCACAGGGTGGCAAGCGTAGTTGAAAATAACCGCAGCGGCGTTGCCGTTTGGCTTGCGCGCGACGATGACCGGAACAGTGTTCTCAAGATAGGGCAATCCCACCCTGTTGTACGCGATGCTGGCAGTGGTGACTTTGTAGTCCAAGGTGACCGGCGTCTGGGCTGCGTTCAGCGCTTCACTGGCAGCCTGTACGAGATCGTTCTCCAAATGCTGGCTGTACGTCTCCACCATGGACAGATCCGACAACCCATAGCACATGAACGGATGCAGGGTGTCCACCACGGCCGGTCCGTTGTGGGTGTGCGTGGACTGGATCAGGATGTCGCCGTTGGACCAGCCCGCCAGCGCCAGGATTCGTTGCCGGGCCCGTTGGTGGATAGACCTGGGGAGGGCAAGAATGTCCACGCTCATGATCAGGTTGGGGGAGCCGTTTTCCCACAGTACGATCGCACGAACCCACAATGATTCGTAGGGTGCACTGCTGGTGGCCTCCCGGCCGCCGTCGAGAGTCCCGTACCCCGCCATGTAGGGATTGACGTCAAGCGGCGGCGAAATGCTGACCTTGGCCGTTGAAACGGTAAACGCCATGAAAGATCACTCCTTGATTGTGCGCATTGGTGACCTTCGTTTGCCCCCAAACAAAGCCCGTTTCCCGAATGCGCTGAACAGCCAATACGTGAGACCACCTTCATTAGATCACGCAACCCCGTGATTTAGACCCCGTCCTTCGACCGAAACATTATTTGTTTCCTTTAGAGAGTTTTTCCAAATGCGAAAGGACCTGCACGCTCAATTATGGAGCGTGCAGGTCCTTCTCAAATTCCGGGACCTCAGCTGAGCTGGGCCGATCCGGGGGGGCTTAACCGGCGGGGGCCTAACCGGCGGGGGTGAAAATTTTCAGAGCGCCCCAATCGGTGCCCACCCTGGTGGGCGTGCCCCAGCTTCCCTTCTGTCCCAGAGGGTAGTAACGCAGATCGCCGCCAGTTGTCCGTGCCAGGATTCCGGTGGACCCGGCTCCGGCGAATCCACGGATGGCTCCATAGCTGTTGATCACGTTCCAGCCAACCCCCACGGTGTTGGCCGGTTCCTGCACGAATGATCCACTGCCATTTGATCTGTAGAGCACCAACTCGCCGGCAGTATTCTTGGCCAGGAGATCCATATTCGAGTCTTTGTCGAAGTCCATCTGGATGATGCTCAAGCCGGACCAACCCGTACCAATCTGCACGCGCGCTCCCAATCCGGTGCCGGACGGGTTGCTGATATGGAATAAACGACCTGAGGGGTCGTATCCTACGATGCTGGGCCTGGCATCGGACTTCTTCCACGAACCCACTGTGAGGGTCCAGTCCTTCCAGCCGGTGCCGAGGCTGATCGGGGCCCCGTAGCCACGACCCTTGAACCCCGGGTAGACGCTGAGCCGCCCGTCATTCCATTGCGCAAGGATGTCCAAGGCGCCGTCTTTGTTCCAGTCTGTCAGGAAACCTGCCTTTAGGCCGGTCCACTGTACGCCGATAAGTTCGGCAGGCAGTAAGGAAGTGGAACCTGATCCCGGGTATCGGTACAGGTTGCCGTCCTGGCGGGCAGCGACGACGTCTTGCGTGTCGACTCCCAGAGTTGCCTCGACGTTGACAGGCGCTCCACTGATGACGTTTGCGTCATTCCAGCCCACGCCGATGAGGAAGCGGTTACCCCAGGACTCGGAGACCGCAGGATAGTAGTAAAGGTCGCCGTTGGCGGTTCGGGCTTGAAGTCCCTGCGAACCGGCGCCGTTGAAACCGGCTGCGGAGCTCACCGATGTCATGGCAGACCAGCCGTTTCCAATCACCCGGCTCGGTTCGGCAAAGAACGAACCTACGCCGTTTGAACGGTAGAGGCGCATAGTGCCATCGTTGGTTCGGGAGACGATGTCCTGGTTGCCGTCACCGTCGAAGTCCAATTGGTTGAACTGGTGCCCACCGAATCCGGTCCCGATCAGCACGCCGCCGCTGAGGGCGCCCGCGCCGGCATTCGTATAGCGGTAGAGGTTTCCTTTGCCATCCTGCCCAATAACACCGGGATATGCGTCCTTGGAGTTCCACCATCCCACGGTCAGCGACATCTCCTGCCACCCTGTTCCCACGGGTATGGGAGTGAGGAAACCGCCGCCCGACGTTCCTCTGAAGACTTGGAGCGAGCCATCGGGCCATTGAGCGAGGATGTCCTGGACGCCGTCCTGGTTCCAGTCAACGACGTGCACGGATTGCGCGGTTCCCCAACCGGACCCTATGGCTACCGGCCCTGTGATGCGGCCCTGTCCGTCCGCCGGGAAATTGTCCAGGCGCCCGGAGGGCATGACGGCGAGTAGGTCGGCCCCGGATCGGATCGAAGGGCTGGAAGGGCGGGAGGCGCCTCGCGCGAAGGTTCGAAGCTGGTCATAGGTGCCATTGAAGATGTTTGAATCACCTTCGAAGGGACCGGTGCTGCTGTACTGCCACATGGTGTAGTTGTCCCAACTGACGGGCATGTTCCCGGGCGAGTTGGTGGGGTTGTTCCAATAGGAGGCGAGCCACAGCGGATAGTTTCCGAAGGTCGGGTTCCCCACGCAGGTGTTCCACCAATCGGTGGTGCTGTAGATGACAGGGAAGCGGCCGGTGAGGGCCTTGACGGTGTTACCAAAATCAGCCGCCCATTGTCCGAGCTGGGCTTTAGACATGTCGTAGCAAGTGTTGCCGAAGTAGAAGCCGTTGATGGTGCGTCCGGCGTAGGGGTTGTATTCGATGTCCAGGACGGGCGGGAGGGTGTAACCGTCGGCAGTCCAACCGCCACCGTTTGCCACGAAGTACCTGGCCTGGTCCGCGCCCGATGACCAGTTGGGGATAGCGAAGTGGTAGGCGCCCCTGACCATGCCTACGTCACGGGAGCCGTTGTACTGCTGTGTGTAGTTTTCATTGAGGTAGTAGTTGCCTTCGGACGCCTTGACGTAGGCCCATCGGGAACCTTGGTTCCATTGGCTTTGCCAGTTGACGTTGCCTTGGTGGGCGCTGACATCCTGCCCGGCGATGCCGATGGTTGGGCGCCAGTGACCCGGGTCGGCCGCCATGGGAACCACCGAATTCACTGCTCCGCCTATTGAACGTGCTCCCGAAGGCGGTGCACTTGCGCTCTGTTGCTTTGACGACAACACCCTTGGCGATCGCTGGCCCATTTCAGCGCCACCGGCCGGAATTGCTGCCCGCATGGCCGCTTTCATGGCATCGGCATTGGGTGCGGTGCCAGGCGTTGCCTGGGGCGTCGGCCGTTGGGCTTCACCCTGACCCAAGGCCTTCGAGGCTTGCGGCGGTGCAACAGCTGGTGAAGGTTCGACGGCGGGCAGCGGCTCTTGCTGCTTGGGTACCAACGTATTACCCGGCAACTCGCTGCCGGGGGTCGCTGATCCGGAACCGTTTCCGGCCGGGCGGGGACCCTGCGATGGCGAAGTGTCCTGGGCTTCCGACTGCGGAGCCGGTTGCGGTCCGGGGGTCTGGGCCCCTGCAGGCGCCCCAAGGCAACTTCCCCCCACCAAGGCGAGAGTGAGCGCCAGGGCTGCACGTGCCAGCGGGATGCGGCGGACCGGGTCCATCGACTTAATGTTCATTTTCACATCCGGCCCTGTACCGCGGCTCAGCGGCGCATGGGGTGGCTTGCGGACAAGCTCCAGGGCGGGCGCTTGCGCATGAGACCAAAGGCCAGCTCCTAACGGGCTTACCCTAACATTCCGAAACTGGAGTGACTAGTGGGATTGACGATGCTGAGGTGACAGTTGGTGACAGTTATCCACATGCGCTTCACGGCAACTTGAGGCCCCGAATCCGCTCGCCTAGCGTGAGAACTCGAGATGCGCCTCTCGTTTACGTGCTCGCGATCATCGGGGAAAGATGTGGATGCTGTAGAAATCGTCGAAGGAGAAGTCCGGGAGCTCATACGACGCCGCGGCTTGGATCCATTGGAACAAGCCAAGGACGTGCGGCTCCTAGTGGACGCCGCAGTCAACGATTACGACGAACGGGCATTACTGGGCCCGCTGCCTTCGCTCGGACAGCTCGAGGCCGCCCGACAACAAATCTTTGATGCGGTGGCCGGATTTGGCCCCCTGCAGCCACTTCTGGATGATCCCGGAATTGAAGAGGTATGGATCAACGCGCCGCACGAAATCTACGTGGCCCGCAATGGGGAGTCCGAGCTGACGGCCATCAGTCTTAGTGAGCAGCAAGTGCACGATCTTGTTGAAAGGATGCTCAAGAGTTCCGGGCGCCGTGTGGATCTTTCGTCCCCTTTTGTGGACGCGGCCCTTCCGGACGGTTCCAGATTGCATGTAGCGATCCCGGACATCACCCGAAAGCACTGGGCTGTTAACATCAGGAAGTTCATCGCAAGGGCAAGCCGGCTCGAACATCTGGTTGAGCTCGGCAGCCTGACACCCCAGGCTGCCAGATTCCTGGGAGCGTCGGTAGCCAGCGGATTGAACATTCTGGTGTCGGGGGCAACCCAAGCGGGGAAGACCACCATGTTGAACTGCCTGGCTTCAAGCATCGGTTCCCGTGAACGCGTCATCACTGTTGAGGAAATCTTTGAGCTACAGCTGCCTCTGCGCGACGTGGTGGGTTTGCAATGCCGCCAACCCAACCTTGAGGGTGAGGGCGAAATTCCTCTGCGGCGGCTTGTCAAGGAAGCGCTCCGAATGCGTCCTGATCGCTTGATAGTAGGAGAGGTTCGCGAAGCGGAAAGCCTGGACATGCTCATTGCACTGAACTCAGGCTTACCCGGGATGTGTACTGTGCACGCCAATTCCGCCCATGACGCTGTCACCAAGATCTGCACCCTCCCGCTCTTGGCCGGGGCTAATATTTCAAGCGCCTTCGTGGTGCCGACTGTCGCATCATGCATTGACCTCGTAGTGCACTGCGGTCGTCATTCAACCGGGCGCAGGCAGGTGACAGAGATCCTGTCCCTGGGACGGAGGGTGGAGAACGGGATCATCGAGTCCTCCGGAGTTTTCGGGATGGTTGCGGGGCGGCTGCAGCCCCGGGCCAACTCCATGCCTGCAGCGGAAAAGTTTGCGCGTGCAGGTTTTGACGTGGCTGCCCTGCTGGAGTCGAACTGATGGCGCCTCTCCTGGGGATCATCGCCGGCTTGGGAGTCTTTCTCGTGTGGTGGTCCACGTGGGTCCAGCCACCCTCTGAACCTAAAAGACACAGACCCCGACGCCTGGACCTCCTCCTGATGTCAGCAGGAATCGAGAAAGTTTCCGGTGGCGGACTCCTGCTCACCTGCGCCGGATTTGGCCTCTTTGCACTGCTTGCGTTTTATGTGCTGACAGGATCCCCGCCAATTGCACTGTGTTTCGCAATTTTCGGCTCCTGGGTTCCTTTTGCCATTGTGCGTCGGCGGGCGGGGAAGCGCAGGAACGCGCTGCGGCAGCTATGGCCGGACGTAGTGGACCACTTGCGCTCAGCGATCCGTGCCGGTCTCGCACTACCGGAGGCTTTGATACAGCTGGGACACAACGGGCCCGAAGAACTGCGGGAATTGTTCCTGGATTTCGGGTCCGACTACAGAGCCACCGGCAATTTTGAGGCTGCGGTGAACAAACTCAAAGAGCGCCTCGCTGATCCCGTGGCCGATCGCATCATCGAGGCCTTGCGAATGACCCGCGAAGTGGGCGGCTCCGACCTCGGGCGGATGTTGGGGACTTTGTCGGGCTTCCTTCGTGATAGCGCACGGACGCGTAGCGAGCTTGAAGCCCGTCAATCATGGACCATCAATGCAGCCAGACTCGCCGTAGCCGCGCCCTGGATAGTTTTGGTGGTCATGACAAGCAGGCCTGAAGCCATGCTTGCGTTCAACTCCGGCATCGGCGCCATGGTGTTGCTTGGAGGCCTTGTGGTCTCTGCTTTCTGCTACTCCGTGATGCTTCGGGTCGGCGCCTTGCCAGAGGACGAGCGGGTTTTCGGATGAACACGTCAACCGCTTTAGCCTTGCTGTGCGGCCTGCTTCTGGGTGCCGGATGCTGGTTAATCCTGGCGAGGCTCCCGTTCATGCGGGGAACGAGATTCTCCGAGCGCATCGAACCGCAGTTGAAGTCGCAGAATCTCGAATCACGCCTTCTCCGCAGGCCCACGCACAATCTCACGCCGTTTGGACCCCTGGAACGAATACTCCGGCCTATCATCCGCGATGCGGTCTCCTCCATGTCCCGCTTCAACGTAGGCTCCACCGCCCTTGCAAAGCGCCTTGCCCGTGCCGGTTCAACTAAATCAACGCTGGACTTCCGGGCCGAGCAGCTTCTTTGGGCCGGAGTCGCTTTTGTGCTTGCTGTCATCGTGGTTGTTGCCGGCGCCAGTGCCGGCCGGTTCAGCCCGGTGGTGTCCTGCATCTCGGTCATCGGAAGCGCACTGGGCGGTTACCTGTTGCGCGACTATCTGTTGGGGCAGACGATCAAACGACGCGAATCAAGGATGTTGTCTGAGTTTCCCAGCCTCGCGGAGTTGATGGCGCTCGCCGTCGCTGCGGGGGAGAGCGCAATGGGCGCGATGGACAGGGTAAGTCGGAGCTCCAACGGTGAGCTCTCCGGGGAGTTCGCCACAATCCTGGCGGATACACGATCCGGTAAGCCCCTGACTGAGGCGCTCCAGGCTTTCTCGTCAAGGGCGGAACTGCCACCTTTGGTCAGGTTCATCGACGGACTGGTGGTGGCTGTGGAACGCGGGACGCCCTTGGCAGACGTTCTCCGGGCGCAGGCGGCGGACGTCCGCGATGCCGCACAGCGGGAACTCATGGAGTCCGCGGGGCGAAAAGAAATTGCCATGATGGTGCCGCTCGTCTTCGGAGTGCTGCCCCTGAGCGTAGTATTCGCCGCTTTCCCTGCTATCGCTGCATTGGAAATGAGCCTTTGACGTCCAGCCATCAAGCCACCTAGGTAGTCGCTTAACGCGCCACGCACTAAGACGCCACAACACGTCAACACTTCTCGAAACCTTAAGGAAAATCATGAAACAAAGTGCACGCAAACTGTCCGTACTTTCACTCCTGCTGCTCGGCTCCTCTTGGTTGTTCGGGCTGATCACACGCAGAGCGTTGCCGCTGCGGAGTGACCGCCAACGTGGTGACGTACCGGGCTGGGTGATGATCACCCTCATGTCCGCGATCCTCGTGGCAGGACTTCTTGCCATCGCCACGCCGGCGCTGAGCGACCTCTTCAATCAGGCAATGAGCAAGGTAGGCAAGTAGCGCGCGTGATGGAACGTGCTACATGGATCACCCACGACCGTGTTTCCGTAGGGCCAGCCGGAGCCGCAAAGGAGCGCGGATCCGCGGTGGTTGACTTCGTGTTGGTTGGTGCATTGCTGACTATGTTTTTTATGTCGATTGTTCAACTCATGCTGGTCCTGCATGTGCGGAACACACTCATTGATGCAGCGGCGTCGGGTGCGCGTTACGGGGCGTTGTCGGACCGCACTTTCATGGATGCCCGGGCCAGGACCGCTGAGTTGATCGGTGGCGCCTTGAACCACGATTTTGCCCGTGACGTCACGTCGACTGAAGTCAGTATTGATGGGATACGAACCTTGGAAGTTACGGTGAAGGCACCCTTGCCTGTTGTTGGCCTGATCGGTCCTGGTGGGATGTTGGAGGTCAAGGGACATGCGGATCTCCCGGGTTGACGCGCCAAAGGCTGTGCTGGCCGCTTGCCGGCAAAGGGTGCGCCAGGCCTTGTGCTCGCCGGCCAGATCGCCTGGCGGCGCGTCTGATGGCTCTGCGACTCCTGAACTTCAGAATCCTGGACTTCAGAATCCTGAACGTCAACGGGGAAGCGCCGTCGTGGAATTTACGTTCCTCGCGTTGTTGCTCATGGTTCCTGTGGTCTATTTCGTAGTAACCGTAGGTCAAGTCCAAGGCGGATCCTTTGCGGTGGTGGGTGCTGCGGATCAAGCAGCAAAAGTCTTCGTGACTCAATCGGACCCGGCCATGGCGAGGATTGCGGCGGAGCGTAGTGTGCTCCTTGCCCTCAAGGACTACGGTTATTCGCCCGAACTAGCGAGCGTGGCGATCGAGTGTGATCGTGCGGTTTGTTCGTCGGCGGGTACAACGGTGACTGTGACGGTAAGCCTGGACGTTTCGCTGCCTCTAATGCCGTTCGGGGACTCGCTGCAGTTGAAGGCAAGCCGACTCAGCGCATCAGCGTCGCAGGTTGTGGGGCGTTACCGGTGAGAGTGGTCTCGTCGAGGAGCGGGGCCTCGGAAGAAGGCCAAATAACGGTTCTCATTGTTGGCTTCGTCCTCTTGTCCCTTCTCCTCGCCTCGGTGGTGATGGCTGCTTCCACGGTCTATTTGGAACACAAGAAGCTGCTGTCCCTGGCTGACGGTGCCGCGCTCACGGCAGCGGATTCCTTCGTGGCGGGAGACGTCGGTGGAGCTAGTTTCCCCTCCCCCTCCTTGGTCGAAGCGAGAGTGCTGGCCGCAACGGAGTCGTACCTGAGAGCTGGTAATGCCGGATCCCGGCATGAAAACCTGGCTGTCGCGGAAGGTACCGGAAGTGAGCCTGGCGGGACTGCCGTAGTGGTCCTCACCGCCGTCGTGCGCCCTCCCGTGGTCAGTTTTCTTCTACCGGATGGGATTCTCATCGAGGCGAAAGCGACGGCCCGATCCCGACTGACCCAGTAATAATCCGCCGGGCGGGGAGCTATGGGTGCCCGCGGGCACGGGGTTAGGGGAGCCATCGGGGAGTGCAATGGATAGCGTACGCTGGGATGATCATGGCTGAAATTGATTTTCCCGCGGAAATCCGCGCACTTCGAGCAACGTACAGCTCCATTGAAAACGTCACCGATGTCGATGCCCTCAAGGCTGAGATCGCTGAGCTGAGCGAGCAGGCAGGGGCTCCGGACCTTTGGGACGATCCTGCTTCCGCCCAGGTCATCACCTCGCGTTTGTCGCACAGGCAGTCTGAAGTTGAGCGCCTGTCCAAGCTTGCGTCCCGTATTGACGACCTCGAAGTCCTTGTGGAACTCGGCCAGGACGAGGGCGACGAGGACTCCATGTCCGAAGCGGCCAAGGAACTTTCCTCCATCCGCAAAGCGCTGGCTGAGCTTGAAATTACTACGCTGCTGTCCGGAGAGTATGACGAACGCGAAGCCGTCGTCACCATCAGGGCCGGAGCCGGTGGCGTTGATGCAGCCGATTTCGCCGAGATGTTGATGAGGATGTACCTGCGTTGGGCTGAACGCCACGGCTATCCGACCACCGTCATGGATACGTCCTACGCTGAAGAAGCGGGCTTGAAATCCGCCACCTTCGAAGTGAAGGCCCCCTACGCCTTCGGCACCTTGAGCGTCGAGGCCGGTACGCACCGGTTGGTTCGCATCAGTCCCTTTGATAATCAGGGACGCCGTCAGACATCCTTCGCTGCGGTAGAAGTCATTCCCTTGATCGAGCAGACGGACTCGATCGAGATCCCGGATAACGAGATCCGTGTTGACGTCTTCCGCTCGTCGGGTCCGGGTGGGCAGTCCGTGAACACCACTGACTCCGCCGTGCGGCTGACACACATCCCTACGGGCATTGTGGTCTCTATGCAGAATGAGAAATCGCAGCTTCAAAACCGTGCGGCCGCCATGCGTGTGCTCCAGTCGCGATTGCTGCTGGTTAAGAAGGAACAACAGGACGCCGAAAAGAAAGCCCTGGCTGGAGACGTCAAGGCGTCCTGGGGCGATCAAATGCGCTCCTACGTCCTGAATCCCTACCAAATGGTCAAGGACCTGCGGACGGAACACGAAGTGGGCAACACCTCGGCCGTACTTGACGGCGACATTGATGACTTCATCGACGCCGGCATCCGCTGGCGTACCGGAAACCGAAACGCGGCAGCCAACTAGGAGTTGGGCTGCCTCATGTGAGCCACATGAACCACATGAGTCTTCGGATTCCGCGACACGCCTTTGAAAGCTGCGGAATTACAGTTGCCCCGTGCGTATAGTCGAGTGGCCGGTGCTCTCACTTCCCCCATCGAAAGCCCGCGCTCCGGCTGTTGGACTGGGCGGCTACGTCATGTCCGGCGGGGTTCTAAAGGGCCATGATCAGATTTGAGAATGTCACCAAGGTCTATGAGCAGAATGCCCGACCGGCGCTCGACTCTGTGAGCCTTGAGATCAACCGCGGCGAATTCACCTTCCTGGTGGGCGCTTCAGGCTCTGGCAAGTCCACCTTCCTTCGGCTGATCCTGAAGGAGGACAAAGCCTCGTCCGGCTCGGTGTATGTCGCGGGCCAGAACGTTGCCAACATTTCGAGTTGGCGTGTTCCAAAGCTTCGGCGCGGAATCGGTGTTGTCTTCCAGGACTTCAGGTTGCTCCCGCAGAAGAATGTGTTCGCGAATGTAGCTTTTGCGATGCAGGTGATAGGTAAGAGTCGCTCCATTATTCGGGAGACCGTGCCGGAGGTCTTGAAGACCGTTGGCCTGGAGGGCAAAGAACGCCGTATGCCCCATGAACTCTCCGGTGGCGAGCAGCAGCGCGTGGCGATTGCCCGCGCCGTCGTCAACCGTCCGGGCATTTTGCTGGCCGACGAACCGACCGGAAACCTCGACCCCATTACCTCAATGGGAATCATGGGCGTCCTGGACAAAATCAACCAGAACGGGACCACTGTGGTCATGGCAACCCACGACGACGACATCGTCAATGAAATGCGCCGCCGCGTGGTGGAACTTAAGAACGGCAAGGTTATTCGCGACGAAGCGAAGGCACTGTACACCTCGATGATTCCGGTGGTTGGCGAGTCGCGCCGGCTCAGGGATGCCAGCGGCGAGGAACTTAACCGTGCGCAGGGGGCACAGCTGTGAGGCTTTTGTTTATCCTGGGGGAAATCGGCAGTGGCCTGCGCCGGAATCTCTCCATGGTCATTTCCGTGGTCCTGGTGACTTTTGTGTCCCTGACGTTCGTCGGTGCGGCAGGAATGCTGCAGATGCAGATCAACCAGATGAAGGGCTTTTGGTACGACAAAGTCCAGGTTGCGGTGTTCCTCTGCAACGATGGCTCGACGGCGGTCGGTTGCGCTTCGGGTTCGGCCACCAAGGAGCAGCAGGCTAACCTGCAGGCGATGCTAGAATCCCCGGCAATAAAGCCGTATATCAACGATTTCCAGTTTGAGTCCCAAGCTGAGGCGTACAAGCATTTCAAGGAGCAGTTCTCCAATTCGCCCATTGTGGACTCCGTCTCTGAAGACCAGTTGCCGGCCTCCTTCCGCATCAACATGAAGAAACCTGAAAAGTACCAAATCATCAGCGAGACGTTTTCTTCGCAGCCCGGTGTTGAGACGGTCAGCGACCAACGGCAGGTGCTGGAACGCATCTTTTCCTGGATGAACGGGGCATCAGTTGCAGCCATCGGCGTGGCGGCGGTGATGATCTTCTGCGCGGTCCTGCTGATCACCACCACCATCCGGCTCTCGGCCTTCAGCCGACGGCGGGAGACGGGAATCATGCGGCTCGTGGGAGCATCAAAGATGGTGATCCAATTGCCGTTCATCCTTGAGGGTGTCATAGCGGCCGTGGTGGGGGCACTGCTGGCCTCCGTCACTCTCTGGCTGATGGCACATTTCTGGCTCAATGGTGATTTGTCGCGTCAGTTCCTGAATACTCCGTTCATCTCCTCCACCCAGGTCCTGGTGATCGCACCGGTCCTGATTGCACTTGGCGCCGGTTTGGCGGGTATATCTTCGCTGTTGACCCTTCGGCGTTACCTGAAGGTGTAACCGTGGATACCCGGAATGAAATAACTGCCATGCTGACAAGCGAAAAGGACTTCTGATGACCACGTTGGACCCGAACCCCCTGCGCCGGCGCTTTGCGTCAGGCCATGCTCGGTTTTTGGGGGCCGTCCTCGCTGTGGGCTTGGCAGTCAGTCTGCTATCGGGCGCGCCAACCGCAACAGCTGACAGCCTGGAAGACCAGCAAGCTGCCTTGGAAGCAGAATCTGCGCGGGTTCAAGCATCATTGGAGTTTGTTGATGCGAACATTGCAAAGGCTGCCGGTGATCTGGTGATCTACCAGGGCCGCCTTCCCGGAGCACAGCAGGCGCTGCTGGAGGCGCAGGGCAGGGTGGCCAGTGCGGTCAAGGAAGTCGAAGCTCTTGCCGCCAGGGTTGAACTTGCCCAGCAGAACAAGGCCAAGATTACTGAGCAGCTGGAGAGTGACAAGCAGAAAATCACCGACACCAAGAAGCTGATCGGTCAGATCGCCTCACAGGCGTACAAATCCGGTGGCGTCCCCACCAATATTGCACTGCTGTTCGGATCCAGTGAATCCGGCAGCCTGACAGAGTCCATGGACTTGGCTGATCAGGCCATGCGTAGCCAAAACGCGGCGATGACCAAACTCACCCAGCAGAACGCCACCAATGTGAACTCGCAGGCGAGGCTTGTTGCTGTTGAGGAAGAAATCCAGGACCTGAAGAGCAAGGCAGACGCCGCGCTGGAGCGCGAAAAGTCGGCAAGGGATGAAGCTGCGAGCAAAAAAGCTGAAGTCGACAAGCTGATTGAGGACACCACCCGCCTCAATGGGCAACTTCAAGCCGCGAAACCCGGCATTGAAGCCAACCTGGCCCGGGTAAAGGCAGAACAGAATACGATCGCCGCCGAAATCGTGGAGCGCGACCGGAAGCTGAGGGAAGCATGGGAAGCCGAACAACGGCGGATCGCGGAAGCAGCTGCGGCTGCCGCTGCTGCTGCGGCAGCCGCCCAAGGACGGCCTGCACCTCCAGAGCCGCCGTATTCTCCTCCGCCTGCCGGGTCGCCGTCGGCGTTTGGTCTCCGTCACCCCTTCGCCAGTGCTGTTCCCATCACCTCCGGATTTGGCTGGCGGGCGACACCACCGGGCACTATTGATTTCTATGGCACCGGCGGTTACATGCACACAGGGATCGACTTCGGAGCGGCATGCGGCACGCCCGTCTACGCAGCCGCTGCGGGCGAGGTCTTCAATTCTGGTTGGAACTCTGCCGATGGCGGCGGATGGCGCGTGAAGATCTCCCATGGTGTGGTGCAAGGCAACTCTTTGACCACCATCTACTACCACAACAGCAGCATTGTGGTGGCGAATGGTCAGCAGGTTTCGGCGGGGCAACTCATTGCCTATTCGGGCAGCACGGGTAACTCGACGGGTTGCCACGCGCACTTCGAAACCTGGCTCAACGGTGCCGCAGTGGATCCCATGACTCTCCTCTAACGTCCGCCTGGCGCGCGGTGGCACCGCAGCGCTGGCGTACACTAGTTGAAATCCGCATCTAACAAGGAGTTCTACCGTGCCCAAGGAAAGTGGCCGTAAGGTAGTGGCCACCAATCGAAAGGCCCGGCACAACTACCATGTCCTGGATACCTATGAGGCAGGTATTGCCCTCATGGGAACAGAGGTGAAGTCCCTCCGTGAGGGCCATGCCTCCATGGTTGATGGCTTTTGCACCTTCTACAATGACGAATTGTGGATGGAGGGTATCCATATCCCGGAGTATCACCAGGGGAGCTGGACCAACCATGCCGCCCGCCGGCGTCGTAAGCTTTTGCTGCACCGCGATGAACTGGACAAGATTTCGCAGAAGATTCGTGAGTCCGGATTCACTGTTGTGCCTCTCCAGCTCTACTTCCTGGACGGCCGGGCCAAGGTGGAGATCGCGATTGCCCGCGGTAAGAAGGACTATGACAAGCGTCAGACCCTTCGCGAGCAGCAGGACAAGCGTGAATCACTGCGTGAGTTGCGCGAGCGCAACCGCCGCTAAGTGGCATGTGTCCGGGGAATGATCCACTGCATGAATGCGTTATGATAAGTAGTCCGACGAGAGTTCAAAGACTCTTGGCGGGATTGGTAACAAAATACGGGGATGATCGGTTTCGACGATGTTAGTCGCGACAGGTGAAGCGGGCCGAGGATGCAGAATTATCTCGTAAACGCTGTCTGCAAACCAATAAGTGCCGAATCTAAGCGCACTGACTTCGCTCTCGCTGCCTAAGCAGTAAGACAGTCCGTCAGCCCGGGGTTGCTATCGCCCCGGTTCCTGGCGTCATTTAGATAGCCACTGCTGTTTGCCTTCGTCATTGAGGTAAACGGGACTCTTAGATGACTGGGCCCGGATCAGCTACCTGTTCGCAGGATGGCTGGGGCCGAGAAAATCCGACGCGAACTGCGCCCGGAGAAGCCCTGACAAAACGACATCGGACGGGGGTTCAATTCCCCCCATCTCCACCCCTGAAAGCCCTCGGATCCTCGTGATCCGGGGGCTTTCTTTTTGCCGTCTGCAGGGTGCGTTCACCTACGGCGTAGCGCGTTCAGGACTACCGGCACCTGCTTGGCCGTTGTACTGGTTGGGCGCTTCGCCGAAGGATCGCGGTTAAGCGTGGCAGGGCGTTGGCAGGAGGCACATGATGAGCACAAATGCAGCATTTGAAGAGCAAGCCGCGGACGACCATGAAGCCTTGGACGCGTACTCCCGGATCGTCATAAGCGTTGCTGAATCTGTGACACCCCACGTTGCCGCGATCGAGATGACAAGTACTGACCGCCGCGGCCGGGTCCGTGGGGGAAGTGGTTCAGCTGTGGTTTTTACCGCCGACGGATACATGCTGACCAACGCCCACGTGGTGGCGGGCATCCAGTCCGGCCGGGCTGTGTTCGCTGATGGCAAGCACACTGACGTGGAGCTTGTGGGAGCAGATCCACTCTCGGACCTCGCAGTGGTCCGTGGCCTGAAGTCCACCCCGCCGCCGGCATTGCTGGGCAATGCCGACACGTTGCAGGTAGGCCAATTGGTGATTGCCGTGGGCAATCCGCTGGGCCTGGCCGGTTCGGTGACCGCTGGCGTAGTGAGCGGCTTGGGGCGGTCCATTCCCGTGAGGGCAGGCGAGCATAGGCGTGTGATCGAGGATGTCATCCAAACTGGCGCCGCCCTGAATCCGGGAAACTCCGGAGGTGCACTGGCCGACACAAGGGGGCGAATCGTGGGCATCAACACCGCCGTTGCCGGCCTCGGGCTCGGGCTGGCAGTACCAATCAACACCACGACGCAACGGATCATCGCGTCGCTGCTGAGGGACGGCCGCGTTCGCCGCGCATACCTGGGCCTGGTCAGCACGCCGATACCCCTCGATGCGAGTGCGGTGGTTAGGACCGGCCAGAAGGAGGGTCTGCGGGTGGTGGAGGTCATTCCGGGCTCGCCCGCGGAGTTGTCCGGACTCCAAGCAGGGGATGTGGTGTTGCGCGCGCAGGACCGAGCGGTTTCCAGCGCTGAAAGCCTGCAGAAATTGCTGTTTGCCGAGGCTATCGGCGAAACTTTCCCGTTGACGGTGCTCCGCGATGGCAAGGCCCTCCAGCTCACTGCCGTGCCATCCGAAATGAGTCAGCCGGCCTAGGAGTTCCCGGCTAGGCTCCCTGTTTAGCCTTGGTCCTTGCGGACGTCCACTACACCGACGAATCGGCTTCCGACGCCTTCATATTCGCTGCGTACGTCACCGAGGAAGAGTTCGGGCAGTTCGCTGTTCCGGTGGGTGCCACAGAAGACGAAGGAGAAATCGGGCCACCATTTCTTGGGGCGAACGGCCTCGGTGTAGCCGCACACAGCGCAGGTCAGATGGACCCACACGGGTCGCTTGCCGGTTCGGTTGGCTCGGGACTGTACCAACCACGCTGGGGGGTTGTCCTGCATGTCCCTGAGGTCGGCCTCCGAGAGGCGGGACGGAATACCGTGGCGTTGGGCCATTTCCATCGAAATATCAAGGGCCAAGGCGGCATCACGTCTGCTAATCACCATTCAACGATACGGGACTTCCCCGGCGTAGGCTGTGCACATGACTGACGCAGCGGCCCTCCTGCCGAGAACTCCGCTCCAAAAGCGCGTACTTGTGGTGGCAATTGTGGCTTCGTTCATCGCCATCCTTGATGGATTTGTGGTGAATCTCGCACTCCCGGCCATCGGGCGTGAACTGGGTGGTGGGCTGGTCATCCAGCAATGGGTGGTGGACGCTTACCTGCTCACCCTGGGGGCGTTGATCCTGGTTGCCGGCTCACTGTCCGACCATTTCGGCAGGGCAAGGATTCTCGAATGGGGCCTCGCTGGTTTCGCGGTCACCTCTGTGATGTGTGGTCTGGCATGGACCGGTGAAGTGCTGGTGGTGTCCCGTGCGTTGCAGGGGATCGCCGGCGCGCTCCTGGTTCCGAGTTCGCTTGCCATGATCATCTCGTCGTTCTCCGGCCCGGCGCAGTCGAAGGCCATTGGGCAGTGGTCCGGGTGGACCAGTGCCGCGGCCATTGTGGGTCCGCTGATCGGCGGAATGGCCGTGGACCTTTTGTCTTGGCGGGTCATCTTCTTCATCAATGTCATCCCGGCCGTTGCCATCTGGCCTTTGCTTGCGGGTTTGCGCGCCTCCGACGCCGCAAGGGACAAGAGCAAGAGCATCGACTACTTGGGAGCATTCCTGGCCATGGTCGGCTTGGGTGGGCCGGTGTATGCGTTCATCGAACAGGGGAGGATGGGGTGGGGGAGCCCGCAAGTGTGGATTCCGCTTATGGTGGGAATTGCGGCAATGGTTCTGTTTCTCCTCCACGAGGCCCGGACTGCTCAGCCCATGTTGCCGCTGAGGCTCTTCACTATCGGCAACTTTGCCTGGGGTAACCTCGCTACCTTGGCCATTTACGCCGCGATCTCCCTGGGTTTCTTTGTGTTGGGCATTTACCTGCAGCAGGTGGGTGGCATGGGAGCCACTATGGCGGGCTTGGCGCTGCTACCAGGGACGGTCATCCTGATGCTGGGTGCGTCCTACTTTGGTGGGCTTGCCGGTAAGTACGGCCCACGATGGTTCATGACGATCGGACCGATTCTGTGTGGTGGGGGTTTCCTGATGTCGTTGACTATTCAGGACCCCCTCAACTACTGGACGCAGGTGCTGCCGGGCCAGGTGGTCTTTGGTCTCGGGCTGGCTACCTTGGTGGCGCCGCTGACGGCTGCAATCCTTGGCGCCGTCCCGTCTGAGGAGGCTGGGATTGGTTCGGCGGTGAACAACGCCGTGGCGCGTATTGCGGGTCTGATCTCCATCGCTTTCGCCGGGGTCATTGTGGGTCCGGCCTTTACCCGGGAAGGCCTGTATAACGCTTTGCTGGTGACGGCGGGCCTGTTCCTGTTCGGGGCGGTGGTTTCCGCCGTCGGAATCCGCAACCCTGCGCAAGACGCCGCAACTGCCGCTGTCAGCGAACCTGGTACAGCGTCCGACGACGGCGGGCCGGGCGGGCAGGTCAACTGACCTCGGGCGCGCACGGGCTCAGACGCGAACGGGATCAGGCGCGAACGGACTCAGCGGGCGGGAAGAACGCAGCCTTCGTGCGTCTCGGAGCTCTGGACCCACAGAGCTGACGTGATTTCATCCGCGAGATCGAATTCCCGGCCACGGGAGCCGCTGCCGATGCGCACTACCAAAGCTCCGCCAAAGGGTTTACGCCCCACCACTTCCACCGGTGCGTCCAGGGAGATCTCCTCCGAGGCAAGGTAGCGCAGGAGGTCCGGATTTTCGTCGCTGATTCGTGTGATGCGACCCGAGTGGCCCTGATCCAACTCGATCATTCGGTAGGCGTGCGGCAGCTCAACCGATCCATCGGCCGAAGGTATCGGGTCCCCGTGCGGGTCCCGGACAGGATGGCCAAGCTTGGCGGACATGCGTTCGATGAAGGTATCGGACACCGCATGTTCCAACATCTCGGCTTCGTCGTGGACTTCGTCCCAGCTGTATCCGAGTTCCTCAACAAGGTACGTCTCAATGAGCCGGTGCCGGCGCACCATGGAGAGGGCGAGCCGCATGCCTTCAGGGGTCAGTCTGATGGCGCTATAGGGCTGGTGATCAACCAAACCCTGGTCCTTGAGTTTGCGCACCATCTCCGACACTGAGGAATTTGCCACCCCGAGGCGCAGGGCGAGCTGGGATGACGTAATCGGCTTGTCCTGCCACTCCGTGTAGGAGTAGATGACCTTGACGTAGTCCTCAATCGAGGAGGAGGGCGTACTGGTCTTCACACCCCAAGCCTACCGTGGCGCCGGACCCTGAATCTTGAACGCCCGCCAGGTTTGCGTCATGTAGGGCAACCCGATGGTTTCACCTGGGGCATGACCGAGGTGGTCATGGAGGTACCACTCCAGGTTGTGCATGACCTTAGCCCGGGTGGCGTCGTTGGCTCGGAGATAGTAGCTGCGGGATTTGGTGAGTTCCATGATGTCCTCAGGAGTCAGGGCATCCTCCCACTGGGTCAGGTGGCTTTCCAAACCGCCAAACTCCGGGCCAATGACTGGCCGGAAGCCGGGCTTGTGGACATCGCCTGCATGCATGATGCGGGAAAGGCGGTGTACCCAGGGAATGGACGTGTCCAACTGATTCCAGATCAGCCCCAGGACTCCGTGGGGACGCAGGATCCGGGAGATCTCGGTGCTCGCTGCCATGGGCTCACACCAGTGCCAGGCTTGGGCAACGCTGACGACGTCGAATGCTGAGTCCGTCAGTCCAGTTGCCTCTGCCGTTCCCTCCAGCGCGTTGACGAGGGGGTAGCTTTTTCGCAGTTGCTCCAGCATGTCCGTGGAAGGATCGACGGCGGTGACCGCCAGTCCGCGCTGGATAAGGAGTGCCGTGAATTTTCCTGTGCCTGCGCCGAGGTCGGCCGCCGACCTTGCCCCGGGAGGAACGAGCCAATCCAGGGAGTCCCGTGGGTAGCCAGGACGCACACGGTCATAGTGTTCTCCGCCGTCCTGGAAGCTCTGGCCGAGTTCGCGCCGACGGGCAGCGTGGAGCTTGGGACCTCGCGGTCCAGCGGGTCCGGGAATGCCGGCCGCACTGTTTGCGGCGCCCGGGGAACGCAGGGACACGCAGAACTCCTTCACAGGATGGCCAGTAGGTACCCTACGAATTTACCGCAGCGGCCGTTACGCCTGGTCCACAGTGTGCCTGGTCCACAGTGTTTCTAGTCGACTGTGTGTTTTCTAGTCGACTGTGCAGGGAGCTGCTCCCGCAGTGCCCGGAGTGTTGGGCGCCCATTCGGGGTAGGTGCGGTGGTCATTGGCGGGAACCCATCGGCCCTCGTCCACCACGTAGTCCCAACCCAATCCGTCGCGCTTGAGCCCTTGGATGCCTGCGAGCAGCCTGGAAGCGTCCTCCAACCGGGAGCCGACGCCGAAGCTGGCACGCAGAGAGCCTGAGGGGAGCCCCAGGCGCTTGAGGAGCGGGTGGGCGCAGAAGCGGCCATCCCGCAGGCCCACTCCGTGCTCTGCTGCCAGGTAGGCGGCCACCAATCCGGCGTCGAATCCTTCGACGGAGAAATTGACCACACCGATGGTGTCCAAGGAGTCTGTAAAGATCTTGTGCACGGTCACGCCGTCGATGGCTTCCAGGCCTTCCACCAAGTAGGAGCGGATGGCGGTTTCATGGGCGTGCCACTCGTCCTGGTCCAACCCGGCCAGCACCTGGGTGGCACGGGCGAGGGTTGCGGCACCCAGAACATTGGGCGAGCCGCCCTCGTGCCGCGCAGGGCCTGCCGCCCAGCTAACGGAGTCCAATCGGGCTTCACGGACCGCGCCGCCACCGGCCAGGTGCGGAGTGCCGGCGTCGAGCCAGTCGGGACGGCCCACCACAACGCCGGCGCCGAAGGGGGCGTAGAGCTTGTGTCCGGAGAAGACCACGTAGTCCACGTCTGCCTCGGTGATGTTGATCCGACGGTGCGGTGCGAGTTGGGCGGCATCCACCACAATCCGTGCACCGTACTGGTGGGCCAGGGAAGCAAGCTCTGCGATGGGTAGGATCTCACCGGTGACGTTGGAGGCTCCGGTCACCGCAAGCAGGCTGACACCGCCTTGGGCCAGCTCCCCGCGGAGTTTGTCCAGGGTCTCGGCCAAGGTTGGTGCCGCTACGACGCTGCGGTGCGGGACACCCTGCCACGGAAGCAGGTTGGCGTGGTGTTCGATATCCAGGTAGAGGACCTCACCTGCGGGCTTGCCGTCAATCAGCGGAAGGCAGCCGGCCAGCAGGTTCAAGGAGTCCGTGGTGTTCCGGGTGAAGATGACAGAATCATCTGCCCGCCCGCCAACGAATCCGCGGACGATGTTCCGTGAATTTTCGTACACCGAGGTGCTGATCTGGGAGGCGTAGCCCGCGCCGCGGTGGACACTCGCATAGTAGGGAAGGACTTCGTTGAGGTACGCCGAGACGATGGTCAACGCCGGAGCCGATGCCCCGTAGTCGAGGTTTGCGTAGCGAACGTGTCCGCCCTGAATCAGGGGCGCTTGCAACTCGGCGCCGGTAACAGCTGCCAGCGGCCGTGCAGCGGCGGCTGTCTCTGCTGTGGTTTCTGCGGCGAAGGACGGAATGATGTTTGAGTCGAACGTGACAGTGCTCATAGGACCTCACTCAAGAGGGACCCCCCCACAGGGAATCCGCGCTTGCCGCATCCGTTCCGGACCGGCCGGGTCGTCACCCGGGGCACCCCACCGCGAATGGAGGGTTGCCGGCCAGCAAACCGGGGTTTAGCGCTGGCACTCGTGACCTGTAAAAAGGCTAAAGCACGTCCGGGGGCCCTTCCAAAGCCGCTGCCGATTGTTAAGCCCTTTGTTACGTCGGAGCCATAATGCGCGTTTTGTCGAATAAAAAACGGCGGAGACCCCCAAAAGGGGGCTGCCGCCGTCGAATATTCCGTTCCTGCTGGTTTGCAGGAGGACTAGAGAAGATCGTCCAAGCCGGGGTTGAGCCGCTTGAGGACCTCGGAGTGAAGGATCGAGTTGGTGGCCAGTGCATTGCCGCCGAAGGGACCGTCTTCGCCTTCCAGGGAGGTGAAACGTCCACCGGCCTCAGTGACGATGGGCACGAGTGCTGCCATGTCATAAAGGTTCAGCTCGGGCTCGCAGGCGATGTCCACTGCGCCCTCGGCCACGAGACAGTACGACCAGAAGTCACCATAGGCGCGCGTGCGCCAAACATCTTCGGTGAGGTCCAGGAATTCGTCAAGATTGCCGCGTTCCTTCCAGCCCGAGAGGCTGGAGTAGGACATGGAGGCGTCCGCCAAACTGGAGACGTTGGAAACTTTGAGGCGCGTGGCCGAGGCGAGGGACCGGCCCATGTAGGCGCCCATGTCCTTGGCGGCCCACCAGCGTTTCCCCAATGCCGGGGCGCTCACAACGCCCACCACAGGTTCGCCGTCGTCCACGAGGGCAATCAACGTTGCCCACACCGGAACACCCCGGACGAAGTTCTTGGTTCCGTCGATGGGGTCGATGATCCAACGGCGCGAGCCGTGGCCGCTGCTGCCGAACTCCTCGCCCAGGACCGCATCACGTGGGCGCGAGCGGGACAGCTGGCCGCGGATAGCTTCCTCAGCGGCCTTGTCAGCGTCAGTGACCGGCGTGAGGTCGGGCTTGGTTTCGATCTTGAGGTCCAGTGCCTTGAAGCGATCCATGGTCTGGGCATCGACTGAATCAGCGAGGACGTGGGCCAGGCGCAGGTCATCGTTGTACGTGGAAACGGGATGGGTCATGCCACCAAACTATCCTGAATCGTTCGCCTCATTGGGGACGTGAAGCCGGTAACGATCAGTTGACGGTGCCCAGTTCCTTGGTCTCTTTCGCCTCGAGTCTTGGGTCTGCACCCAACAGGCGGCGCAGGGAGGCCAACCGTGCTACTCCTGATGGTCCTGCGTGGCCATCGTTCACCCATGCATCCAGCCCGCAATTGGTGGCGGTTGCACTGTGCTTGCAGCCGCGGTCGCAGGTTTCCGTGCCGGGCTCAAGGTCCGGGAACGAATGGAGGATCCGGTCCGGGTCCACATGCGCCAGGCCGAAGGAACGGATGCCGGGCGTATCGATAATCCAGCTGCCGGACGGGGCGTCGTCCAGCTTCAGCGCCAAGGCCGAGGATGAGGTGTGCCGGCCACGGCCCGTCACCGCATTGACTCCGCCCGTGGCGCGCTCCGCCCCCGTCAGTGCGTTAACCATGGTGGATTTGCCGACACCCGAGTGGCCCAGCATGACGGTGACTTTGCCACCTAGATGTGAGCGGAGCTGGGATACGGCGTCCTTGTCCAGCCGGGCTGAGAGTCCATCATCCGAGCGGGCATCAATGCCGCCGGCCTCGGAGTCAGCCGTACGGCTGATAATCACGGGAAAGTCCAAGCTCAGGTAATTGGCAAGGAGCTCCGCCGGATCCTTGACGTCCGCCTTGGTGATCAGCAGCAACGGCTCGATGCCGGCGTCGTATGCCGCAACCAGGGCACGATCAATAAACCCGGTGCGTGGTTCCGGGTTGGCCGCCGCAACAACCACAACAAGCTGATCGGCGTTGGCTACAACTACCCGTTCTATGGGGTCGGTATCGTCAGCGCTGCGGCGAAGAAGCGTCTTCCGCTCTTCCACCCGGACAAGCCGCGCCAAAGTGTCGGGGGACCCGGAGACGTCACCTACCAGCGCGACGAAGTCCCCTGGGACAACGGGATTTCGCCGCAGCTCACGGGCGCGGGCTGCAATCACGATCCGCTCGTTGGCGGAATCTTCGCCAACAATTGCCCGGTAGCGCCCGCGGTCCACAGTGATGATCCTGCCTATCACGGCGTCATCGTGGCTGGGGCGGTCCTTGGTGCGGGGCCTGGATCCCTTTTTGCTGGGACGGATCCGGACGTCGGATTCGTCCCAGGAACGTGCGTCACGGCCCATGGTCAGTTACTGGCCTCATCAAGATCGTCGCTGTCATCTGTTTGCTGCAACATGGCCGCCCACATCTGTGGGAATTCCGGCATGGTTTTTGACGTCGTGGCGATGTCTTCGACTTGTACGCCTTCGACGGCCAGACCAAGGATCGCGCCGGCAGTAGCCATGCGGTGGTCGGCGTAGCTGTGGACGACGCCTCCATGAAGGGCAGCCGGGCGGATCACCAAGCCATCGGCGGTTTCCTCAGCATCGCCTCCGAGGCCATTGATCTCGGCAACCAGCGCGGCAAGCCGGTCGGTTTCGTGTCCCCGGAGGTGGGCGATGCCGGTCAACCGTGAGGGCCCGTTGGCCAGGGCGCACAATGCGGCGACCGTCGGCGCCAGTTCGCTGGTTTCGTCGAAGTCGGCACCTTTGATCTCGGCCGCGCCGGTCACTGTCAGCGTTCCGTCGTCAAACGTTACTTCTGCACCCATGGCAGCCAGGATGCTCCGCCATTGATCGCCTACCTGCGTGGTGCCGGCAGGCCAATTGGGAATGCGGACGGTGCCACGTGTGGCCAGCGCCGCGGCGAGGAAGGGTCCGGCGTTGGAGAGGTCCTGTTCAATCCGTTGGTCAAAGGCCCGGATGGGGCCGGGCGAGACACGCCAGTGGTTGGGTACGGAATCGTCCACCGTGACACCCACGCTGCGGAGGACCTCCACCGTCATGATGATGTGGTCCAAGCTGGGAACGGGTTTGCCCACGTGTTCCAGATGCAGGCCCTCAACGAACCGGGCACCCACCAGCAACAACGCGGAAACGAACTGCGATGAAGCGCTGGCATCAATCACCAGGTGGCCGCCCCGAACTTCGCCGGTACCGTCCACAGCGAAGGGAAGGGACGACGGCGTCCTGCCGCCATCTGCTGCCACCGGGACTCCGAGGGCGATCAGGGCTTCGATGATGGTCCCCATGGGCCGCTTGCGGGCGTGGGGGTCGCCGTCGAAGACTGTGACGCCGTGACGCAGCGCAGCCAATGGGGGAACGAACCGCATAACGGTTCCTGCGAGCCCGCAGTCGATTGCCGTCTCAGCTCCGGGTGCAGCCGGATCCAACGGAGTAATTTCCAGGTCCGGACCGAAGTGGCCGTCGCCGGGTACCTCCTTGACGGTGGCACCCAGATGCTGGAGAGCTTGGATCATCAGTGCGGAGTCGCGCGAGTGAAGGGGAGCCCTCAACCGTGAGGGACCATCCGCCAAAGCCGCCAACACCAGGAACCGATTTGTTAGCGACTTTGAACCTGGGACCGTCACCGTTGCGTCCACTGGCCCCTTGGCGTGAGGCGCCGGCCACAAGGGCAGCGTGGTGGGGGCTTTTGCTGATTCGGTGTTAGCGGAGGTGGTGCCGGTCATGCTTCCTTATGCTCCAACTGCGTTGTCTACGGCCTTGCGAACTGCTTTGTCTGCGCGCTTGATTTGCTTGCCTGTCACTTTTTTGGCATCGGCCGCCAAGTGTTCTGCCCGCCAGGCAATGCTCGGACGGCCGTCGGTATCAACTGCGGCAAGAAGCACGCCGCCCGTGAGGGAAATGTTCTTCAGCAACTGCGCCTTGCGGGCGCTCCGGCCTTCCTTGGTGCTGATGTCGGCCGAACGCCACTCGACATAGGAGTTCAGCGCCGAAGTGATAGCGAGAACCGTGGCGGCAAAGCGTGATAGCTTCCCGAGCCCGAGCAAAGCGCCGGCGCCCAACTGTGCACCGCCGAGGACGCGCGCGAGTGTCTTTTCGTCAGCTTTGAAGGGCAGCGATTCGGAGGCGCGACGAAGGACGGGAGAGAGTTGCTTCGCAGTGTCGTCCGCGTTCCTGAGCTTGTCCAGCCCTGCGACGACGAAGCTGGACGCGAGCATGGGACGTGCGAGAAAACGGATAACAGACATGTCTTGCCTCCTGATGGCTTGCCACATTAGTTCGGTGAATGTTGTGTTCAAGGGGTGCAGTCTGATCTAGTCTTGCACTTTTGCGGAATATTTACCCGGCAGCCACCGTTGTGAACCACAGGTGCGGCGGAGACCGGACTGCGGCATGGTGTGTGCCGCCTGTTGAACGGAGTGGGTTTTTTGACTTTGGTTAAGGACCGGGTGGTGCTGCCGGAGCCTGGATATGGAATGCAGCCGGAATCGCGGCAGCTGACAGTAGACTTGGCAACGATGAGCACCACTGAACCGGCCGCAGCGGCCAAGTACCAGGCAGCCGGCGCGGATGATGACGCGACGGCGGCAAACGACGTCGATCCTGCTTCGGAAACCCCGGAACAGCGGCGGGCACGCTTTGAGCGTGACGCCATGCAGTACGTGGACCAGTTGTATTCGGCAGCCATGCGTATGGCGCGCAACCCCTCCGATGCCGAAGATCTGGTCCAAGAGGCCTACACCAAGGCGTTTTCGGCGTTCCATCAGTACAAGCCGGGAACTAATCTCAAAGCCTGGCTGTACCGGATCCTCACCAACACTTACATCAACCTTTATCGGAAGCGCCAGCGTGAGCCGCTGCAGTCCAACTCGGACACGATCGAGGATTGGCAGTTGGCCAAGGCGGAGTCGCACACTTCGGCAGGCTTACGGTCGGCAGAGACCGAAGCACTGGATCACCTCCCTGACTCCGACGTGAAGAACGCTTTGCAGTCGATTCCTGAGGAATTCCGCCTTGCGGTCTACTTCGCGGACGTTGAGGGCTACGCATACAAACAAATTTCAGAGATTATGAATACCCCGATCGGCACGGTCATGTCACGGTTGCACCGCGGCAGGAAGATGCTGCGGGATATGTTGGCGGACTATGCCGCCGAACGGGGCTTCAGGGCCCAAACCGAAGATCAGGCCGCGGCCGGAAGCAACAATCAGGAGAAAGAGAAATGAGCGACTGCCAGGGATTGGGCGATTGCGACGATACGCGAATGCAACGGATCTACGAGTACCTCGACGGCGCATTGACCCGCGAGGATCTCACTGAGATCAAGCAGCACTTGGATACCTGCGAGGAGTGCGCCGAGCAGTATGACCTTGAGTGCCTCATCCGCACCATGGTTAAGCGGTCATGCACTGAATCCGCCCCGGAGAACCTGAAAAACTCCATACTGGACCGCATCCACGCCATCAAGCCAGTGGACGCCTGATCCCGGCCGGATGCTGAAGAGCCTGATTCTTTACAGGATTGACCTTAACGTCGAAGGCCCCGGAAACCGCATGGTTTCCGGGGCCTTCGCTTTTAAGCCTGTGACGCTAAGCCGGTGGCTTAGGTGTTGGGACGCTTGCCGTGGTTCGCGCCGCCGCGCTTACGGTCACGACGCTTACGTGCACGCTTGCTCATAGCTGGCCTCCTTCAAGGATTGATACTCAATAAAGCTGCCCTCCAGTTTCGCACATCCGGGTGCTGCGCCGCGAACCGGCAGGTTTTGAGCTGCTTGGTGGCCGCCGGCGTCGTCAATGATGCAGCGTGTTCCTGATCGATATGCGGGCCTGGTCCAATACGGTGCGCACAGTTTCGAGCGTCAGGGGAGTCAGGGACTGCGAGGCGCCGTATTGGCGTAACTCGACGCGGATGTCATCCCTGAAGGACTGAACCAATAATTCCGCTTCCTTGAGCATGCGTTGACTTTCGGGAGTATGCCCCATCGTCCTGCTCCGCAAATGGGCCGAAGAAGCGCTGGTTCGTGCAGCTTCAGCAGTGGCCGCAAGATCTGCCCGCAGGCCGCGCATATTGGTGCGGATGTCCTCCCGCAGGTTGTCGGCAAGTCGCCTGACGGACGCGGAGATGGTGTCTTCGACATTGGCCAGCTCATCCCGGCGAGTATCGAGCTCAGCGCGGCCGGCGTCCGTAATGAGGTACTTGGTGCGGCGGCCTTCGGTCTCCGTGGCAACCAGGCCTTCCTCCTCCAGCTTGCCCAAGCGCGGGTAAATAGTACCGGCGCTAGGGGAGTAGGTGCCCCCAAACCGTTCGCCCAACGCCTTGATGAGCTCGTAGCCGTGCTTGGGACCGGCCTCCAGCAAGGCGAGCAGGTACAGCCGCAGGGCGCCGTGAGCGAAAACCGGAGGCATCAGAGGCCTGCTTCCCCGGGGATGGGGTGGCCGCTTTCCGGTGTGGGAGCCGATCCGTGCATGATGTAGGTCTTGCCGGAAACGGTGTTGGTCCGCACCAGCATCAGCCTGTCGTCGGGACCGACAATAGTGTGAACAGTGCTGCCTGCTTGGGCGTACATTTGGTCGTCGATCACCACGGTTCCGCTGGCCGACTTCGCCACGATGTCCAGGCCGACGTCGTGGGGCAGCCGGATGGTCAGGTCTCCGGAAACGGAGTTGGCCCCGAGGTCGTTGGTGTAGTCCTGCAGGTCAAAGCTGAGGTCGCCGCTCACGGTGCTCGCACGGACGTTCTTGAACTTGCCCGAAGCGGTGACTTCGCCTGAGACGCTCTTGGCGGTCAGGACGCCGTCGTGGTTTCTGGCGATGACCTCGCCACTGACTGTATTGACGTGCAGTTCGCCGCTGGTGCCGTCCGCCAGGACAGAACCGGACACCGTATTGAGCCGGGTGCGTCCACTGATGCCCGAGACCATTCCGTCACCGCTCACGGTACCCGCCTCAACGTCGACGCCGGATGGCAGCGCAATGCCGACGATCACCGAGTTGCTGCTGGTGTTATTGACGGTGCTCATTAAGTTGCGGAACCAGCCCTGCGGTCCCTGCAGTTGATGGCGTACTTCCAACCTTCCGTCAACAAGAGTGACCGTCAGCGGGTCGCCCGTGATCTCACTGACTTCGATGCGGACAAAAGGTTCCTGGTGCGTCACGACGTCAAAGCGGCCTTTGACAATGCCGAGTTTGAGTGAGCGCACATTCTCCACGTCAATGGTTTGGGGGTCCGTCACGGTCCATAGTTCGTCAGACATCATTCCTCCACGTTGCGATATATCGCGTTTATGTAAACACGATATATCGCATCTGCTGTGGAGGCAATGGTTCTGCGTGTGCTAATCAACGGCAGGGTGGGCCTAGGACCGGTACATCTTTCCGATGAGCGTGACGTCGTTGGGCGCGAGCGTGCCGGCGATGGCTTCCTGCTGCATGGCCTCCGGCAGCGCGGGATTAGTCATGGTCAGGACGTTGTCCCCGAAGAAGTAGCCCTGGGGGTGGGGTGCGGGAATGCTGTTGGACGAAATGTCCGGGAAGACTGTTCCTGTCATGCCCAGCGGCTCGAAGATGCGGTCCCTGAACAGTTGCCCCAAGGGTTTCCCGTCGACTTTTTCGGCGATGAGGCCTAGCAGACCGTACTGGTATTGGAGTAATGAAAACCCTGGCCGGGCGCAAAGTACGGTGGGTGCCTGTACGCCAGGGCAAGTAGTTCGTCCGGTTGCCAGGCCCTTTGCGGGTCTGTGTCCATGGCCGAATTGAGGTCAAGGGTTTCCGTGTAGTTGTACAGCCCGCTCCGCATGGTCAGCAGTTGGTCGATGGTGATGTTGTCGCCGTTGGGAACGTCGGGGCGGTGCCGGGACACCGGATCATCCAAGGAAAGCCTGCCCTCCTGGACCATCTGCAAAATGGCAGTTGTGGTCCAGGTCTTGGTGACGGAGCCCACCCGGATATGGTCCCGATGGATACTTCGCGCTGGGCGTCGCGGACACCAGTGCCGTACGAAGCCGTGAGGGCGGACCGGAACTGCAGGAAACTGTAGCGACCACTGCGGCAACAACGGCCGCGGTGAATGGTGCTCTGACAGAAACCTACACGATCCGCGTCATGGCTACTCCGGTTGGGCGATATTAAGCCACTGGAACCAGCCGCGGTGCAGGACAAGCCACGCAATCAATCCGTAGCCGGCCTGGCCCGGTGTTCCCCCATTGGCTGCGAGGTCCGTCCTCCACTGCTCATGATTGAGCAAGGGAGAGAACGTGTCAACGTAATGGTGGTTCCGCCTGGTGGTGACGTCGGCAAACGCCGTGTTCAGCTCGGCCAGACGTTTGTTGCGTGCGGGGTCCAAGGTAGGCGGCGGGCCCACCACAAAGACCTCCACGCTGCTGTGCGAAGCCCCGTCAAGGATGTTCGCAAGGTTCAGCCGGCTGCGTGCCGTGGACAGTCCAAACTCAAGGTCGCGACCCGAAAGGCCGATCACCAGTCGATTCTCATGCTGATCACTGAAGCGCCTTCCGGCTTCATCCTGCCAGCGTGCGGCGAGGCCCTCGGTGCCTTCCATGGGGCAGGGGAGCGGGAAACTTTCCACCACGACGGAATCCTGGGGTGTGCGGGCCAGGACTCTACCGAGCCAGCCCAAGGCGCGGGGATCCCCCAGGCCCGCGAGCAGTTCATCTCCTACAGCTGCGATGCGCAGCTTCCTGTCTTCCACGGCTACCTCTTCACACTCGTTACGGTCCTTGCACGGTTTGGCCGATCATCGGCCGGTTTGGGAACCGGGTCCTGTCCCATTAAACAGAACTGCCCGGCCTAAGGCGCGCACATCGCTCCTCAGGCCGGGCAGTTTCGCTTACTTGCGTTCGAACGCCTGCTTAATCAGGGTGTCCTGTTCAGCGGCGTGGCGCTTCATGGATCCGGCAGCGGTGGATGCCGAAGCCGGACGCGACACGAGGCGGAGCTTGCGGTCAAGCTCCGGTGCCAGGTTAAGGCCCATGAACGGCCAGGGACCCTGGTTGGCGGGCTCGTCTTGTGCCCACACGATGTCAGCGTTCGGGTACTTGGCGAGCTCGGCATCAATCTCTGCCTTCGGCAGCGGGTATAGCTGCTCCACGCGGATGATCGCCGTCGAGGTATCGCCGGACTTTTGACGGTTGGACAGGAGGTCGTAGTACAAACGCCCGGAGACCAGAATGACGCGGTCCACGTTGGCCGGCTGCACGTCCGGATCACCGATAACCGGCTTGAAGCCTCCGGTGGTGAAGTCCTCAACAGCCGAAGCCGCGCCCTTGAGGCGAAGCAGCTGCTTGGGGGTGAAGATGATCAACGGCTTCCGTGGGCGGCTGTAGGCCTGGCGGCGCAACAGGTGGAAGTGTGAGGCAGCAGTGGTGGGGTTGGCCACGATCATGTTGTCCTCGGCGCACATCTGCAGGAAGCGCTCAATGCGTGCCGACGAGTGGTCCGGTCCCTGGCCTTCGTAACCGTGCGGGAGCATGAGCACCAGCGAGGAGCGCTGGCCCCACTTCTGTTCCGCCGAGGAAATGAACTCGTCAATGATGGTCTGGGCGCCATTGACGAAGTCACCGAACTGGGCTTCCCAGAGGACCAGAGCATCCGGACGCTCCACAGAGTAGCCGTATTCGAAGCCCATGGCAGCGTATTCGGACAACAGGGAGTCGTAGATCCACAGCTTGGCCTGGTCGTCGGAGAGGTTGCCCAAAGGCAGCCACTCGTTGCCGTTGGCGCGGTCGTGGAACACTGCGTGACGCTGGACGAACGTGCCGCGGCGGGAGTCCTGGCCGGCCAGGCGTACGGGTACGCCTTCCATGATCAGTGAGCCAAAGGCTGCGATCTCGCCAAAGCCCCAGTCGATGCCGCCCTCACGGGACATCTGCTCACGCTTCTCCAGGAGCTGCTTGAGCTTGGAGTGAACGGTGAAGCCATCCGGAATTTCCAGGTGCGCCTTGCCGATGCGGGCAAGGGTTTCGGCGGAAATCGCTGTGGACGTGGGGGAGTTCGTCCCGAAGTCAGACTGCTGCGCAATGGGACGCTCGATGTCCGAGACAGCAGCGGAGTCCGCCGTGATGATCGGGATCGGGGAAGTCTGTGCGGCATGCGTTTCAGCGAAGACGCGCTCAAGGCGCTCCTGGTAGTCGCGGAGCAGCTGCTCAGCTTCTTCCTCGGTAATGTCTCCGCGGCCGATGAGCGACTCGGTGTACAACTTGCGAACGGAGCGCTTGGCTTCGATCAGGTTGTACATGAGCGGCTGGGTCATCGAGGGGTCGTCGCCCTCGTTGTGGCCGCGACGGCGGTAGCACACCATGTCGATGACGACGTCCTTGTGGAACCGCTGACGGAACTCGTAGGCGAGCTGCGCAACGCGCACCACGGCTTCGGGGTCGTCGCCGTTCACGTGGAACACCGGTGCCTGGATCATCTTGGCAACGTCGGTGGAGTACGTTGACGAACGCGATGACGACGGTGCGGTGGTGAAGCCAACCTGGTTGTTGACGATCACGTGAATGGTACCGCCGGTGCGGTAGCCGCGCAGTTGCGAGAGGTTGAGGGTTTCAGCCACAACACCCTGGCCCGCGAAGGCTGCGTCGCCGTGGACCATGATGGGCAGGACAGGGAAGGACTCACCCTGGTCCAGGCGGTCTTGCTTAGCGCGGACAATGCCTTCGAGGACGGAGTCAACAGCTTCCAAGTGGGACGGGTTGGCGGCGAGGTAGACCTTGGTCTGCTTGCCGTTGTCCGAGGTGAAAGTACCCTCAGTGCCGAGGTGGTACTTGACGTCACCGGAGCCCTGGACCGAGCGGGGGTCCTGGGTGCCTTCGAATTCGCGGAAGACCTGTGCGTAGGTCTTTCCTGCGATGTTGGTCAGCACGTTGAGGCGGCCACGGTGGGCCATGCCGATGGCAACTTCGTCCAGTCCGTCGTCGGCCGCGTCAGAGATGACGGCGTCGAGCAGCGGAATCAGCGACTCGCCGCCCTCGAGGGAGAAGCGCTTCTGGCCAACGAACTTGGTCTGCAGGAAGGTCTCGAAAGCCTCTGCGGCGTTGAGCTTGGAAACGATGCGCAGCTGCTCTTCGCGGCTCGGCTTGGAGTACGGGTGCTCCAGCTGATCCTGGAACCATTTGCGTTCCGCCGGCTCCTGGATGTGCATGTATTCGATGCCCGTGGTGCGGCAGTACGCGTCGCGGAGGACGCCAAGGATGTCGCGGAACTTGAGTTGTGGTTTGCCACCAAACCCGCCGGTAGGCCACTCGCGGTCCAGATCCCAGAGGGTCAGCCCGTAGGTCAGGACGTCAAGGTCCGGGTGCTTGCGCTGGACATACTCCAGGGGATCGGTGTCAGCCATCAGGTGGCCGCGCACGCGGTAGGAGTGGATCAGCTGCTGGATACGGGCAACCTTGTTGATCTCGTCTGCAGGATCAACCTGGAGGTCCGGGCTCCAACGCACGGGCTCGTACGGGATGCGCAGGGCTTCGAAGATCTCATCATAGAAGTTTTGCGCGCCAAGGAGGAGCTGGTGGACGAGCTTCAGGAACTCTCCGCTGCCTGCGCCCTGAATAACACGGTGGTCATAGGTGGAGGTCAGGGTGAGAATCTTGCTGATGGCGTTCTGGGCGATGATCTTCTCGCTGGCACCCTGGAACTCGGCCGGGTAATCAAGCGCGCCGACGCCGATGATGGCAGCCTGGCCCTTGGAAAGGCGCGGCACCGAGTGGACGGTGCCGATCCCACCGGGGTTGGTGAGGGACACCGTGGTGCCCGCGTGGTCGTCAGCAGTGAGCTTGCCGTTGCGGGCGCGCTTGATGAGGTCCTCGTAGGTGTGCCAGAACTCCGCGAAGTCCATGGTCTCGGCCTTCTTGATGTTCGGAACCATCAGGAGGCGGGTGCCATCGGGCTTGGGCATGTCAATGGCGATGCCGAAGTTGACGTGAGCCGGCTGGACGGCGCTCGGCTTGCCGTCGATTTCGTCGTAGTAGACGTTCATCGAGGGGAACTGGGAGAGCGCGCGGACAACGGCGTAACCGATGAGGTGCGTGAAGGACACCTTGCCACCGCGGGCGCGGGCAAGGTTGGAGTTGATGACAACCCGGTTGTCAATGAGCAGTTTGGCAGGAACTGCCCGGACGCTCGTGGCGGTGGGTACTTCCAGGCTGGTCACCATGTTGGTGGCGATGGCCTTGGCCGGGCCGCGGAGGACGGAAACGACGTCTTCCTCGGGTGCCGTGGGAGCTTTGGTGCTCTTGGGAAGCTGTGCCGGAATCGGCTGGGCCGTGGCACCGGCGACGGGCTTCTTTGCTCCGTCCCGGGCAACCGTGGCGGGTGCCTTCTTCGCCGGGGCGGGTGCCGCCGGTGCAGGCTCGGGGGCAGCTGCGGGAGCGGCCGGCGTCGGTGCCGGTGCCGCTGCGGGCGGAGCTACCACGGGAAGTGCTTGGGTAGGGGGATTGACAGCCGAAGCGGCTGCGGAGGATCCGTTGGAAGAAGTGCCGTCACCGGAAGCAAAGGACTCGAAGAGCGGCCACCACTTGGCGTCGACCGAATTCTTGTCCTGTTGGTACCGCTCGTACAGTTCGTCAACGAGCCACTCGTTTCCGCCAAATTCCTCTGGTAGACGGTGGCTGGGCTGCTCTGGCACTTGAAATACGCCTCTTCCATGAGTGTTGTTTTCCCGCTGGCCACAGATGCTCTCCACAATGACGGGCCAGGGTCCGGGTCCCGCGAACTCAGACCCATGTCAGTCTAGTTAGCATCGTTGGTTAACTGCCAATAGTGGTGACCTAAATCATGTTGTGGCTGA
The DNA here is from genome assembly GCF_023656375.1 of Paenarthrobacter sp. TYUT067. Classification (NCBI taxonomy): domain Bacteria; kingdom Bacillati; phylum Actinomycetota; class Actinomycetes; order Micrococcales; family Micrococcaceae; genus Paenarthrobacter; species Paenarthrobacter sp. TYUT067. Next base: position 118,407 of record NZ_JAMOIT010000002.1, read on the forward strand.
CTTAATGGACATGTGCCTCTTCTTTGAAGGGTACGTGACGCCGGCAGGGCATCACTGCCCGGCTGACTGTAGACTGAAAGTCTTATGGACAGTAAATCTAGGTGCCGGCCTGGGAACTGTCGGGGGAGCCGCTCAGGCAACCCCGCACAGCGTGCCCGTCGAGCCGGCAACACCCGTTCACATGCCCATCACTCGCCGGCGCTCACTGCCGGTGGTTCTGCGGACCGTCCGTCTGCGGGACCCGACCAGCCTTCGCCCGGGCGAATCCCGGCGCAGCAGGCATTATCTCCACTGCACGCGCCCACTCTTGGAGTGATGCGCTAAGTGGAATGGATTCTCCTCCTAGCCGGTTTTGCTCTGATTCTTGGCACCGGCTTTTTCGTAGCAGTTGAGTTTTCCCTTGTTGCTTTGGACCAAGCCAGCGTTCAGCGCGCGGTGGATAATGGCGACCACGCCGCCGCCCCGCTGTTGAAGTGCCTCAAGTCCCTCTCCACCCAGCTTTCCAGCTGCCAGTTGGGCATTACGCTCACCACCTTGCTGACAGGTTTCGTGATGGAACCGTCGCTGGGGCAGCTTCTCCTGGGACCATTGGGTGCGGTGGGCATCCCTGCCGAGGTCACCCATTCCGTGGCGTTGATCCTTGCCATGGTGATCGCAACCCTGTTGTCCATGCTGATTGGCGAACTGGTCCCCAAGAACATGGCCATTGCTCTCGCTTTTCCGTTAGGTAAGCGCCTGGCGCGCCCCCAATTGATGTTCACAGCTGTCTTCAAGCCCGCAATCGTGGTGCTGAATGGATTCTCGAACAAGGTGTTGAACCTGTTCGGTCTTGAAGCCAAGGAAGAGATCTCAGGGGCAAGGACACCTGCAGAACTCGCTTCCTTGGTACGGCGCTCCGCCGAGTTGGGGACATTGGATGCCGGCACGGCCAACTTTGTTGCCCGCACCTTGAACTTTTCCGGTCGCACTGCGGCGGACGTCATGACGCCACGCATCCGCATGGAAACGATCGACGCCGACCAGCCTGTATCCGATGTCCTGGATGCTGCGCGACGGACCGGATACTCCCGATTCCCTGTCATTGGTGATTCCACCGATGACATCCGCGGCGTGGTCCACGTCAAGAAGGCGGTAGCCGTCCCCGCTGAGCGCCGGGCCAAGCTCGAGGCCGGTGCCATCATGACGGATGTCCTGCAGGTCCCGGAGACGATCCACTTGGATGCGCTCCTGTCCGAGTTGCGGGAAGGCAACCTCCAACTGGCGGTTGTACTCGATGAATACGGCGGAACCGCAGGAATCACCACGCTGGAGGACCTTGTGGAAGAAATCGTCGGGGAAGTTGCTGACGAACACGACAAAGTCCGGCCGGGAGTGCTGCAGAGTGCATCCGGCGATTGGTACTTTCCGGGCTTGCTGAGGCCGGACGAGGTATCCGAGCAGATACCCAACCTCACTGTCCCCGACGAATCGGCCTACGAGACCGTGGGCGGGTACGTCATGAGCCAACTGGGGCGCATCGCAAGGACTGGCGACGTCGTCGAAACCGTCGGCGGGACGCTGACTGTGACCAGGATGGACGGCCGAAGGATCGACAGGATCTGTTTCCATCACGTGGAGACGGACATGTCGGATGCTGCGGATGCCGAAAATCCGCGCCGTGAAGCAGGTGCCCTATGAATGACTGGGTAGGAATCGTCTGGCTTGTGGTGCTTCTGATTGGCAACGCCTTCTTTGTTGGCGCTGAATTCGCGGTCATGTCCGCGCGTCGAAGCCAGATTGAGCCGTTGGCACAAGCCGGGTCCAAGCGCGCGCAAACAACACTGCGTGCAATGGAAAACGTCTCGCTGATGCTCGCCTGTGCGCAACTTGGCATTACCGTCTGCTCGCTCCTGATCCTTCAGGTTGCGGAGCCGGCCATCCACCATCTGTTGGCGGAGCCCCTTGAGCTGGTTGGTGTTCCGGTTGAATTGGCAGACATCATCGCGTTTGCCATCGCTTTGCTGTTCGTCACGTTCCTGCACGTTACCTTTGGCGAAATGGTGCCCAAGAACATCTCGGTTTCCGTTGCAGACAAGGCGGCTCTCTTGTTGGCGCCGCCGCTGATGTTCATAGCCCGGGTGGTGAACCCGGTGATCTGGTCATTGAACTGGCTCGCCAACCACATCCTGCGGCTGATGAAAATTGAACCCAAGGATGAAGTGTCCTCTTCCTTTACGCTTGAGGAAGTCCAGTCGATCGTCCAGGAGTCCACGCGCCATGGGTTGGTGGACGATGAAGCGGGTCTTTTGAGCGGTGCTCTGGAATTTTCCGAACACACTGCTTCGCACATCATGGTTCCCTTGGACAAGCTGGTGGTCCTGAAGACAGCATCCACTCCCGTGGATTTGGAGAAGGCGGTCAGCCGCACCGGTTTCTCACGGTTCCCGATGGTTGACGACGACGGCGAACTCGCCGGGTACCTCCACGTGAAGGACATCCTGTCCATTCCGGACGAGGGCAGGAAACACCCGATTGCCGAGGGCAGGATACGGTCATTGGCCAACCTGGCTCCGGACGACGAGATCGAGCAGGCATTGTCCGTCATGCAGCGAACGGGTTCGCACTTGGCCCGTGTAGTGGGTTCGGGCGGGGAGACCCAGGGCGTGTTGTTCTTGGAGGACGTCATTGAGCAGTTAGTGGGTGAGATCCGCGATGCTACACAGGCAACCGGCATTCGCCGTTATGGCGGTCAGCAGGTGCAGTAGGAAGCGGTAGATCCCTCTGGCGTCGCCTGGTTCAAGGTGACGCCAGAGCCTTCTAAATAGGAATCATTCCCATTTGGGGCTACACTGAAATCTCCCAGTAATTGTGTTTGATTCTCATTTTGAGTAGATCCGAGGTCTTCGTGCGTCGTTCCGCCACCCGCCTGTCCGTGGCCGCTTCTGCAGCTCTGTCCGCCCTACTGCTGTCGTCCTGTGCCGGGACCGCCGGAGCGAACAATGATCCCACAACAGGCGCCATTGAAGTTGTCACCTCTACCAATGTCTACGGGGATGTCGTGAAGGCTGTCGGCGGGGACAAAGTCAACGTGAACGCCATCATCACCAAGACCAGCCAGGACCCGCACTCATACGAGGCAAGCGCCCAGGACAAGCTGGTGATTTCCAAAGCCAAGCTCGTAGTGGAGAACGGCGGTGGCTATGACGAGTTCCTCCACAAGATTGCTGATGAGACGAAAGTCGGCCACGAGAACATGATCAGCGCCGTCGAGATTTCAGGCCTTGCTCCGGAAGAGGAGGGCCACAGCGAAGAAGCGCACAGCGAAGAGGGCCACACCCACAACCACGGAGACTTTAACGAGCACGTTTGGTACAGCCTGGACACCATGGGCAAGGTTGCCGACGCGGTGGCCGCCAAGCTGGGCAGCCTTGACGCGGGATCGGCCTCCACCTTCACGGCTAATGCGGAGACATTCAAGGCAAAGCTCTCAGAATTGACGGGCAAGCTTGACGAGATCAAGGCCAGCAATGAGCACGCCCCCGTGGCCGTCACTGAACCCGTTCCGCTGTACCTCCTCGAAGCTGCAGGCTTGGAAAACAAGACGCCGGAAGCCTACAGCGCGGCAATCGAAGAAGAGACCGATGTCCCGGCTGCGGTACTGAAGGAAACCACAGATCTGGTCAGTGCCAAATCGGTCCGGTTCCTGGCGTACAACGAGCAGACGGAGGGGCCGCAGACCGAGTCGGTCAAGCGGGCTGCGGAAGCGGCCGGGGTACCTGTTGTGAACTTCACTGAAACGCTGCCGGACGGGAAAGACTACCTCCAGTGGATGACGGACAACGTGGAATCAGTCACCGCCGCACTCAAGAAGTAGCGTTCCCTGCACCCGTTATGGGGTGAAGGGCCCCGCCGGCGTCCTAAGATATTCAGGATGGCTGCGGGGCCTTTTGCTTGCCACCAGCCTGGTGGCCAATACCAGCGGCACAACAACTGCGTTCCACGGAATGCATGGATATGAGGATAACTTTTGACACCGGTAGTGAGCCTCCGCGGAGCCAGCCTGCAGTTCGGCAAGCGGACACTCTGGCGGGACCTGGACCTGGACATCAACCCGGGTGAGTTCTTCGCTGTCCTTGGTCCAAATGGCAGCGGCAAGACCAGCTTCCTGAAAGTTCTGCTCGGATTGCAGGAACTGCATTCCGGAACCGTGTCCCTGGGTGGGCACCCGGTGGAGCGGGGAAGCAAGAAAATCGGCTATATACCCCAGCAAAAATCGTTTGCCCCTGACACCCCGCTTCGCGCCCGTGACCTGGTGGGGCTGGGGATCGATGGGCACCGCTGGGGAATGCGGTTTGCATCCGGCAAAGTCAACGAGCGGATCGACCAGCTGCTGGAGCAGGTGGGCGCATCGGACTACGCCAGGGTGCCGGTTGGACAGTTATCCGGCGGCGAGCAGCAACGTCTCAGGGTGGCGCAGGCCTTGGCGACCGAGCCGCAGGTTCTCCTCTGCGATGAGCCACTGCTTTCCCTGGACCTGCATCATCAACAGGGCGTCAGTTCACTCATCAACAAGCAATGCCATGAGCGGAACAGCGCCGTGGTCTTCGTGACCCACGAAATCAACCCTGTGATCGACTACGTGGATCGTGTGCTCTACCTGGCCGGTGGAAAGTTCCGTGTCGGAACTCCGCAGGAGGTCATGACCACGGAAGTACTCTCCGAACTGTACGACAGCCACGTGGAAGTCATTCACGCCAATGGAAGGATCGTGGTGGTGGGTCTTCCCGACGCAACCACCCACTTCCATGACGAAGCCCACGCAACCACCGGGGAGGAGTTCTAGATGGACGTCGAGAGCATCCTGCAGACCATTTTCAATTTTGAGAATTATGGTGAATTGCTGGTTCTCGTCCAGAATTCCATCTGGGCGGGTGCCGTACTGGGGCTTCTGGGCGGGTTGGTGGGTACGTTCGTGATGAAACGGGACCTGGCTTTCGCGGTCCACGGCATCTCCGAACTGTCCTTCGCCGGTGCTGCCTTCGCCCTGCTGATCGGAGCCGACATCATTTTCGGCTCCCTGATTGGCTCTGTGGCCGCGGCTGTACTCCTGGGCTTCATGGGAGTAAGGGCACGCGACAAGAACTCGATTATTGGTGTGATTATGCCGTTCGGGCTGGGCCTGGGCATTTTGTTCCTGGCGCTCTATGAGGGTCGCGCGGCAAATAAGTTCGGTCTGCTGACAGGTCAGATCGTGTCCGTTGATACGGTGCAACTGCAGGTGCTTGCCGGCACGGCTGTGGTGGTGATGATTGCTTTGGCGGCAATCTGGCGTCCACTGAGCTTCGCCAGCGTGGACCCTGAAATGGCAGAAGCGAGGGGTGTGCCGGTTCGTGGCCTTGCCATCGCTTTCATGGTGCTGCTGGGTGTCAGTGTGGCGTTGTCCATCCAGATCGTGGGCGCGCTCTTGGTCCTCGCCTTGCTGATCACCCCTGCAGCTGCCGCGCTGAGGGTGACTACATCACCCCGTTTGGTAGTGCTGCTGAGTGTGCTTTTCGCGATGACGGCCACAGTGGGTGGAATTCTTTTGGCTTTGGGCAGCCGCCTCCCCATCAGCCCGTATGTCACCACGCTGTCCTTCCTGATTTACGTGGTGTGCCGGATCATCGGCAGGGTCCGCGCTAACAGGGGCCTTAATGGCCGCGTATCACGGGACCAGCCGGCGGGAGCGCTCTAAAGCTTGCCGGCTGCCTTTTTGGCTGTGCATTCGGGGCACAACCCGAAGATTTCCACTGTGTGGGCAACCTCGGTGAAGCCGTGTTCAGTTGCCGTCCGGGCAGCCCAGGTCTCGACGGCGGGTGCCTCCACTTCTTCTGCCTTACCGCAGTTGCGGCAGAGCAGGTGGTGGTGGTGTCCGGTGACCGCGCAGCGCCGGTAGACGGCTTCACCGTCGCCGTTTCGAAGGACATCAATGAGGCCGTCGTCGGCCAGGGACTGCAGAATCCGGTAGGCCGTGGCAAGCGACACGGAGATGCCTTTGTTCTGCAGCAGCCGGTAAAGCTCTTGAGTGCTCACGAAGTCATCCAATTCGTCCAGGGCGGCGCTGACGGCCAAGCGCTGCTTGGTGACGCGCTGCTCCCTGACACCGCTGGTGGCCGGCGCTGCGTTGCCGGTCGTGGCCGAATTGGTGCCCTGTGGCATTGAAAGACTCACTTCCCTGGGGATGTTGGCAAAGCCCAATTTTACCAGTAGGGGAGGCTTGGAAACTGTCAGTGGGCGCCCATAGGCTGTCTCCATGAAGCTCACCAAGTACACCCACGCTTGTGTCCGGTTGGAGAAGGAAGGAAAGGTCCTGGTGATTGATCCCGGGACTTTCTCCGAGTCTGAGGAAGCCCTGCGCGGAGCCCACGCCGTACTTGTCACCCACGAACACAATGACCACATCGACCAAGCGGCAGTGACAGCAGCCCTGCGCAGCAACACTGCGCTGGAGGTCCATGCGCCGGCCGGGGTGGCTGCTGCTTTGAAGGAAAACGGGGATGTGGCCGATCGCGTGTATGCCGTGGAGGCCGGTTCTGGCTTCGAAGCGGCAGGGTTCAGCATCCGGACTTTTGGTGGCCAGCACGCTGTCATCCACGCTCAGATCCCGGTGGTGGCGAATATTGGCTATCTGGTGGATGACAACGTCTTTCACCCCGGCGATTCGTTCGTAGTCCCCGATGGAATCAATGTCCAGACCCTTTTGGTTCCCCTCCATGCTCCGTGGTCCAAAGTGGGCGAGGTAGTGGACTTCGTCATCTCCGTCCGTGCTCCCCAGGCTTTTCCGGTCCACGACGCCCTGCTCAACGAACTGGGCCGGGGGATCGTAGAGGGCCATGTCACCCGGATCGGCGCCCGCTACGGAACCACCTACAGGCGTCTTGCCCCGAAGGAGTCGGTGGAGGTCTAGGCGGGCCACACCCCGGTGTCGTGAAAGCGTTCCAGAACTGCTTCATGCGGTGCGGGGTCCAGGCCGTGCGCGGCCAGCCACCCGGCGTCGTTGTAACTACCCGCGTAACGGTCGCCGGCGTCGCACATGAGAGACACGATGCTGCCTTGCCGGCCCTCGGCCACCATCGCGGCCACCAACTGCCAGACGCCCCAAAGATTTGTCCCTGTGGATGGTCCTGCGTGCAGGCCGGTGAGTTTCCGTAAGTGCCGCATGGCGGCTACCGAGGCAGCATCAGGCACTTGGATCATGTGGTCGATGACTGCCGGGACGAAGCTGGGCTCTGACCGCGGCCGGCCGATGCCCTCGATCCTGGACGGAAGGCCCGTTGCCGCGGCCGCGTTTCCGTCGCGCCAGGCCGGGAAGAAAGCCGAGTTTTCGGGGTCCACGACGGCCAGCCGGGTGTCATAGCGGTTGTATCGGAGGTAGCGACCAATGGTGGCGCTGGTACCGCCGGTGCCTGCACCCACCACAATCCATTCCGGAATCGGGTGTTCTTCCAAGGAGAGCTGTTCAAAAATCGATTCCGCGATGTTGTTGTTGCCGCGCCAATCCGTTGCCCGTTCGGCGTAGGTGAATTGATCCATGTAGTAACCACCCGAGGTCCTTGCGGTCTCTTCCGCAACGGCGTAGACCTCCGAAGCATGGTCAACCAGCAGGCATGCGCCGCCGAAGTCTTCGATCAGGGCGATCTTCTCCGGGCTGGTGGTCTTGGTCATGACCGCGATGAACGGTAGCCCGATGAGCCGGGCAAAGTATGCCTCGGACACCGCGGTGCTCCCGCTTGAGGCTTCGACGATGGTAGTGCCTTCGGTGATCCAGCCGTTGACCAGGCCGTATAGGAAAAGTGACCTGGCCAAGCGGTGCTTGAGGCTGCCCGATCTGTGGGTCGACTCGTCCTTAAGGTACAGGTTGACTCCCCAGTGGTCCGGGAGTGGGACGGCATAAAGGTGGGTGTCGGCCGAGCGGTTGTTCTCAGCCTCGATTTTACGGATGGCCTCGTTGGCCCATGCCCTGTCCTGAATACACGAATTGCTCACCGGATAAGCCTAGGCTGGAATCCGGGCGCCGGAAGCAAAGGGGTCCATGCCGCAGGAACGAAGGAGAACTTATGGCCACGCTGATCAGCGCGTCGGAACTGCACGCGCGCCTCGAGTCCGGGAAACGCACTGCACTTCTGGACGTCCGCTGGGTCCTGGGCCGTACTGATGGACACGACGAATACACGGCCGGTCATCTTCCTGGCGCGGTGTTCGTGGATCTCCCCACAGAGCTGGCCGATCACGCACAGCCCCGGCAAGGCCGCCATCCTCTGCCAACCCGTGAGCGCTTTCAGGAATCCGCGCGCTCGTGGGGCATCAGCGACGGCGACACCGTGGTGGCGTATGACAACAGTGGCAGCATGGCCGCGGCACGCGTTTGGTGGATGTTGCGGAATGCGGGCTTTGACTCTGTGTACCTGCTCGACGGCGGCCTGGCCGCCTGGCGCGCGGCAGGGCACCCGGTGGAATTCGGTGAGGTGCGACCCGCCGTCGGAAATGTCACTTTGGGTGAGGGCCGCATGCCGGCGATCACTGAGCATGACGCGGGGCAGTGGCACCGCAACGGTGTGTTGCTGGACGCCCGGGCAGGGGAGCGGTACCGCGGTGAGGTGGAACCCATCGATCCCAAGGCCGGGCACATTCCGGGCGCCGTGAGCGCGCCCACCACGGGGAATGTCGCCGCTGATGGCACGTTCCTTCCGGCAGAGGAGCTACGCCGGCGCTTTGAGGAGCTGGGTCTGGAGCCGTCGTCCAAGGTGGCTGTCTATTGCGGGTCCGGGGTGACGGCCTCCCACGAGGTGGCTGCATTGGAAATCGCTGGATACCGGGCTGCGCTGTATCCGGGCTCGTTTTCGCAATGGTCCAACAATCCTGCCCATGACGTTGCCGTGGGCAGTGCGCCGTTTGAACAGCACGCCGCCGGACCAAGTGGCACAAGCAGGGCTGCCGGGAGTAGCGTCGAAGCATGACTCCCGGACGCCCTGTGCCCCCACCTCTTGCCAAGCCGATCACCATGGACACCAGTGAAGATCGCCCCGGAACGCTGGCTGCAGCGTACGGTGCCACATCCCCGGATAGTGGGTTGGTACCCCTGACGGTGGCCCGCCGCGTACCTACAGAGGATGACGTGGAGATTGCCATTGAGTTCTGCGGGCTGTGCCACTCGGATGTGCACGCAACGCGCGGTGAGTGGAGGGTTCCGCCCTACCCGTTGATCCCGGGTCACGAAATCGTGGGCCGCGTAACCCGTGTTGGGGCGGCCGTTCAGGACTTCGCCCCAGGCGACCGCGTGGGCGTTGGCTGCATGGTGGATTCCTGCCGCGAATGCGAGAGCTGCCTCGAAGGACTGGAACAGTACTGCGAGCGGGGCAATGTAGGCACCTACGGGGCTGCAGATCCGCGGCACGGTGACGAGATCACCCAAGGTGGATACTCAACCTCGGTGGTGGTGGACAGGCGTTTCGTGTTGCGGGTCCCGGATGCGCTGGATCCGGCTGCGGCGGCTCCGCTGCTGTGTGCCGGTATCACCACGTACTCGCCGCTGCGGTATTTCGAGGTGGAGGAAGGCGACTCCGTGGGTGTTGTTGGCCTGGGCGGACTGGGACACATGGCCGTCAAGATCGCCAAGGCCATGGGTGCTGAGGTAACGGTTTTCACCACCTCCGAATCCAAGTTCGAGGCCGCACGGGAGCTGGGCGCGGACCATGTGGTCCTGTCCAAGGACGCCGATGCCATGGAGGCAGCCAACCGGAGCATTGACGTGATCATCGACACCGTTGCAGCCCCGCACGATCTCAACCCATACTTCCGGACCCTTCGCCTGGACGGGGCCCTCTTCCAGCTGGGCCTTCCCGCCGATGACATGCCACCGGTCAGCCCCGGGTTGCTCATCCGCCGGAGGCTCGCCTACGCAGGTTCGTTGATTGGTGGCATTGAGGAGACGCAGGAAATGCTGGACTTCTGTGCCGAACACGGCGTAGTGAGCGACATCGAGGTGGTGGCGGCCGGGCAACTCAACGAAGCTTATGACCGCATGGTGGCCGGAGACGTGAAGTACCGTTTCGTTCTGGACACAGCAACACTTCAGGAACCATCGGAAAGGGCAGACGCATGAGCACGCTGTTTACCAAGATCATCAACGGTGAGATCCCGGGCCGCTTTGTCTGGAAGGACCAGGACGTGGTGGCGTTCCTGACCATCTCGCCCATCACCCAAGGACACACCTTGGTGGTGCCGCGTGAAGAGGTGGATTCGTGGACGCAAGCCAGCCCGGAATTGCTGGCCAAGGTCATGGACGTGGCCCAGCGCATCGGCAAGGTGCAGGAGTCCCTGTTCGACGCCAAGCGTGTTGGCGTGTTGATGGAGGGTTTCGAGGTGGATCATCTGCACGTCCACGTGTGGCCGGCGTATTCCACGGCGGATTTTGAACTTCACAACGTGGACCACAACCCGGACCCCGCCATCATGGATGCCACTGCCGTGAAGCTGCGCGCGGCTTTACGCGACGCGGGCCACAGCGACGCTGTCCCCGAGGGGTGACTTTGCCAGTGGTGGCGGTCTCTGCCTGTGGCTGATTCCTGCATTATTTAACCCGGCGGTGCTTGTGAAGCGCCGCCGGGTTTTCTCATGCCTGCCCGGCTATACCGGCGCGAGTGCTTGGTTCAGTGCCGTGCGGATTCGCTTCTCCGACACGGAGTAGGCCGTGCCAAGTTCAACCGCGAAGAGGCTCACCCGCAGTTCTTCGATCATCCAGCGCACACGTGTTAATTCCGGGCCGGCGCCGCGCCCTGGAAGCAGAGCCGATACGGCGTCGTCGTAGTCATCCTCCAACGCCTGTACCACTGCCATGTTCAGGCCGTCACGCTGGACGTTGCCCGGGAGCTTTTCCAGCCGCTTCTCGATTGCCTGAAGGTACCGCGGGAGTTGGCTGAGCTGCGCATAGCCCGTCTGTGTCACAAAGCCCGGGAACACCAGCTGCTCCAGTTGGCTCTTCATGTCATTGAGGGCGCTGATCAGGTGCAGGCTGGTGTTGGACTTCAGCTGCTTCTGGATGCGGCGGGTACTGGCCAGGACACGTTCGACGACGGCCGTCACCGTGAACACGGTATCGATCAGTTCTGCACGGACTACCTCGTACAACGCATCGAACGATTTCTTGTCCCACGGCAGATCCTGCGGAACCAGTTTGTCGATGGCTGCCAGTGCGCAGTCCGCGATGAGTGCGCTCACGGATCCATGCGGGTTCTGGCTAAACGTCAGCTTCTCCGTATTACTGAGGTGCTCCAGCACGTAACGGTCCGGTGGCGGGATCCGCAAGGCAAGCAATCGGATGACGCCGCCACGCATGGCGGCTTCCTGCTCCGGCCGGGTCTGAAATACCCGCAGTGCCACGGATTTTCCTTCGTCCACTATCGCCGGGAAGCCGGTGACGGCATGGCCCTTGACAGTCCGGGTAACATGGCGCTCCACCGTGCCGAACTCCCACATGGTGATGCCGCCGCGTTCGGCAATAATTCCATCGCCTGCCGGCGTTGCGCCCGGGGCTGGCGTTTGACCGTTGGGTGCGCCCGACGTGCCGGTTCCCTTGCCGCCCTTGGCGCGTGACGTCGTCGCGGGTGTGGCGCCGAGCGATTCGGCGATGGCACGGCGCGTTGCCGGCGCCAGCTTCTCCTGGAGTTCAGCAAGGTTCTTTCCTTCGTCAAGCACCTTGCCCTTGCTGTCCACCACCTTGAAGCTAACCCGTAGGTGCGGCGGTACGGCATCCCAGTTCCACGAACCTGGAGGAATGACGTGTCCGCGGAGCCGGCGAAGAACAAGTTCCAAGGATGGCTCAAGTTCGTCGGTGGCGGGATCAAAGTCGGCTTCCAGCGCTGCGGTTGCCTGCCGTGCAACGTCCGGGGCAGGCACAAAGTTCTTCCGTACCTGTTTGGGTAGTGACTTGATCAGCGCCGTGACCAGTTCCACCCGTTGCCCGGGAATTTGCCAGCGGAACGGGGCGTCGTCCAGTTGGTTCAGGAACAGCACCGGGACTTCAGCCGTGACACCGTCAGATGGGTTGGGGGCCGAGCCTGGCGCCACGGGATGGAACTCATAGCTCAACGGCAGGTCGAAGCCCTTGTGCAGCCAGCTCTTCGGATACGCGGAGTCGTCCAGTGCTTCGGCGTCTTCGCTCATGAGTAAGGATTGGTCGAAGTCCAGGAGATCGGGATCTGACTGCCGGGCATCCTTCCACCACTTATCAAAGTGCCTCTCGGAAACTACGTCCTTGCCGACGCGGGCGTCATAAAACTCGAAGAGTGTCTGGTCGTCCACCAGAATGTCCCGGCGCCGCATGCGGGTTTCGAGTTCTTCGATCTCCTGGAGCAGGGCCCGGTTCCGGTGGAAGAACTTATGGTGTGTCTTCCACTCGCCCTCCACCAGGGCATGGCGGATGAACAATTCGCGCGACAACTCGGGATCGACGCGCCCGTAGTTGATGCGACGGTTGGGAATGATGGGTACGCCGTACAGCGTCACTTTCTCGTGAGCCATGACAGCGCCCTGCCGTGATGACCAATGCGGTTCGCTGTAGGACCGCTTCACCAGATCCGGGGCTACCTGTTCAGCCCACAGGGGATCGAACTTGGCGGCGACGCGCGCCCAGAGGCGGCTTGTCTCCACCAACTCTGCGGCCATCACGAAGGTGGGTGATTTCTTGAACAGCGCTGAGCCGGGGAAGATCGCAAAACGGCTTCCGCGGGCACCGGCGTATTCACGCTTGCGCTCATCAAGGAGGCCGATGTGGCTCAGCAACCCGGAGAGCAGGCTGATGTGGATGCCCTCGTAGTTGCCCACGGGATCTGCTTCGCGCTTATTGTCCAGCGCGATGCCGAGGGGTTTGGCCATTTGCCGGAGCTGGGTAAAGAGGTCCTGCCACTCACGGACGCGCAGGTAATTGATGAACTCGTTGCGGCACAGTTTGCGGAACTGGGTGGAGGAGAGCTCGCGCTGCTTTTCCTGGATGTAGTTCCACAGATTGAGGAAGCCGGTGAAGTCCGAGAGCTCGTCACGGAAACGAGCATGCTTCTCCGCAGCCAACTGTTGCTTGTCCGTCGGCCGTTCCCGGGGGTCCTGGATGGTCAGGGCAGCCGCCAGGATCATCACCTCGCGCACACAACCCCGCTTGCCCGCCTCCACGATCATCCGGCCCAGCCGTGGATCCACCGGCAGTTGGGCCAATTTCTGCCCGACGGCGGTCAGTCCACTGCCGCTGCGACCGTTGCCGGCCGCGTTACCGGACTTGGGCGAGGTCAAGGCGCCGAGTTCGCGCAGGAGAGTGACGCCGTCGTTGATGGCCCGCGAGTCCGGTGGTTCCACAAACGGGAAGTTTTCAACGTCCTTGGGACCGCGGGCAACTCCCATGGCGGTCATCTGCAGGATGACGGCCGCGAGGTTGGTCCGGAGGATCTCCGGGTCCGTAAACAAAGGACGCGACTCGAAGTCCTCTTCGGAGTACAAACGGATGGCAATGCCCTCCGAGACGCGGCCACAGCGGCCCGAGCGCTGATTGGCAGAAGCCTGGGAAACACGCTCGATAGGGAGCCGTTGTACTTTGGTCCGGTGTGAATAGCGCGAGATGCGGGCGGTTCCGGTATCTATCACGTACTTGATGCCGGGAACTGTCAGGGACGTCTCGGCCACGTTGGTAGCCAGGATGATGCGACGTTTTCCGCCGGGATTGAACACCCGGTGCTGCTCCTGCAGGCTCAAACGGGCAAAGAGCGGCAGGACTTCCGTCCCGGCAAGTCGCCTGTTTGTTTGGATACGGCCGTTGATCGCCTCAGCGGCGTCCCGGATTTCGCGCTCGCCGGAGAAGAAGATGAGGATGTCCCCGGGCGCTTCCTTAGCGAGCTCGTCCACAGCGTCGCACACAGCGTCCAAGGGATCGCGGTCCTCTTCGAGTTCGTCGTCCGAGGTATCTTCTTCTCCACCGGCCGGCTGGGACAAAGGCCGGTACCGGATCTCCACCGGATAAGTTCGTCCGGAGACTTCGATGACCGGCGCTGGATCATCCTCACTGCCGAAGTGCCTGGCGAACCTTTGGGGATCAATGGTTGCCGAGGTGATGATGACCTTGAGGTCCGGGCGCTGGGGGAGGATGCGCTTGAGGTAGCCCAGGATGAAGTCGATGTTGAGGCTGCGCTCGTGGGCTTCGTCAATGATGATGGTGCTGTATTTCCGGAGCAGTTTGTCCCGCTGAATCTCGGCGAGGAGGATGCCATCAGTCATCAGCTTGATCTTGGTGGATGAGCTGACCTCACCGGTGAACCTGACCTGGAAGCCCACCTCCTGGCCAATCTCTACGTCCAGTTCAGAGGCGATGCGCTCGGCCACCGCCCGGGCTGCGAGTCGGCGTGGCTGGGTATGCCCGATCAGGCCTTTGTCTCCAAGGCCCAGTTCGAGGCACATTTTGGGGATCTGTGTGGTCTTGCCCGAACCGGTCTCACCGGCAATGATGGTCACCTGGTTTGCGGAGATGGCCGCCATCAGATCCTCGCGGCGCTCGGATACGGGCAGCTCTGCGGGGTAGGAAATATGAAGTGTCATGGCTGCTGCCAGTCTACTGTGGCTGGGCTCCCGCGTCCGCTGTGTCCGTCACAGTCCCGGCTGCAGCACTGAGACGGTGCGAAAGTTCCATGGCGTAGGACTTGAATTCAGCAGGCTCGAGGATCTCGAAGTCAACATCGAGTGCTGCAAGATACGCCGCCGGGGCTGCGAGGTTGTCCCATCCGGACCGCAGGATGGTGGCTTTGGGTCCGTCGGACGCCAGTGTTGCGTACTGGGAATTTACGACGGCGGCAATCTCGGCCAGGGGCGCGCGGAGCCGCACCACGACGTCGAACCTGTACGGCGAACGGGTGATGGACTGCTGCACGTAGGCGGCGAGGTCCTCCGCGGGCAGCGGACGTGGAGTGTATTTCTTGCGTTCCGATGGCAGCGAAGCAAGACGGTCCGCCCGGAAGGTTCTCCAGTCCTCCCGTTCGACGTCCCACGCCACCAGATACCATCGCCGGCCGGTGTCCACCAACCTGTAGGGCTCCACCAGCCTTCGTGCGGATTCGCCGCCGGACGTGACGTACTCAAAGGAGATTTGCCGTCTGTCCGATATTGCGGCGGAGACGACGGTCAGTTGTTGAGGATCAACAGTTCCTGCATTGCTGGGAAGGGTAGTGACGGCGGCCTTCAGCATGGCGAACTTGGGACGCAGCCTGGACGGCAGGACCTGTTCCAGCTTCGCCAACGCGCGGACGGAGGCCTCACCAATGCCGGCTACGGGGCCAGCAGCCACAGAGTTCAATCCCAAGGCCACCGCCAGGGCTTCATTGTCATCCAGGAGCAGCGGCGGGAGCTGCGCACCTGCACCAAGTTGATAGCCGCCCGCGATTCCCGGGGATGCGTGAATGGGGTACCCGAGATTGCGCAGTTTGTCGATATCGCGGCGGACGGTCCGTTCGGTCACTCCCATCCGATCAGCGAGTGCCGGGCCCGTCCATTCCCGACGCACCTGCAACAGCGACAGCAGCTGGAGGAGCCGGGCAGAGGTTTGGATCATGCAAGTGAATCTAGCTCATGTCCGCGTAAATCCTTGGTGGGATTGGGACCGCGTAGGGACGCCCGTCGATCGAAGAATCCTGCAGAATTCCGTGGACGGACGGGCGTCGGTTGATTGGCTTTGGTGGACCTTGCAGTCGCTTGGCATGCCCCTAGTAGATGCGGGGGTTCCAGTACGGGCTGCTCGGAGAGTCGAAGGCGCTCCAAGGTTCCTTTGAGTTGATGGGCGGGTTGTGCCCGAGTCCATCCTTTAGCAGGGCTGAAACGGTAGCTGCTACGGCGGTGATGAGGACGATGAAGAGGATGATTCCGAAGATTTCCATGCCTCAAGCCTGCTCCTGAGGACGGACAAGAAACAGTGGCAGAAATGCCCCAAATAGATAAATTTCTGCCACACTGGAGATATGTTGAAATCAGTGGCTGTGATGGTGGTACCCAACTTCTCGGTCTTCGAATTCGGTACGGCCTTCGAGGTCTTCGGCATCGACCGATCTGACCGTGGGGCCGGGGTGCCGGCCTTCGATTTCCGGGTGGTGACACCGGAACCGGGTGACGTCCGTATGAAGTCCGGCCTGTCCCTTCATGTGAAACTCGGCCTCGAAGCAGCGGCCGATGCAGACCTCGTCATCATGGCGCCGTTTGGCCGGGACCAGGACGTCCCCGAGTCCGTCATGGAGGCGTTGCGGGCAGCACATGCCAGGGGCGCGTGGGTGATGTCCATTTGTTCGGGCGCCTACGCGCTTGCCCGTGCCGGTTTGTTGGACGGGCGCCGGTGCACCACTCACTGGCATTATTCTCAGGGTCTGGCCAGCCGGTACCCGTCTGCGATCGTGGATGAGAATGTCCTCTATGTGCAGGACGGGACCATCATCACCAGCGCCGGGACGGCCGCCGGAATCGACGCCTGCCTCCATCTTGTCCGCGAGGAGCTGGGAGCCAATGTGGCCGCCGCAATTGCACGCGACATGGTGGTACCGCCACACCGCGACGGCGGCCAGGCCCAGTTCATCGACAGGCCCATGCCCCGTTGCGGTTCCGCGCCCATGGAGGAGCTGCTTCGCTGGATGGTTGAACACCTCGACCAAGAGCACAGTGTGAACGAACTGGCGGCCCGACTCCACATGTCTCCCAGGACGTTCGCCCGCCGTTTCCGGGCGGAAACCGGAGCGACCCCTGCAGCGTGGCTGAACTCGCAACGCGTGCTGCGTGCGCAGGAACTGTTGGAAACCACTGAATTGAACATCGACGAAATCGCCAGGGAAGCAGGGTTCGGACATTCAGTGCTGCTCCGCCACCACTTCATAAAGGTGCTGGACACAAGTCCGCAAAGTTATCGTCGTGCATTCCGTGGGCAGTTGGCAGAAGCCATCTGAGTCAGCTGGGCAGATGTTCGCAGCTTTGCCGGGTGGACGCCCGCTCCAGCGGGGGCAGCGGCTTTAACGACGGCTACCTAAACGACCCCGTGACTCTGATCCTTCAGCCTTGGCGCATTCGACCAATTCCTGCCAAGGGCCGGTAACAGCACGTTCCGGGAGGGTGGCACGGCGTTGGCCTGCCCTGATGGAGTACATGAAGCGGTCCGGCTCGTTGGCCGCTTGCGCCTGGCTTTTGGCCTCATCCCATGGGCAAGCCTCCACGATCGGGACCCATCGATTCTTGTCATCAGGGGAGACTGCGTCCACGCTCCAGATGCGGGTCAGCGCTGCGATTCCCCCACTGCGTTGGACGGTGATCTTCATGACCGGCTGCTTCTCGTTCGGTTGATCCTTAGTTAGCCGACCGGCAGGGACCGAAGGAAAGACATCCGGTCCCGCCACCTGACTAAACCTTGACCTTCACAGTCTCCCACGCCTTCAGGACGGCGTCATGCTCCGCTGAACCGGAGCCGAAGAGTTCCTCTGCCGTGGCCACAGTGGTCTTGGCAAACTTTCCGAACGTGCACGTCGCTGGAAGGCTTCCGCTGGTCAGCGTGCCGTACCAGATCTGGCCCGGCGCTTCCCACGCATTGCCACCAATTTCAGAGGCCACCACATAGAAAGCCTTGTTGGGGATGCCGGAGTTGATATGGACTCCGCCATTGTCAGCACTGGTCCGTACGTATGTATCCATGGAGTCCGGCTGGGGATCCTTGCCGAGAACGTCGTCGTTGTAAGCGGTGCCCGGTGCTTTCAGGGAACGCAGGGCATCGCCTTGAACCTGGTCCGTGAAGAGGCCCTCCCCGATGAGCCAACTGGCCTGCTCTACCGACTCCTTCTTCAGGTATTGCTCCACGAGGACGCCGAAGACATCAGACATGGACTCGTTGAGTGCGCCAGCCTGATTCCGGTAGGCCAGATTGGCCGTGTATTGGGTAACTCCGTGAGCGAGTTCGTGGCCGATGACGCTAAGGGACTTGGTGAAGCGCTGAAAGATCTGCCCATCGCCGTCGCCAAACACCATTTGGGAGCCATCCCAGAAGGCGTTGTCATAGAGCTTCCCGTAATGGACGGTGGCGTCCAGGGCCAGCCCGGCATCATCAATGGAGTCCCTGCCGAAAATCTCGCCATACAAGCGATGCGTGCTCCCCAGGCCGTCGTAGGCCTCGTCGGCTGCCACGTCCCCGACAGGTGCCGCACCTTCCTTCCGGACTACGCGTCCGGGCAAAGTTTCCAAAGACTCAGCATCGTAAATGGTCCGTTTGGCGGGGCCGGGCTTAGCTTGGCGTGCGCTGGGGGGAGCGGCGGGGATGGGGGCTGTGCGGATGGCCTGCAAGTCTTTGATGTGAAGCAGGGACTCTTTTGCTGCCCTGGCCACGGCGCGCAGCCGTGGCTCGTTCTGGGCGGCTAACTTGCGAAGCATGTACGGAGGGACGATGGAGCACATCATGGCTAACCCCTTTGGCTATCGGTATGACCAACTGAATTCAGCCTAGGAGTAGGGGCAGACATTATTGCGGCACAGGACCGGCAAGCCCCGAACTGATAGTGAGTATCCGGCACACAAAAATACCCCGCCAGCTTTGCTGGCGGGGTATTCGTTGTGCCCTCGATAGGATTCGAACCTACGGCCTTCTGCTCCGGAGGCAGACGCTCTATCCCCTGAGCTACGAGGGCATCCAGGGTTCCCTCCGTTGCCGGTGGGACGTCCTAGAGCTTAGCAGCCACTGAGCCGCAAATGAAAACCCGGCGCCAAGCCGGCGAGCCCGGCCGGAACCTAGCCCATCAGTAGCCTGCGAACGAGTCCACGTGGACCCGCCGAGCTCCTGCACCACGTGCCGCAGCGCGCAGGGAATCCACGCTCGCCGGAGACCCGGATACAAACACTTCCCGTTCCCCAATGTCCGGAACCAGCTCCTTAAGGCGCGGGGCGTCGATCCTGGAGGCGCCGGCGTCGACCATGAACTCCGGGGGAGTGGACCCGTCCGCAAGCCGGGCTATTACCTTGGCGCCCGATGCTTCCAGTTGTTCCACGCTGGCCAGCTCATGGCGCCCCTTCGCGAGATACAGCACCACGGTGTCGCGCGCGGCGTCCTTGGCCGCCAGCTGCGACAGGAAAGGGGTAATGCCGATTCCCGCAGCGATGAGCAACACCGGCTTCCCGGCGTCGTTCGGCAGAACAAAGTCCCCACCCACTGCCGTTGCGGAGATACGGTCCCCGGGCCGAAGCGCAAACAGTGCCTTCTTCGCCGTAGAAAGGGGCTCCGCCGTGCCCACGCCAAACGTTATTTCGGTGGCGCCGGGCGGGCTGGTGATGCTAAAGACGCGACGACGCCCCTTACCATCAGAGCCTGCATGCGGGAGGTTGAGCTCCATGAACTGCCCTGCGGCAAAGCGCACCGGCCTGTGCGCCTCGAACCTGAATTCAGTACTTGCCGGGGTGAGGGGGCGCGAACCTTTGAACGTCAGTTGGACGCCACCGCGTTGTCCCAGGAAGAACGCCATGAGGTTGCCCACCAACAGTGCCAGTTCCGGGGAGTTGGCAATGAAACCAAAGTTATAAGGCACCGCAAAAACAACACCCACGACGGCGGCCAACGCCAGCTGCTGCCAACGACGGGGAGGCAGGGTGAGGGGCTCCGAGAGCATGAAGCCCACAAAAAACAGCAAGGGCCGTTGCGCCAGGGACTGCCACAGGGCCTGGCCCAACGTCATACTGCGGCCGAGCAGTTCCACCGTGATGATGCTTGTGGCAGCCACCAGGAAAACGGTGGCCATGAGCAATTTTCGTGTGCGGTACAGGACAAGCAGGACCCCGGGTACCAGGAGCCAGAGCATGGCCGGCGTCGCGGCCCACCATGTGGCGATGTTCAGCCCGGTCAGACCCGTGATGAACGCACCCACCGCGGCCGGGTTGAAGATGTGCCGGCCACGGAACGCCAGGGCATACTTGGAGACGCTGGCCAGCACGCAAGCCAAAGCAACCCCCGCCATGTCCATCACCCCAAAAGCGGGCCAAAACAGGAAGTACAGCAGCAGCCCGGTGATCAGCGAGGACTCCGTGTGCGGTTTGACCCCGAAGAGCAAGGCAAGCAGCCGGCTGGACGCGTAGGTCACACCCAGGCAAAGCACCAGGTGTACCGCCATCTCCGGAAGCCCGAAGGTCAACCATCCCAGGATGTTCAGGACCATGCTGTAAACAACCAGTACGCCCAGCACCCAGAGAATCAGGCGGTACATGGTGAAGTGGCCCAACCAGGTGTCCAGGCGCGACTTAGCGGCAATCATGTGAACAGTCTCCCCTCAAAACCGTGCGAAAACGCGGCAGCACCATTCGATGACACCGAAAGCCATGAGAAATCAAATTCGACCTCCAGCCGAGGCGGTTCAAGCATGAACAATGCCGTAGCAAGTCCGTCCGCAACCAGGGCGCTTTCAGCCATGGTCCATGTAGCCACAGTGGTGTGTATGGGCTCGCCCGTACTTCCATCCAGGACATGGTGGAGACCGTCACCCCACGTGCGCCGGTTGGAGGCGGAGGCGCACAGCGCGGAATTGTGCAGCTCCACCGTTCCTATGGCCTGCCGGGGGTTATAGGGATGTTCCAAAGCAACGGTGACCGGATGGTCACCGGAGTGCAGCATGTCGCCGCTTCCATCCACCAGGAAATCGCTCTGTCCCTGTGCTCGCAGGGCTGCGCCCAGCAGGTCAACGAGCTGGCCCTTCCCGGCTGCTCCGACGTCCAAAACCACCGGTTCTTTCGCGGCCAGGTCCGTGCCTGTCCAATCGAGGACGTCTTCCCACCGCGGCGGAGCGAGGGGGAGTCCTGACGGAACAAGCGCATAACCGGCGTCGTAACCCAGTCGCTCCAAGCTGCTCCCGATAAGTGGCGTCATGGCACCATCGCTGAGGCGGTACAGCACGGCATAGAGCTTCTGCAGGGCTACTGCATGATCCGGCAGCGTGATGATGCCCGGGCCACGGGACAGGATGGACACCAATGAATCCGGCCTGAACCGGGACCACGCCTTGTCGTACTCCGCAACAATCTCCAGCAGTTCGCTGCGGATCGCGGGTGCCAAACGGTCCGGCGTCGAGATTTCCCACTGCGTACCGATCCCTTCGAAGCGGAAAGTGCTCCAGCCAGGGTGGGGCATGGCCCCTACTTGGCCTGGGACTTGATCTGTACCACGGCCTCGTTGAAGCCGCCGGACGTCAGGGAAGAGCCAGCGACCTTGGAGACATTGAGGTCGTCGATGTCCTTGCCCACGATCTGCGCGGCGATTCCGCTGGCAAATTCGCCTTGGAACTTCTTGGTATTCGGGTTGGAAGGGTGGACCGTGATGTTGACCGCAGAAACCTTATCCGAGGCAAGCGTCAGTTCAACACCCACCTTTTCCTGACCATTGGGCGAGGTGTACGTGCCGTCGGAGCTGTAGGTTCCGTCCTTATAGGTGGATCCCCCGGTGGAGGCTACAGCCGTTGATGACGACGTACCTGCAGGTGTTGGGCTGCCTGTCGCGGCCTGACCGCCATCCTGTGTGGCCGGTGTACTGCTGGTGGGGGCTTCGGTTGTGGGGGCGCATGCCGCGGCCGTTCCGATGATGGAGAGGCCGGCGAAACCAACGTAGAGGCTCTTGCGGAGTGGCGTAGTCATGGGTCTGCTCGTTTCAACTGGACAAGAATTCGTCAATGGTCATTTTCGTCAGAGGTGCTTCTACTACGGTGATGGCCAACAAGGCCACCTCCTACGTGTTCACAACGTCGGATTCAGCGTAATGGTTCACCCTGTGCTGCCAGATAGCCATTCCTGTGAACGGGCTTTGTCCCACTATCCACATACGGCAGCCTCAATTCCGTGACTCTGCGGGCCCCCGGTAGGCTAGAAGCGTGACTCCCGAAGAACTCTCTGCTGCCATATCCGCCTGCCTTAAGGACGCCGTCGCTACCGGCGAAATCGCCTTGACGGAATCTGCCGTGCCCGACGCCGTGCGAGTGGAGCGACCCAAGAACCGGGAGCACGGAGACTGGGCCACCAACATCGCCCTGCAACTCTCCAAGCAGGCCGGTATGAACCCCCGTGAATTCGCAGCAGTCCTCAGCAACCATTTGCAGGGCATTCCCGGTGTTACGGGAGTGGAGATTGCCGGTCCGGGCTTCCTGAACATCACCGTAGACGCTGCCACAGCCGGTGCACTCGCCAAGGCCATTGTTGAAGCCGGGGCCAGCTACGGCACCAACAAGGCGCTCGCCGGCAGGGTGGTCAATATGGAGTTCGTTTCTGCGAATCCCACCGGCCCGCTCCACATCGGACACACGCGCTGGGCGGCTCTTGGCGACGCCATTGCCCGCGTCCTGCGCGCCTCCGGTGCCGACGTCACCGCCGAGTACTACATCAACGACGCCGGTTCGCAGATGAACGTGTTCGCGAACTCGGTCCTTTCCCGCCTTCATGGCCGTGGCGTACCGGAGGGTGGCTACCCCGGCGAGTACATCCGCGAACTGGGCGACGAAGTACTGAAAGCCCACCCAGGCATCCGCGAACTGACGGACGAGGCGGCACTGCCTGTCATCCGCGCCGCTGCCTACGAGGCCCAGATGGCTGACATTAAGGCCACGCTGGCTGAATTCGGTGTTGCGTTCGACGTCTTCTTCTCGGAGAAGGAACTGCACGACGCCGGTGCGATCGAATC
Organism: Paenarthrobacter sp. TYUT067; assembly: GCF_023656375.1. Taxonomy (NCBI): domain Bacteria; kingdom Bacillati; phylum Actinomycetota; class Actinomycetes; order Micrococcales; family Micrococcaceae; genus Paenarthrobacter; species Paenarthrobacter sp. TYUT067. Next base: position 141,112 of record NZ_JAMOIT010000002.1, read on the forward strand.
TGCCGTCGCCCGGCTTCGCGAACAGGGCCACGTATTCGACGACGGCGGGGCCGTCTGGTTGCGCACCACCGATTTCGGCGACGACAAAGACCGCGTGATGATCCGTGCCAACGGCGAACCCACCTACTTTGCAGCGGACGCCGCGTACTACCTTTCCAAGAAGGACCGCGGGTTTACGGAGAAGATTTACCTTCTCGGCGCGGACCACCACGGTTACATCAACCGTCTGAAGGCCATCGCAGCCTGCGCGGGCGATGATCCCGAGGTGAACATCGAGGTCCTCATCGGCCAGCTTGTGTCCGTGAATGGTGCCAAACTGTCCAAGCGCGCCGGTAACATCATCGAGCTCAAGGACCTCATCTCATGGCTCGGGAAAGATGCTGTCCGCTACTCGCTCGCTCGTTTCCCGGCTGATTCGCCCCTGACGTTGGATCCCGAACTGTTGAAGAAGCACAGCAACGAGAACCCCGTGTTCTACGTGCAGTACGCCCACGCCCGGTCGCGTGGTACGGCCCGCAATGCTGCCGAGGCCGGGGTGGAACGCCAGGTTGACGGAGTGGACGCCTTTGACGCATCACTTCTGGACCACGCCACCGAAAACGAGTTGCTCTCCTATCTGGGCAGCTACCCGTCCATCGTGGCGAAGGCCGCCGAACTGCGTGAACCGCACCGTGTGGCGCGCCACCTTGAGGTCATTGCCGGCGCTTATCACCGCTGGTACGACGCTTGCCGCGTCTCGCCGCAGGGTGAGGAACCCGTGCTCGACGTCAACCGCACACGTCTGTGGTTGAACGACGCCACCAGCCAGGTCCTCGCCAACGGACTCGAACTGCTGGGCGTTTCTGCGCCGGAACGGATGTAGGGAAATGAACACAGACACTGCACATGCTTCTCCGCTCGCGCCCGGGTGGTTGGCTGTTCCCGAAGACCTCAACGCCTTGCAAGCACCTATGTGGGCGGCTGGGGTTGGGAAGAACGACGCCGGCGAGGTCACCATTGACGGCGTGTCCGTTAGCGAACTCAAGGAACAGTACGGAACCCCGCTGTTCGTCATGAGTGAATCGGACTTCCGCTCCCGTGCACGTGCGTTCAAGGACGCCTTTGATGCCGCCTTCGCGGACATTTGCGGGGGAGTGGACGTCTACTACGCCGGGAAGTCGTTCCTGTGCACTGCAGTGGCCCGCTGGGTGGCTGAAGAAGGCCTTCGCCTGGACACTTGTTCGGGCGGCGAGTTGGCTGTGGCGGCACGTGCTGGTATTGAAGGTCCCAACCTTGGCCTGCACGGCAACAACAAGTCCGACGCCGAGATCAACCGTGCCCTGGATATGAAGCTTGGCCGGATCGTGGTGGACAGCCTCGATGAACTTGAGCGCGTTGCCAAGATCGCTTCCAGCCGCGGCGAGACTGCCAAGGTCATGCTGCGGCTTACCCCCGGCGTGCACGCCCATACCCACGAGTTCATTGCCACGGCCCACGAAGACCAGAAGTTCGGCCTTTCCATGGCCGAAGATTCCACCGAGGAAGCCGGCCTGTCCGCAGCCGAAGAGGCAGTAGCCGCAGCAACCTCATACGCCAGCATCGAGCTGCTTGGCCTGCACTGCCACATCGGTTCGCAGATCTTCGAGCCCGATGGCTTTGCTGTTGCCGCGGAGAAGCTCTTGGGCTTCCTTGCCGCGATGCAGGCCAAATACTCCATCGTCATGCCCGAACTGGATCTCGGCGGTGGCTACGGAATCGCCTACACCCCCGTGGACACGCCCCGCCCGGCAGCGGAAATCGCGCAGGCAATGGCCGACGTCGTCCGCGCCAAGTGCGCCGAGCTGGACATCACGCCACCGCGTATCTCCATAGAACCCGGACGTGCCATTGTGGGCAGCACAACCTTCACGCTCTATGAGGTCGGCACGCTCAAAACGGTCCGGGTTGACGCCCCTGAGGGCGAAGAAGGGCAAGAGAACGTTACGTATCCGCGCCGCTATGTGTCGGTGGACGGCGGAATGAGCGACAACGCCCGTCCGGTGCTGTACGACGCGGATTATTCGGCAATTCTGGCCTCCCGGAACTCTTCGGCGGCTCCGCAACTGTCCCGCGTAGTGGGCAAACATTGCGAGAGCGGCGACATAGTTGTTAGAGATGTATATCTGCCCGCGGATGTGGCAGCCGGTGATTTGCTCGCAGTACCGGGTACCGGCGCCTACTGCTGGGCCCTCTCCAGCAACTACAACTACCTGGCCCGGCCTGGCGTTGTCGCTGTACGCGACGGAGCCGCCCGGCTGATTGTCCGCGGGGAAACCGAAGAAGATCTCTTGAACCGCGACATGGGAGTGGCGAATGTCTGAAATGCGAACCTTGAAGGTGGCCCTGCTGGGCTGTGGCAACGTTGGGGCCCAGGTTGCGCGGATTCTGATTGACGACGCCGAGGCCCTCGCCGCACGCAGCGGCGCCCGCCTGGAACTGTCCGGCATCGCCGTCCGCAATGTCGACGCGCCGCGTGAGGTCGAACTGCCGCGAGAACTGTTCACCACCGACGCCGATACCTTGGTCAAGGACGCTGACCTGGTCATCGAACTCATGGGCGGCATAGAGCCTGCACGCTCTCTGATCCTGACGGCCATCCAGAACGGCGCATGCGTCGTTACCGGCAACAAGGCCTTGCTCGCCCAGGATGGCCCCACTCTTTACGAAGAGGCTGATAAGGCCGGAGTCCAGCTGTCCTACGAGGCTGCCGTCGCGGGAGCGATTCCCATTCTGCGCCCTATCCGTGACTCCTTGTCCGGAGACCGCATTACCCGCGTCCTCGGAATCGTCAACGGCACCACCAACTTCATCCTTGACCAGATGGACAGCACCGGCGCACAGTTCGCCGATGCCCTCGCCGAAGCACAGCGTCTTGGCTACGCGGAAGCGGACCCCACTGCCGACGTCGAAGGCCACGACGCTGCAGCGAAGGCGGCGATTCTTGCGTCGTTGTCGTTCCACACCCGCTTCTCCCTGGACGATGTGTATTGCGAAGGCATCACCAAGGTCAGCGCTGCCGACATCGCATCGGCCAAGGAAGCCGGCTTTGTGATCAAACTGCTCGCCATTGCCGAGAAGATCGATTCATCGGATAACGGCAGCGGAATTTCCGTGCGGGTTCACCCCACCCTCCTGCCGCGTGAACACCCGCTGACAGCTGTCCGTGGTGCGTTCAACGCTGTGTTCATCGAGGCCGAGAACGCAGGCGAACTGATGTTCTATGGCCAGGGCGCCGGTGGGACTCCCACTGCATCTGCCGTGCTGGGGGACCTCGTGTCCGCTGCGCGTCGTCTGGTCCTGGGCGGCCCCGGGCGCACTGAGACCACCACGGGCCACGTTCCGGCGTTGGCCATCGATGCCTCCACCACGAGTTACTACATCGGCCTGGATGTCGCTGACCAGGCCGGCGTGCTGGCCCGGATTGCCCACATCTTTGCCGAGAACGGCGTTTCCATCGAAACCATGCGCCAAACGATCCACCGCGACTCTGCCTCGAACGTTGAGTCAGCCGAGCTGAAAATCGTGACGCACCGTGCGTCCGAAGCTGCACTAGCGGCAACCGTCGAGGCCGTCAAAGGCTTGGACGTCATCAATTCTGTAACATCCGTACTTCGGGTAGAAGGGGTCTAAGTGGCTCACCAATGGCGCGGAGTAATCCGCGAATACGCTGATCGTTTGCCTGTAACGGAAGCCACCAAGGTCATCACCCTCGGCGAGGGCGGCACGCCGCTTGTCCACGCGCAGAAGCTTTCCGAGCTGACCGGCTCAGAGGTGTACCTGAAGGTCGAAGGCATGAACCCCACGGGTTCCTTCAAGGACCGCGGCATGACCATGGCCATGACCGCTGCCGTCGAAGCCGGTGCAAAGGCTGTAGTTTGCGCTTCCACCGGCAACACTTCCGCCTCGGCTGCGGCCTATGCCACCGCGGCAGGCCTCAAATGCGCTGTGCTGGTACCCGAAGGCAAGATCTCCATGGGCAAGCTGAGCCAGGCCATCGCCCACGGTGCCACGCTGCTCCAGGTGGACGGCAACTTCGATAACTGCCTGGACATCGCTCGAAAACTCGGCGAGTCCTACCCTGTGTTCCTGGTGAACTCCGTCAACCCTGCGCGTATTCAGGGCCAGAAGACCGGCGCCTTCGAGGTAGTGGACAGCTTGGGCGACGCCCCTGACATCCACGTGCTGCCCGTGGGCAACGCCGGCAACATCACGGCCTACTGGAAGGGCTATAAGGAATACTCCGCGCCCTTCGAGACCGCCAATGGAACACTTCCGGCTGTTTCCTCCAAGACGCCAGTCATGTGGGGCTTCCAAGCCGCAGGTGCCGCGCCGTTCGTTGCAGGCCACCCCATTACCGAGCCCGACACGATCGCCACCGCCATCCGCATCGGCAACCCGGCCTCGTGGGAAACCGCCGTTGCGGCCCGTGACGAATCCGGTGGACTGATCGAGGCCGTCACCGATGACGAGATCCTTGCGGCTCACCGCTGGCTTTCGGCAAAGGAAGGCGTTTTCGTTGAACCCGGCTCCGCTGCCGGTGTCGCGGGCTTGATCAAGAAGCATGCCGCAGGCGAGGTTCCGTCGGGCAAAACCATCGTCATCACGGTTACCGGACACGGACTCAAGGACCCGCAGTGGGCCCTCCGCACCGAAGACGGCAGCGATGTGCAGCCCGTCAAGGTGCCGAACGACGTCGTCACCGTTGCCGCAGAACTGGGACTGGAAGAAAACTAAGAGTGGAATCAATGCAGCCCACCGCGACCGATCGTGCACTCGTCGCGGCAGGCCAGCGGCTGACCGTCAAGGTCCCCGGTACGAGTGCCAACCTGGGCCCCGGTTACGACAGCCTCGGTTTGGCCCTGTCCATCTACGACACCTTGACGGTGGAAACCCTCAGCACCGGGGAGCTTGAGTTTGAGCTCTCCGGTGAGGGCGCTGAGACTCTCCCACGTGATGCAAGTCACTTGGTTGTGCGCGCTATTGACCTTGCCTTGGATCGCCTTGGCTACCAGCGATCGGGCCTGAAGATCATTGCGGATAACGTCAACCCGCATGGCAGGGGGCTGGGATCTTCAGCCTCGGCTGTAGTAGCCGCGGTTACTGCCGCCAATGCGCTGGTCCCTTCGGAATCCCGGCAGGACCGTGACTGGATCCTGCAGCTGACAAGCGAGATGGAAGGGCACCCGGACAACGTCGCACCCGCGATTTTCGGCGGACTGGCGCTGTCATGGCAGGACAGCGAGCAGTACAGCAGCACGCGCGCTGACGTCGCGTCGTCGGTTATTCCTGTAGTGGCAGTCCCGGACTACGAGCTCGCTACTGAAACTGCGCGCGGTCTACTCCCCGCATCGGTTGGTCACCACGCGGCGGCCATGAATTCCGGGCGGGCGGCCTTGCTGATCCATGCGCTCACTGCAGATCCCGCTTTGCTGCTCCCAGGAACGGAAGACTATCTCCACCAGAGCTACCGGGCACAGGCCATGCGGCCCAGCGCAGACCTCCTTGCAGCCCTCCGTGGTGCGGGCCATGCGGCCGTTGTTTCCGGCGCTGGTCCCACAGTGATGGTGCTGGCTAATGGTGCTGACCAAGCCGCTGCGGTTGTTGAATTCATTGAAGCGTTCACGGCGGTCAACACACCCGACGTCAGTTGGCGCGTGATGACGCTGGCTGTGGACGTTCAAGGTGCTAGAGTGGAAGTGCACCGCCGGTAAAGCCGCGGGCAGTTCCCTGATTTTGGATCTCGGTGTTTTGCCGTACCTTTCGTCAACTGTGCCAACGTCGGTGGTGTCGTCTCTTTCCGGCCTGTCTCAGGTGCCGCAGAAATCTCTCTGTTCCCTGAACGCACGCCGGCTGTCCGGGCAACTGGATCCAGTGATGACGATCAGTATCCGGCCCTGTTGGCCATAATCCATCAGGCACGGCCCAAGTCACCGGCTGCAGATCTGAACTGCAGCCCAGAACAAATCATCGCGTCCAGCTCTCGCTCTGGACGCCGTCGAGGGGGAAGGATCCTTCGTGACAGAAACCACTGAGCTGGCTTCAGCTGTGGACACAACATCTTCTGCTGCTGATTCGTCAACTGCAGCAACCACCAAGAGCAGCGGCCTTGCAGGCCTTAAGCTCGCCCAGCTTCAGGCTCTTGCGAGCCAGCTGGGCATTTCCGGGGGATCCCGCATGCGCAAGGGGGACTTGGTCACGGCCATTTCTGCACATCGTGCCGGAACGTCCACCACCAAGGCGCCCGCCAAGGCCACGGCCAAGGCAACTGCGGCCAAGGAAACACCGGCTGCAGAGCCAAAAGCTTCCAAGGAAGCCAGCGCGCCTGCCGCGGTGGCTGAGGAAGCCCCTGCCCAGGAAGCACCGCGGGGCCGCGGTCGTGGCCGCAGCCGCCGTGCCACCAGCGACGGAGTCGTAGCAGCTGCTGAGGCCACTGCTGCACCGGTCGAGGCAACAGCCGCACCCGAAGCTGACGCTGCTCCGGTGGTCGTCGAGACCGCTGAGGCCGCTACGGAGCGCCGTCAGCCACGCACCCGTAACCGGCGCCGCGGCGAAGCTGCCGCCGCGCCTGCCGAAGCGGCAGAAGCACCCGCCACCGAGCAGCGTGCCGATGGCTCGGAGCAGCGTGAGCAGCGTGCGGACCGTTCGGAGCAGCGTGAGCAGCGTGCCGATCGTTCGGAGCAGCGTGAGCAGCGCGCCGACCGTTCGGAGCAGCGCGAACAGTCCGATTCGGGCGACCAGCGCGGCGAGCGTCGCGACAACACCCGCGGTCGCCGTGACGACAACAACGACGGCGACGATACCGGCAACCGCCGTAACCGTCGCAACCGTCGTGACCGCAACGAGCAGAACGACCGGAGCGACCGTAGCGATCGTCGTGGGGGTCAGGACAGCCGTGACGGCAATACCCGCAGCGACCGTTTCCGTGACCGCAATGAACGCCGCCGTGGTCGCGCGCAGGGACCGGACGTCGACGACGTCGAAGTAACCGAAGACGACGTCCTGCTGCCTGTCGCCGGCATCCTGGACGTACTGGAGAACTACGCGTTCATCCGTACATCCGGCTACCTGCCCGGTGCCAACGACGTCTACGTATCCTTGGCGCAGGTCAAGAAGTACAACCTTCGCAAGGGCGACGCCGTCGTCGGTGCCATCCGCGCACCGCGTGACGGTGAGGACCGCAGTCAGCAGTCCGCCCGCCAGAAGTTCAATGCGCTGGTTCGCGTCACTTCCGTCAATGGCAAGACGCCCGAAGAGCTCAAGGATCGCGTCGAGTTCGCCAAGCTTGTGCCGCTGTACCCGTCCGAGCGTCTGCGCCTCGAAACCGACCCCAAGAAGATTGGCCCGCGAGTCATCGACCTCGTGGCACCGATCGGCAAGGGCCAGCGCGGCTTGATCGTCTCCCCGCCGAAGGCCGGCAAGACGCTCATCCTACAGTCCATCGCAAATGCAATCACCACCAACAACCCTGAGGTTCACCTCATGATGGTTCTGGTTGACGAGCGACCCGAAGAAGTCACGGACATGCAGCGGACCGTCAAGGGCGAGGTCATTGCCTCCACCTTCGATCGTCCCGCCGACGACCACACCACCGTTGCCGAGCTCTCCATTGAACGTGCCAAGCGTCTCGTGGAAATGGGCATGGACGTGGTGGTTCTGCTGGACTCCATGACCCGCCTGGGCCGTGCCTACAACCTGGCAGCACCGGCCTCCGGCCGCATCCTGTCCGGCGGTGTCGATTCTGCAGCACTGTACCCGCCGAAGCGCTTCTTCGGTGCAGCCCGCAACATCGAAAACGGTGGCTCGCTCACCATCCTTGCAACCGCACTCGTCGAGACCGGTTCCAAGATGGACGAGGTCATCTTCGAAGAGTTCAAGGGCACCGGCAACATGGAGCTCCGCCTTTCCCGCCAGTTGGCAGACAAGCGTATCTTCCCGGCCGTGGACGTCAATGCGTCCGGTACTCGCCGTGAAGAGAACCTGCTCTCGCCTGAAGAGGTCAAGATCATGTGGAAGCTGCGCCGCGTCCTTTCGGGCCTGGAGCAGCAGCAGAGCCTTGAGCTGCTGACCAACAAGATCCGGGAGACGCAGAGCAACGTCGAGTTCCTCATGCAGGTTCAGAAGACGACGCTCGGAGCGAAGTCGGACAACGACAAATAGCGTTATCTGGGGTGGGGCCGTCGAGTAATTTTGCCGGCCCCGCCCCTTCGCGTTGCTGCTGACATACTGCGTACGTCAGCAGCAACGCTACGACAGGCCCGATGCCACTCCCGGGCCGGCAAAATTACTCGACGGCGGTCAGGTCACCTTGAGCGTTGCCGTCACCTTCGCTGGCCGGCTTATTTGAGCGGTTGGTCGTTAAGTCACCAATCGTCGCAACTAGACTTGTCTGCGAGTCGAAAGAGGTTTGAAAATGTTTGAGTCCGTACAGGGATTGCTTGATGAGCATGCTGCTATTCAGGCGCAGTTGAGTGATCCTGCTGTTTATGCTGATCAGTCTGCGGCCAGGAAGTTGGGGCGGCGGTCTGCTCAGCTTCAGGGCATTGTGGAGGCGTACAACAAGTGGCGCGGGCTCAACGATGACCTGGAAGCTGCCAAAGAGATGGCTGACGAGGATCCCGAATTCGCTGCCGAAGTGGAGCAGCTGGAGGAACAGATCCCCGCCGCACAAGAGCGGCTGCGTCGTCTGCTGATCCCGCGTGATCCGGACGATGCCCGCAACGTCATCCTTGAAGTGAAGGGTGGCGAAGGCGGCGACGAAGCTGCGTTGTTCGCCGGCGACCTTCTGCGCATGTACATGCGTTATGCGGAGTCGCGCGGCTGGAAGACCGAAATGATTTCCGCTACTGAATCCGATCTTGGTGGATACAAGGACGTTGCCGTAGCCATCAAGGGCAATTCGAACGATCCCGCGCAGGGCGTTTTTGCCCGATTGAAATTTGAAGGCGGCGTCCACCGTGTGCAGCGCGTACCCGTCACGGAGTCGCAGGGCCGCATTCACACTTCGGCCGCCGGCGTGCTGGTGCTTCCCGAAGTTGATGAGCCCGAAGAACTCGAGATCAGCCAGAACGACCTCAAGATTGACGTTTACCGTTCATCCGGGCCCGGTGGCCAGTCCGTGAACACCACCGACTCCGCTGTACGCATTACTCACTTGCCTACGGGCATCGTTGTAGCCATGCAGAACGAAAAGTCGCAGCTGCAGAACCGCGAAGCCGGCATGCGCGTTCTCCGCGCCCGCCTCCTGGCCCACCAGCAGGAACAGATTGACGCCGCCAACTCGGAACAGCGCAAGTCGCAGATCCGCACCATGGACCGTTCCGAGCGCATCCGGACCTATAACTTCCCTGAAAACCGTATTGCTGACCACCGCACCGGCTACAAGGCCTACAACCTTGATGCCGTCATGAACGGTGACCTTGAACCAGTGATCCAGTCAGCCATTGAAGCTGACGAGCAGGCACGCCTGGACGCAATCGGCGAGTAACGACCTGCCGATCAGAGCAGCGCCGAACAACCACAGCGCCGAACAAACACAGCAGAGTACATCCATGACGTTTCACCAAGGCCAAAGCCTCGCGGACGCTGTCCGCGAGGCTACTGCTGTCCTGTCCGACGCCGGCGTACCCAGCCCGCGCGTGGATGCCGAGTTGCTTGCCGATCACCTACTGGGCGTCGGCCTTGGTCGTCTCCGTGCCCTGTTGCTCGGCGACACCCCCGCTCCCGAAGGTTACCGGGAACTGGTGGAGGAACGCGCGGGACGCGTCCCCCTCCAGCACATCACCGGCGTCGCATATTTCCGGCACCTGGCGTTGCGGGTGGGTCCGGGCGTTTTCATTCCGCGTCCCGAAACGGAGTCAGTTGTTCAGTTGGTCATCGACCACCTCTCAGGACTGCAAAGTCCCAAGGTGGTGGATCTTGGCACAGGATCAGGTGCAATCGCCGGCTCCATCGCCTACGAAATCCCAGGCGCTGAAGTGCATGCGGTGGAATTCAGCACGCTCGCGCATGCCTGGGCTGCCAGAAACCTCGAACCGCTGGGCGTGGTACTTATTGAAGGCGACTTACGGGATGCCCTTCCCGAGCACAACGGAACCTTCGACGTCGTCGTATCCAATCCGCCGTACATTCCGGCCGAAGCGATCCCCACAGAGCCTGAAGTTGCACTGCACGATCCACCAGAGGCGCTTTACGGCGGGGGAGCGGACGGCATGGTACTTCCGACCGCGGCAGCTGCCTCAGCGGCCCGTCTCCTCAAGCCCGGTGGCTATTTTGTGATGGAGCACGCGGAAGTCCAGGCTGCATGGATCTGCCGGATGCTGCAAAGAACCGGACGTTGGAACAACGTCACCACGCACTACGACCTGAACGGCAAGGAACGTGCCACCAGCGCGATCCTGGCAAGCCTGTCTCCTGATGAGTGAAAGAATGGCGCTGTGACCACAACCTATAACTGCACTTCCGATGACCAGCGTTCTGAAGGGCTTCAGCATGCCCAGCGCGCCATCAGCGAGAAGAAGTGCGTCGTGCTGCCAACAGACACCGTCTACGGTATTGCCGCAGATGCTTTCTCGCCGTTGGCCGTGACCATGTTGTTGGCCTCCAAAGGGCGCAGCCGTCAAATGCCTCCTCCGGTCCTGATTCCACGGGTCAACGCCCTGGACGGACTGGCCACCGACGTACCAGCCGATGCCCGGGCGCTGGCCCAAGCCTTCTGGCCCGGTGGGTTGACGCTGATCCTTCATGCCCAGCCGTCCTTGGACTGGGACCTCGGCGAGACCAAGGGCACCGTTGCCCTGAGGATGCCCGACGACCAGATCGCCCTGGAACTCCTGGGGCTCACCGGCCCCTTGGCTGTTTCCTCCGCCAACCGGACGGGCCAGGAAGCGGCACAGACAGCCTCGGAAGCGCGACTCCAACTGGCGGAGTCCGTTGAGGTCTACCTCGAAGGCGGCTTCCGTCCGGTCAAGGGAACTGCTGCCTTGCCCTCGACGATTGTGGACGCCACGTCCACTCCGTTCCGGGTGGTGCGCCAAGGAGCGATTGAGCTGGAACGGCTTCGCGAGATCGTTCCGTCCATCCTGGGTGTTGGTGAAACCATTCCTGCTGCGCCGCCGGCTTCTGATGACACGGCAACCGAAGAACCTGTAGTTGAAGCGACCCCAGGTGAAGAGACCGCAGTTGAAGAGACCCCAGTTGAAGAAACTGCAGCCGACGCCGTCGTCGTCGAGGAGTCAACCCATGAGACTGCAAAGCCGGAGGCCTCCAACGAAGCCAAGTCCGAATGATTCCGGAGCGTCAACGCGTCCCCGTCCTTGACGTCGACGCCACGCCGATGCGCGTCAATGAGGTTATAGACGCAATGGGCAGTCTCATTTCAGCCGGATCAACCGCTACCGTTCTTGGCCACAATCTGCACAGCATCACGTTGCTTCATTCGCGCCCGGATGTCCGTTCTTTGTATGAGGGCAGCTCGATCGTCCTCTTGGATGGTGCTCCCGTCGCGATGCTCTGGGGGCTAGCCCACAAGCGTCAACTCCAGCCCTTGGGTGAGGGAACCATGGCATACCGGCTGGGTTCCATGGATTGGATCCCGGAGCTTGGAAAGGTCAAAGGGCTGGAGCGCGTGGCCGTAGTAGGCGCGGGACGCGCGGCCAATACGACGGCGGTCGCCCGGCTGCGCGCTATCGTCCCCGGTGCAACAGTGGACGGAATGCCCGGTGAGGGGTGGGACAGCACCCTGGAAGATGCGGTGGTGGACTGGCTGACGGACTTCCGTCCGCAGTTGGTCCTGTTGGGACTCGGGATGCCCCTTCAGGAGGCTGTCCTTCACCGCAGGCTCGCCCATCTGCCGGCTGCCGTTTATTGCGCCGTCGGCGGCGCCATTGAGCAGGTTGCGGGCATCCAGAAACTGGCGCCGCGGTGGCTTGGTCGCCTAGGACTCGAGTGGGCCTGGCGGCTGGTCCTTCACCCGGGCCGCGTGGCTTACAGAGTTTTTGTTGAACCTTGGAAGCTGGCTGGCCTGCTGATCGGGCGCCGTTTCCTACCATCCAAGACCAAAGGCAAGTAAATGACGTCCCACCCTGTCGTGGTCGCTGTTGTAGTGACCTATAACCGGCGTGAACTTCTCCAGACCACCTTGGACGGCATTGCTGCAGGTACACAGGTACCGGACGCCGTCGTGATCGTGGACAACGCCTCCACGGATGAAACCGCTGAGTTCCTCCAGCAGTACCACGGCGCATTGACCACTGATGTGGTCACCTTGAACACCAACGTGGGCGGTGCCGGGGGTTTCGTCGTCGGCATGGAACGGGCTGTACTCGACCACGGGGCGGATCACGTGTGGATCATGGACGACGACACCGAACCTCAGCCGAACGCCCTGCGCGAGGCGTTGGACCTCTCCGAGTCCTACCTTCGGGAAACCGGAGAGGCACCGGCGTTCATCGCCAGCCGTGTGGTGTGGACTGATGGCCGCGACCACCCGATGAACCGCATGCGGCCGCGTATGGGGGCAAGCGAGAACGCGCGCACCGCTGCTGCCAGGCTGGGTGCCACCCAAATCCGCAGTGCTTCCTTCGTGTCGGTGCTGATTCGTGCTGAGGAAATCAGACAGCACGGCCTGCCCATCGCGGACTACTTCATCTGGAATGACGATCTGGAGTACACCGCCAGGATTTCTCGTAGAGGGACCGCGCTGACTACCAACGCATCAGTGGCCAATCACCATACGAAGGTCTTTGGCGACGCCGGAGCGGATCCTGGCGCGCGCTTCTACTATGAAGTGCGAAACAAGCTCTGGGTTTACACTCGATCGAACGCCTTGGCACCGTGGGAAAAGGTTCTTTTTACGGGTGCTTCATTGCGCAACTGGACCCGCACGATTGCCGCCTCGCCGAATCGTAAGGTGCTGTTGGCCGGGCTTCTCAAGGGCCTGCGCCACAGCCTGAAAGCCCCGCGATTCAATGCTCAGGTACTGAACGGGATCTACGCGCTGCGTAACGTCCAAGAGCCTGTCAGGTAGCTGTTACGCGGCTTGAATCCCAGCCAAACACGCTGGGACATGGCGGCTGCGTCACAGGGTGGTCACGGCCATTGGCATTAGTATCGTGACTAGAGTCCACAGAAATCCCGCAACATTCGGCACAGCCGGTGCAGGCATGGCGACGGAGTAGTTCCATTTATCCAAAGACAGATTTCCACACCTTGAGCTGCCCACAACCCGACGGCATTCGATCCCGCCGGCTGCATTCGGTGGTCCTATCCAACCGTTTGGTGTGCAGGCTGCTTTCAGGGGCCGCGTCATGATCATGTACATGCTAATGGCCCTGACGGCGGCCGTTGTAGCGTACGCCGGGACGTGGGGTGCCCGCGTGCTGGGAAACAAGCTGCGGTTGTATCAGCCCATCCGTAGCCGTGACATGCACTCGGCGCTGATCTCAAAACTCGGTGGACTGGGCATCTTTGTCGGATTCTTCGTCGCCCTGGTGGTGGCGAGCAATTCCTTCTTCGTTAAGGACATCTTCAGACACAACGATGCACCTTGGGGGATCCTGGCGGGTGCCGTGGTGATCGTCGCTGTGGGGGTGGCGGATGACATCCTTGACATCCGTTGGTGGATCAAACTGCTGGGCCAGGCTGCAGCTGCGTTGATCGTGGCCATCTGGGGCGTGCGGATGTCTGTGGTTCCCTTCATCCCGGAACCGATTGTCCTTGAGTCCGAGGTAGTTCAGATTGCGCTGACCGCAGGGCTAATTGTTACCACCATGAATGCAGTCAACTTCATTGATGGACTGGACGGATTGGCCGCCGGCGTCGCCATCATCGGTGGCGGAGCCTTCTTCCTTACCGCCTACTGGGTTCACCGTAACAATCCGTCCACGGACAACTCGGACCTCGCGACACTCCTGATGGCCATCCTGGTTGGCAGCTGCATCGGATTCCTGCCGCACAATTGGTTCCCCGCCAAAATCTTCATGGGAGATTCCGGGGCGATGCTCATTGGCTTGCTCATGGCTTCGGCCGGCGTCGTGGCCACCGGGCAGATCAGCTCCGGTCTCTACGACCGCGCCAACGGTATCCCCACCATTGTTCCCATCTTGCTGCCCTTTGCCGTGCTTTCCCTGCCCCTCCTTGATTTGGGGATGGCCGTTGTCCGAAGAACAGCCAGAGGCCAGTCACCGTGGTCCGCTGACCGCGGGCACCTTCATCACAAGTTGGTGGACCTTGGGTACTCGCACCGCAGCGCCGTCGTCATGCTTTATGTTTGGACGAGCATTCTTGCCTTTGGCGGCGTCGCCTTTGCGGTGTTCCCATGGCAGATCGTGCTCATTGTCCTCGTAGCGGCAGCGCTGGTCATGGCTGCCGTGACGGCGTGGCCCTACTTCACCCGGAACTCGACGCGTCCGGGGGAGTAGTTGTGAGAGTCGGTTATGGTCACAGTTCTATCTCATGTAGAATTCTTACTGCGGACAGTCACTCGCCCGTAACCCCACTTTGAGAATATGGCACCCGTGCCACGAGGATTGGTATCCCCATGACATCCAACGCCGAAACCGGACACCCGTCCGGTAAACGTGGTGTTGGGGCCGTTGGCAAGCCGTCCTCGTTGTGGCTCCGGTTGCTTCTTCTTAGTTCCGTAGCAGCTCTGACAGCCACTGCTGTCACGTGCGTGATTGCGGCCTTCATGAACGGCGGACAAGGCCCGCTATCAGCCGCGTTCGGTGCCGTGCTGGTCATGCTCTTCTTTGGAATCAGCCTTTTGATCGGTCACTTTGTTGGCCGTAACAACCCCTCCGGCGCAGTAGGCCTCTTTGTTGCAACATATTTCATCAAGGTGGTCGGCTTTGCTGTAGTGCTTTTTGTGCTGGGTGCTCCGGACTGGCTCCATGGCCGATGGTTCCTCATCGGTGCCGTTGTGACAGTCGTGTTCTGGCAAGCCGCCGAAATCTACGGCTTCAGCAAGGCCCGTCTCCAGATCTACAACGATCCAGAGGAGCAGAAGGGTGGCCCGGATGTCTCCGCGTAAGCGCTATACGCGCCCCGGGGCCACTACTCAGCAGCCCGTCAAACATGGTGAATCAGCGGAAGCCGGAAACGATGGCGGATACAACGCCGGCATAGCCGTCTTCAGCTACATCATTGGCGGGATCATTGTCTGGAGTTTGATAGGCTGGGGTCTGGATAATCTGTGGGGGACCCGCTGGATTGTGCTCCTTGGCGCTCTGCTGGGAGCCGCAGGAGGGTTCTATCTTTCCCATATGCATGGCCTCACCAGACAAAGCTCCTCATCTGGCGAGAGCAAAGCAGACAGCGGTCCGTCCACGGACGGGGACAGTAATGCCAAATAATTTCACATGGATTACAGATGCGTCCAACGCGTCCGGATTCCAACCAATGCCCAATGATGGACACAGCAGAGAGGAAACGCGTTGATCGCGCTTGCGCTCCCCGCCCAGGATTCGGGGTCATTCACCCCACCCGGAATCGACGAAATGCACCTGCCGGCAATCCTGCCTTGGGGTGCGCACGATGGCTTCTCCAAGCAGATGTTGCTGGTGATCCTTTCGGTCGTCATTATCGCTACATTCTTCATCCTCGCTGCACGTAAGCAGCAGCTGGTACCCGGCAAGCTGCAGTTCGCAGGCGAGATGGCGTACGGCTTCGTGCGCAACAGCATCGCCAAGGACATCATCGGCGGCAAGGACTTCATCAAGTACGTCCCGCTGCTGTTCAGCTTGTTCTTCTTCATCCTGGTGAACAACATCTATGGCGCCATCCCGCTGATCCAGCTCCCGAGCTTCTCGCATGTAGGCGGCGCCTACGTCATGGCCGGCATCGTATATGTCACCTGGATCGCCATCGGCATCAAGAAGAACGGCCTGAAGTACTTCAAGCTCGCCACCGTTCCCTCCGGTGTTCCGTGGTACATCCTTCCGATCGTCGTACCGATCGAAATCATCTCCAACTTCCTGGTCCGCCCGGTCACGCACAGCCTCCGTCTGTTTGCGACCATGCTGGCAGGCCACTTGATCGTCATGCTCGCCGGTTCCGGCATCGAGTTCCTTGTTATGCAGGAGAACGTCCTGCTCAAGGGCGCATCGGTACTGGTGCTGGTAGGCGCCGTGGCCATGTACATGCTCGAAGCACTGATCATGGCCCTGCAGGCTTACGTGTTCACACTGTTGACCGCGATCTACATCGAAGGCGCCCTGCACGCCGACAGCCACTAGGCTCCCAAAACTTCCCCTCGCGGGGATGAAGCAACCCAAACAACCTGCCGCACGGGCGGCATCTTGAAAGGAAGAAAAAATGGAAGGCACCATCAACGGCTCCCTCAACCTCATCGGCTACGGTCTCTCGGCCATCGGCGGTGGTATCGGTGTGGGTCTCGTGTTCGCCGCTTACATCAACGGTGTTGCACGTCAGCCGGAAGCTCAGCGTGTGCTGCAGCCGATCGCGTTCCTTGGTCTGGCTCTGACTGAAGCTCTCGCCATCCTCGGCCTGGTCTTCGCTTTCGTTCTTTCCTAGTCCTGGAACCCAAGCGAATCCCAAGCACGAGTAGATAGGACGGGTGAAATATGAATCAGCTGATCATCTCAGCCGCCACTGAAGGCGCTGCGGAGGCTAATCCGCTCGTTCCCAACGTCTGGGAAATGGGCGTAGTCCTCGTGGGCTTTGCGGTCCTCATGTACATCGTGGTCAAGTTTGTTGTCCCGATGTTCGAGAAGACTTTCGCGGAGCGCGCTGAAGCAATCGAAGGTGGCATTGCAAAGGCCGAAGCGGCCCAGGCGGAAGCTTCTGCAGCTCTTGAAGAGTACAAGCAGCAGCTCACCGACGCCCGTGCCGAAGCCAACCGCATCCGCGAAGAAGCACGCGCCGAAGGCGCCCAGATCCTCGCGGACCTGAAGGCAAAGGCTGCGGCAGAATCTGCACGCATCACTGAGCAGGCACATGCTGCCATCGAGTCGGAGCGCCAGGCAGCTGTTGTCTCGCTTCGTTCGGAGGTTGGCACATTGGCCACCACGCTGGCCGGCCGCATCGTTGGGGAAGCACTCACCGACGATCAGCGTGCCGCGCGCGTTGTGGACCGCTTCCTGGCAGATCTGGAGACCCAGAGCGCAGGTGCAGCTAAGTAATGGCAGGTATATCGAGCGAATCGCTGACCACAGCGCTGGCGCAGCTGGAAGCCAAGCTTCCCTTCGCCTCGCTGCAGTTGGCTAAGGACCTCTTCGGAATCCTGGGAACGGTGGACAGCTCGGCTGGCTTGCGCCGCGCCCTGACTGACCCGTCCCGTTCCGGTGACGAGAAGTCGGCGCTGGTCAAGCAGCTGGTTGGCGGAAAAGTCTCCGCTGATGCTGCTGAGATTGCAGGCGGATTGGCCAGCTCGCGCTGGGCATCGGCACGCGATATCGGCGATGCACTCGAGACGCTTGCCGCCACGGTTGTCATTGCCGTAGCTGAAAACAAGTCGGCCGTTTCTGCCTCCGGTATCACGGGGCTGGAAGAGCTGGAAAACGACCTGTTTGCCTTCAACCAGGCCGTCGCCTCCAGCCACGAAGTACAACGTGCTCTGTCTGAGCCGCAGGCATCACCAGCGGCGAAGATTGCATTGGCCGAGAAACTTGTTCCTGGCAGCAGCGAGGAAGCAAAAGTTCTCATCAGCCAGGCAGTTACGCAGCCGCGTGGTGTCAAGCCGAGCAAGCTCGTCGAGTCATTCGCCAAGCTTGCAGCCAAGCGTCAGCAGCGCTGGATTGCAACTGTCAGCGTTACCCGTCCGTTGACGGAAACGCAGGCCAGCCGTCTGCAGGCCGGGCTGGATGCCCTGTACGGCCGCGAACTGAAGGTCAACGTCAATGTTGATCCCGCACTGATCGGTGGAATCCGCGTGCAGGTGGGTGACGAAGTGCTCGACGCTTCGGTTATCGCCCGCCTGACCGAACTCCGCCGCCAGCTCGCTGGCTAGCGAAGACAAAGCACAACTTAACTGATATAAAACCCGGTCATCGTGAGCAACGATGATCACGAAAACAGGAGAGCAGGGACTGCAGATGGCCGAATTGACCATCAACGCCGACGACGTCCGTAATGCGTTGAACGAGTTCGCGGCGTCCTACGAACCCGGAAACGCAGAGCGCGTAGAGGTTGGTCGTGTGACCACCGCAAGTGACGGCATCGCCCGTGTTGAGGGTCTTCCCTCGGTCATGGCGAACGAGCTGCTTCGCTTCGAAGATGGCACGCTGGGCCTGGCCCAGAACCTTGACGTCCGCGAGATCGGTGTCATTATCCTCGGTGACTTCACCGGTATTGAAGAAGGCCAGGAAGTTCACCGTACCGGTGAGATCCTGTCCGTTCCCGTTGGCGACGCCTTCCTGGGTCGCGTTGTCGACCCCCTGGGCCAGCCCATCGATGACCTCGGCGAGATCAAGGCCGAGGCCACCCGTGCACTGGAACTTCAGGCTCCGGGCGTTACCGAACGCAAGTCGGTTCACGAACCGATGCAGACCGGCCTCAAGGCTATCGATGCCATGATCCCGATCGGCCGTGGCCAGCGTCAGCTGATCATCGGTGACCGCCAGACCGGCAAGACCGCCATCGCCGTGGACACCATCATCAACCAGAAGGCCAACTGGGCTTCGGGAGATGTCACCAAGCAGGTACGCTGCGTCTATGTTGGTGTTGGCCAGAAGGCTTCCACCATCGCAGCCGTTCGTCAGACCCTCGAGGATCACGGCGCACTGGAGTACACCACCATCGTGGCGTCCCCGGCATCTGACCCCGCCGGCTTCAAGTACTTGGCACCGTATGCAGGTTCGGCCATCGGCCAGCACTGGATGTACGGCGGCAAGCACGTACTGGTGATCTTCGATGACCTGTCCAAGCAGGCCGAAGCCTACCGCGCCGTATCCCTGCTGCTGCGTCGTCCGCCGGGACGCGAAGCATACCCGGGTGACGTTTTCTACTTGCACTCCCGTCTGCTGGAGCGTTGTGCCAAGCTCTCCGACGAGCTCGGTGCAGGTTCCATGACCGGTCTGCCGATCGTCGAGACCAAGGCAAATGACGTTTCTGCCTACATCCCGACCAACGTGATCTCCATTACCGATGGCCAGATCTTCCTCCAGTCGGACCTCTTCAACGCCAACCAGCGTCCCGCTGTTGACGTTGGTGTGTCCGTCTCCCGCGTTGGTGGCGCTGCACAGGTCAAGTCCATGAAGAAGGTCTCCGGTACCTTGAAGCTGGACCTGGCTCAGTACCGCGACATGCAGGCATTCGCTATGTTCGCCTCTGACCTGGATGCTGCTTCCCGTCAGCAGCTGACCCGTGGTGCACGCCTGATGGAACTGCTGAAGCAGGGCCAGTACTCACCGTTCCCGGTTGAGAACCAGGTTGTGTCCATCTGGGCCGGTACCAACGGTTACCTGGACGACGTTCCGGTTGAGGACATCAGCCGCTTCGAGTCCGAGTTCCTGGAGCACCTCACGCACAAGTCCTCCATCCTGACCACGCTGGCTCAGACCAACGTCCTGGATGACGACACCGCTGCAGCCTTGAAGGAAGCCATTGTTTCCTTCAAGAAGGGCTTCTTCGGCGAAGGCGACAACCACCTGGTTGGCGCTGGCCACGAAGAGCACGCAGCGATCTCCGGCGGCGACGTCGACCAGGAAAAGATCGTCAAGCAGAAGCGCTAGTTTCGATAACCTGCTCTGCCGGGGTCCGTAAGGGCCCCGGCAGGGCAGCACATCGGGAACTTAGGAAAGGATAAGTATGGGAGCCCAGATTCGGGTCTACCGTCAGAAGATCAGCTCGACGACGTCGATGCGCAAGATCTTCAAGGCGATGGAACTGATCGCTACCTCGCGCATCGGTAAGGCCCGCGCCCGCGTAGCAGCTTCACTGCCTTACGCGAACGCGATTACCCGCGCCGTTTCTGCTGTCGCAACTCAGAGCGAAATCGACCACCCGCTGACCACCGAGCCGGAGCAGATCCGCCGCGCCGCAGTCCTGATCATTACATCGGACCGCGGTCTTGCAGGATCCTACTCCGCAAGTGTGCTCAAGCAGGCTGAAGGTCTCACCGAGCTTCTTCACGCAGAAGGCAAGGAAGTCAAGGCGTACCTGGTTGGCCGCAAGGCGCAGGCGTACTTCGATTTCCGCAACCGGTCCTACGCCCGCGTATGGACCGGTGGCACGGACGCACCGGAATTCGAAACCGCGCAGGAAGTCGGAGCTGCACTTCTTGAAGACTTCTCCACCGACTTCGAAGAGGGCGGCGTGGACGAGATCCACGTTGTGTACACCCGCTTCAAGTCCATGGTGACGCAGGAGCCGACGGTCATCCGTTTGCTTCCGCTGGAGGTCGTAGAGGAGGAAGCAGCCTCGGAATCCGAGCTGTTGCCGTTGTACGAGTTTGAACCGGAAACAGAGCAGGTGCTTGACGCACTGCTTCCGCGTTACATCGAGTCCCGCATTTTCGCAGCCATGCTGCAGGCCGCAGCTTCCGAGCTCGCAGCCCGCCAGCGCGCTATGAAGTCGGCCGGTGACAACGCTACGGATTTGATCAAGAAGTACACGCGCCTTCGCAACACGGCCCGCCAGGCCGAGATTACGCAGGAGCTTTCCGAAATCGTGGCCGGCGCAGACGCCCTCGCGTCCTAGCCAGCAACGGATTCGGCTCAAAGCCGCACCTGCACCAAACAGATAAACTTAACCCCACGCCATCTACTGAGTGAAGTGAGAGAGATGACTGCCACTGCTACCGAACACGTAGCTACGGCCGGTGCCACCGGCCGCATTGCCCGTGTTATTGGTCCGGTTGTCGACGTCGAATTCCCGGCTGACGCAATCCCCTCGATTTACAACGCTCTGACCACTGAGATCACTCTCAACGGCCAGACGAAAACCATCACGTTCGAGACCTCCCAGCACTTGGGTGACAACCTCGTTCGCGCCATCTCCCTGCAGGCAACCGACGGCCTGGTCCGCGGTACCACCGTGCGGGACTCCGGCTCTCCCATCTCCGTGCCCGTCGGCGACGGCGTCAAGGGCCACATCTTCAACGTTCTCGGCAAGCCGCTGGACGTCGAAGAGTCCGAGATCAAGGCAGACGCCTACTGGCCGATCCACCGCAAGGCTCCGTCCTTCGCGTCCCTCGAGGGCTCCACGGAGATGCTCGAGACCGGCATCAAGGTCATCGACCTTCTCACCCCGTACATCAAGGGTGGAAAGATCGGCCTGTTCGGCGGCGCCGGCGTTGGCAAGACCGTTCTGATCCAGGAAATGATCACCCGTGTTGCCCGCAACTTCGGTGGTACCTCGGTATTCGCCGGTGTTGGTGAGCGTACCCGTGAAGGAAACGACCTCTGGGTTGAAATGGAAGAGGCAGGCGTTCTTAAGGACACCGCCCTTGTTTTCGGCCAGATGGATGAGCCGCCGGGAACGCGCCTTCGCGTGGCTCTGTCTGCTCTGACCATGGCGGAGTACTTCCGCGATGTTCAGAACCAGGACGTGTTGCTCTTCATCGACAACATCTTCCGCTTCACGCAGGCAGGTTCGGAAGTCTCCACGCTGCTCGGCCGTATGCCGTCCGCTGTGGGCTACCAGCCCAACCTTGCTGACGAGATGGGTCTGCTCCAGGAGCGCATTACCTCCACCAAGGGTCACTCCATCACGTCGATGCAGGCCATCTACGTGCCGGCTGACGACTACACCGACCCGGCTCCGGCAACGACCTTCGCACACCTGGACGCGACCACGGAACTTTCCCGTGAAATCGCCTCCCGTGGTTTGTACCCGGCCGTTGATCCGCTGACGTCCACCTCCCGTATTCTGGATCCCCAGTACATCGGCAAGGATCACTACAACACGGCTGTCCGTGTAAAGCAGATCCTGCAGAAGAACAAGGAACTTCAGGACATCATCGCCATCCTCGGTGTTGACGAACTGTCTGAAGAGGATAAGATCGTCGTGTCCCGTGCACGTCGTATCCAGCAGTTCCTCTCCCAGAACACCTACACCGCCAAGCAGTTCACCGGCGTCGAAGGCTCCACCGTGTCCATCAAGGACACCGTGGAAGGCTTCACGGCTATCTGCGACGGCGAGCTTGACCACATCGCAGAGCAGGCGTTCTTCAACGTCGGCGGCCTGGATGACGTCGAGCGTCAGTGGGCCAAGATCCAGGAACAGACCAAGTAGTATGGCTGAGCTCGAGGTTGAGATTGTCGCAGCGGACCACTTCGTGTGGTCCGGTGCGGCCAAGATGGTGAAGGCCCGCACCAGCGATGGTGAAATCGGAATCCTGCCGGGCCACTCGCCCCTTTTGGCCATCATGGCCGCGGGCGAGCTGGCAATCCAGCCGGTTTCCGGTGATCGCATTGCAGTAGTCGTTGACGGCGGATTCTTCTCCGTCGACAACGATCGCGTGGTGATTGTTGCTGACAACGCCAAATTGGGCGAAGCGGCTACAGCGGGGATCCGATAGCACGACCTTGATGGACGATTCCCTTATTCCGTTCATCGCCCTGGCAACAGCGTTTACGTTGCTGATCATGTCACTGTGCCTTTTCGGGGTGCGTCGCTTCAATCTGCGGCGCGCCCTGGGCACGGTCGACGCCTCCATTTGCATGGCTGGAAACAGCTGGCAGATGGGGGTTTGTCGTTATCAGGACAACGAGCTCGAGTGGTTCCGCCTGATGTCCCTGAGCGTCATCCCCAAACATAAATTCACGCGCAGCTCCCTTGAATTGTTGGGACGCCGTCAGCCCACGGAAGACGAGCTCGTCCGGATTCAACCTGGCGTCGTGGTGGTTGAACTGCAGTATGAAGGTCAGAAGTTCATGCTCGCCATGAATTTCGATGCCTATGCTGGTTTGTCGTCCTGGCTCGAAGCGGGGCCGGTCATCGGCGTCGGAACCTGGCGTTAGGCGTTATGGATTTTCTTTCGGACGTCAGCTTGGTGGATGGGCCTTTCCTTTGGTTCAGTATCGCCTGCGGTGGAGTCGGCGGGGCCTACCTCCTATGGCGTCGACGACGATCCTGGCTGCTGCTGGTACCGGCCAGCCTGCTTGTGGCGATCGGGGTAGTGGCCCTTATTCACTGGATCCTTGTGGATCTGTTGGCCTCATTCTCGGAGAACCTGCCGTTTCAGACCGTGGCTTGGGCGGTACCAGCTGTCGCTGCAGTGCTCCTGTGCGTTGCGCGGTTTCCCCGAAATTCCTGGCGCGGCCGTTCGTTCAGCGTGGCGGCGATGTTCGGCGTTCTTCTTTTATGCGTTGTCCAGATAAACCTCTATTTCGGACTGAACAACACGGTCTCGGACCTGCTGGGTACCGCGGTGGCACGCATACAGCCACTTGAAGCGAGCCTCAAACGCAGTCCGGATGCAAAGCCAGGCCCTGCCCTGTCCGCATGGAAAGCCCCCGATTCCATGCCCCGAAACGGCGTCCTGCGCAAAGCCGCCATTCCTGGAACCGCTTCAGGTTTCAACGCACGGGATGCTTATATTTACTTGCCGCCCGCCTACCAGACTGCAGAACGTCCAACCTTGCCTGTGCTTGTCCTCTTCGCTGGTCAACCAGGCGGTCCTGCGGACTGGCTTACCGGTGGCCAGCTCCGGTCCCTCCTGGACCAGTACGCTGAAGCCCATCAGGGAATCGCCCCTGTCACCGTGGTGGTGGACCCCAACGGATCAGCCAATGCCAACACCATGTGTATGGATAGCAAAATCGCTTCCGTGGATACGTATCTTTCGCAGGATGTACCCACGTGGATCACTGAAACGCTGGATGTCTCCAGGGATCACAAGCTGTGGGCTGTAGGCGGTTTTTCCTTTGGCGGCACGTGTGCCATGCAGATGGGAACCTCCCACCCGGACCTTTTCGCGTCCATTCTTCCCTTCGCCGCCGAGCGGGAACCTGCACTCGCTAAAGACAGAAGCAAGACAATCTCGGACTCGTTCGACGGTGATGTTGAATCGTTCGAGTCCAGGACACCTTTGGTGTTGATGCAGCAACGCGATTTCTCCGGAAGCGGTGTGTACCTGGTTTCAGGTGAGGCTGACCATGAGTTCACCAGCTACATGCATGAGCTTGCGGACGCTGCAAGAAACGCCGGTTTTGCAACTGAAGAACATTCAATTCCACAGGCCGGGCACTCATGGGACGCCGTGATACGTGGCATGCCCGGTGGCCTCGACTTCCTTGCCTCCCGATGGGGGTTGCGGCGGTGAGCCTGGCCGTCAAAGGCGTGATCAGACCTGCGTTGGGCCAAGCAGGACGGCATCTGCGATCAACGCCGTTCACAATGATGGTTCTCGCCCTCTTTGTTGGCCTGTCTTTGGTGTCTGCGAGCTTCCTGACGGGCCCGGCGGAGCCTTGGCTTTCCGTTGCCAGTGTTTCGCTGGAGGGTCTGCGGTCCGGAGAATGGTGGTCTATTTGGACGTCGTTGTTCTTCGCCACCAATCCAGTGGCCTATGTCACGGCTTTCCTGATGATTCTGTTTTTCCTTGGCTTGGCAGAGCGGCACCTGGGATCCCTCAGGACGGCAGGAGTGTTCTTTGGTGGCCAGTTCGCCTGCGTATCCGCCTTCCTCCTTGTAACCCAGGTTGCCCAATACCTGGGCGACGGCTGGCTATCAGGAATGGCCGGCATCCGCCTGATCGGCCCCTACGGCGCCGTCCTCACCACCGTTTTGGCAGCCAGTGCGATCCTGCCCACCTTGTGGCAACGGCGCCTGAGGACCGTGGTGCTCGCGATTTCCCTGCTATTGGTTCTGTACGTAGGGCATGCGGAGACCGTGGTGGGCTTCCTGGGTGCGCTCATAGGTCTACTGACCGGGTGGTGGATGCAAAGCAGCCAGGGCCATCTCCACCTGCACAGGTCAACCAGCCGGGAAATCCGCAACCTTCTTTCATTGACCATGGCAATTTTCGCCGTGGGTCCCATCGTGACCGCTGCGGCAAAAAGCCCGTCCGGACCCTTGGCTTTGCTCAGGGATGTCATCCTCAACCCGCTGCCCACGCTAAGTCAGCTGGAGAGCAACTGCGGGGGAACCATCGACGTCACCTGCCTCGACATAACCCGCCAAGGCTACACAGGGCCGTTCGGATTGGCACTGGCGGTGGTTCCCGTTGTATTGCTACTCATTTGCGCCGACGGCATGAGGCGTGGGCGGCGGTTGGCCTTGGGAATCGCAATCGGGGTGCAGTTGGTGGTGGTGGCCTTGTCCACGATCTACCTTGGTCTCTTTGCCGGCATCCCGCGGCCCCCAGGTCGACCACATGCGGGGATGCTCAATACGGCAGTGGTTCATATCATTCCGCTGGTGCTGGTTCCCTTGGCGTTGGCGTTGCTCCTGTTTGTCTACAGGGGCCATTTCCGGGTGGAGACTTCTGATCGTCTCCGCCGGAAGGTGTTTTTGCTGGTCGGACTGACTGGGGGAGGCCTGGCGCTGGCCTACACGGTGGTGTGGTTGGCCTCCGGGGGGTTGGTTCGCGACGGCGGTCTGCTGGGTTTGGCGGCTGAACTTGCCAGGCAGTACCTCCCCGTTCCGCTTCCCGGCGTTTACCGTAAAGTCTTCGCCGAGCGCGATGTGCTGGAAGTCTTCCTCTTTTCCTATTCGGGCACACTGTTTTGGCTCGTAGCGTTACTTGGTGTGTGGGTGCTGCTAATCCGGGGACATCACGCCGGAGGACTTGACCGCCAGGCGCGGCAGGCGGCCCGTGCACTGGTGAAGAGGGGCGGAGATTCGCTCTCATGGATGGCGCTGTGGGAACCGAACAAGTATTGGTTCACTCCAGATGGAACCGGGGGAGTGGCCTACCAACAGCACAGTCACGTGGCATTGACGCTGGCCGGTCCCTTCGGAGCGCGCCAGCACCATGCGGTGACCGCCCAAGGGTTCCTGGATTTCTGCTCCCAGCGCGCGTTGACTCCGTGCCTCTACTCCTGCACAGACGAGCTGTGGCCCATGCTGCAATCACGCGGTTTCCGCCGTGTGTCTGTCGCCCAGGAAACCCGCCTACGAATTAGGGGCCTGGAATTCAGGGGCAAGGAGTGGCAGAACGTCAGGACCTCACTAAACCGCGCCTCGAAGATGGGGATCACGGCAAACTGGGGTCGTTACTCCGAACTGCCGCTCGGGGTACGCGCCCAAGTGAGTGAAGTCTCGGAAGAGTGGGCAGCCCAAAAGAAGATCCCGGAAATGGGTTTCACTATGGGCGGTCTGGACGAGTTGGATGATGAAGACGTCCTGTGTTGCGTTGCGGTTGATGGCACGGGCTTCGTCTATGGCGTCACCAGTTGGCTTCCCGTGTATGAAGACGGCGTTGTTGTCAGTTGGACGTTGGACTTCATGCGGCGGCGCGGCGACGCTTTTCCCGGGGTCATGGAGTTTCTCATCGCATCGGCAGTATTGCATTTGCGGGACTCCGTGGAACTTATTTCCTTGTCCGGGTCGCCCTTGGCCCGGGAAGAGGGGGAGATCGAGCAGAGGGCCAAAGGTTTGGCCGGAATACTTGAGGTGGTGGGACAGGCCTTGGAGCCCGTTTACGGATTCAGGTCCCTGGCCTCATTTAAGTCGAGATTCCAACCCGAGTACAGAACGTTGTACATGTATTATCAAGACCCACTGCATCTTCCTGCAATAGGTCGCGCGCTCAGCAGGGCGTACCTTCCTGGATTATCAGTCCGGCATTCCGCACGGCTGCTCCGGAGCTTGGTTGGTTGAATTGTCAACGCCTATTCGAAGGGCGCGTTTGGTATTTCTTCATGGTTAGTAACAGTCGTTGTTGAGAACCCGCAGAGGGTGGCCGGGGTTTCCTCGATTAAGACACGTTGACCCCGGCTGGAAAGCCAGGGTCAACGAGTTGTGTTGTCTCCGCAATATGCAGGGATCAACAGGTACGACTAGACGACCGTAACGCCGGTTGCCTGGGGGCCCTTGGCTCCCTGACCGATCTCGAACTGAACGCGCTGGTTCTCGTCGAGGGTCTTGAAGCCACCGGTCTGGATCTCGGAGTAGTGGACAAAAACGTCCCCATCCGCGTCATCCGGGGTGATGAAGCCGAAGCCCTTTTCGGCGTTGAACCACTTGACGGTTCCCAGTGCCATGTATATCTCCTCATTGTGGAACATCAGTCCGATACACCTCGTACCGGATTTGTTACTCCGCGAGAAGACCCGAATACCAACCAAGCCTGGGCCTGATTGATTCGCAGGAGCTTCACGCTCGCAACTGGTCTTGCGAGCATGAAAAACACCTACACAAAGACTGCTATAACACTTTCATGTGCTCTGCCGGAGGTCAACGGTCTTTTGGGCAATTCAGGAAAATTTTCGGTAAAAAGAAGGTAACGCCGGGTCCGACAATTCAACGGCCTTTTCCAAGGAACGTGTAGGAACCCGGACGCCGGGAATCTAGGACAACCACTGCCCATTGCGCATTACGCCCGTCAGTTGCAGATCCTGGTTTGTTACCACCACATCGGCGCGAAGTCCTCTTCGGAGCCCGCCTATTTCATCGGAAAGTCCAAGGACCGCGGCCGGGACCGCTGTTGCCGAGCAAATCGCGTCGGGAAGTCCGACGCCGGCTGCCACCGTTTTGCTGACAACTTCCAAGAGGGTGGAGGTGCCTCCGGCGATGGATCCCGTGGCATCGAGTGTGGCCACGCCGTCGCTGACCGTGACCGGGGACGGGCCGAGCATGTAGCTGCCATCGGACAATCCTGCGGCAGCCATTGAATCCGTGACCAGGACGATGTTTCCGGCGCCCACTAACTGGAAGACAGTTGCCACGGTGCTCGGGGCCAGGTGCGTTCCGTCTGCAATGAGTTCAACAACGGCCTTTCCCTCCTGCGCCATGCGCAGGCACGCCGCAACGGGACCCGGGGCGCGATGGTGCATGGGCGGCATCCCGTTGAAGAGGTGCGTCACGGTGGGAAGCGAGCTGACGCCGTCGAACCCTGCCGACTCAAGTCCCTCCCGTGCCGCAGCGAGCGACGCCGCGGCCGTGGCGTCGTCGCAGTCGGTGTGGCCCAAGGAGGGAGTAACGCCATGGGAAGTCATCAGGTCCACCAGGGCAGCTGCGCCTGGAAGTTCGGGGGCGTAGGTCATGGTGGACAGCTTGCCGGCCGCGGCACCCACCAGCTCGTCCATGAGCTCCAGATCCGGTTCCAACAAGTAGTCGGGATTCTGGGCCCCGCATCGGGCATGGGAGAGGAACGGCCCTTCAAGGTGAATGCCGGCCACCAGCCCCTCATCCACGAGCTTCACATAGAGCTCGATACCCCGGAGGAGGTCTTCCCGGGGAGCAGTGACCATGCTGGCAAGGAATGTGGTGGTACCTGATCTATGAAGGAAGTCCACGGCCTTGCGCGCGGAAGATTCTTCACCGCCAGGGAAGTCGCCGCCATTGCCGCCGTGGCAGTGCACGTCAACGAGGCCGGGGAAGAGGTAGCTACCGCTGGGGATGCCTAAGTGGATCGCGTTGCGAAAACCGTCGAATTCTTCCGGATCGAAGGCGCTGGCCGGGCCTGCATAGGCAATCCTGTCGCCGTCGACGGCAACCAATCCGTCTTCCACCACCTCGCCGTCGCTGACAAGCGTTCCTTTAATGATCTGATGGCTTGGAGCGGAGGATGGGGAGGATGCAACAGTCATGGTCTTGATTCTAGTGGTCTGCGGCACACCCTCCCGAAGACGGGAACCTAGAAAAGCCGTGACTCGCTGTCATCCACGCCGCGCATGGCGTCATAATCCAGCGTGACGCAATCTATTCCGCGGTCGTTGGCCAGGACCTTCGCTTGGGGTTTGATCTGTTGTGCGGCAAAAATTCCCCGTACCGGTGCCAGCAGGGGGTCGCGGTTGAGCAGCTCGAGGTAACGCGTGAGTTGTTCAACGCCGTCGATGTCTCCACGGCGTTTGAGTTCGATGGCAACAGTGGCCCCGGCCGCGTCCCTGGCCAAAATGTCCACAGGACCGATAGCTGTGAAGTACTCGCGCCGAATCAGGGAGTAACCGGACCCCAGAAGTTCGATTTGCTCGGCCAGCAACCTCTGAAGATCCGCTTCGACGCCGTCCTTGATCAGGCCGGGATCGGTGCCGAGCTCGTGCGAGGTGTCGTGCAGTTGCTCGTAGATATTGATGATGAGGCGGTCATCCGTTTTGGCGGACTGAACAGTCCACTGTTCCACCACCCCTTCCTCCACTTCGGTCTCCTCCGGTGAGGTCACCCGAAGGGTCGCGGGGGGACTCATCCAGTTCAGCGGCTTATAGGAGCCGCCGTCGGAGTGCACCAACACCGAACCATCCGCTTTGACCAGCAGGAGCCGGGTGGCGAGCGGGAGATGGGCCTTGAGGCGGCCAACGTAATCAACAGAACAACGGGCTATGACGAGTCGCACCCGCCCCACATTACCGTCTGCAACGGTATGGCTGGGGCAGAATGGAAGTATGCCCCGCTCCAACCGTCCCCGTCGCAACGCGTCCAGCACACGCTCCGGCAACTCCGGTGGAAAGTGGACTGAACCGGCGCAGGAGCTGGACCTTGAGCGGGCCCGTGCCGGAATCGCCAGGAGGGAAAGCGCCCCGGATGGTGACTGGATGGTGCGAACCATGACGGCCAGGAAAGCGGAGAAGCAGTACATCTGCCCTGGCTGCTCCACTGCCATCGTCCCGGGTATCGCCCACTTGGTGGTGTGGTCCGACAGCCATCTGTTTGGACAGGCCGCAGGGCTGGCCGAACGCAGGCACTGGCACACCAACTGCTGGACGGGCCGGACGTACCGTTACCGCTGATTCGCTTAGGCTTGGAACCATGACTTTCGACCCCGCCTCGTTCGTGTTCACCCAGCAGAATGCGCCCTCGGAAATCCGTGCTTCCACGGTCCTTCCCGCTGTGCGCGAGAACGTGGAGTTCACCACAGAGGACGGCAAGGTGCTGCTGGGCGAACTCGCGCTCCCGGCGTCAGGGGAAATTACTGCCACCTTGATCACGCTCCACCCGTTGCCCACTCACGGTGGATTCATGGATTCGCACGTGTACCGCAAGGCCTCGTACAGGCTTCCGGCGCTGGCCGGCGTCGCCGTGCTGAGGTTCAATACGCGGGGCACGGCATCGCCGCGCGGAACCAGCGATGGTCAGTTCGAAGAGGGCATTGGTGAGCGGTACGACGTCGAGGCAGCCGTCCGGTTCGCCGTGGAACGAGGGCTTCCCAACCGCTGGCTCGTGGGCTGGTCCTTTGGCACCGAACTTGCACTGATGTACGGGGCGGTGGATCCTGTGGCATCGCACATCGAAGGTGCCGTGTTGCTCTCCCCACCGTTGCACCGGGCCACGGACGTGCACCTCAAGGAGTGGGCCGAGTCCGGTAAGCCGCTCACAGTGCTGGTGCCGGAGCACGATGACTACTTGCAGCCTGCTGAAGCAGCCCAGCGGTTCGCTGTGGTGCCTCAAGCCCGGATTGTCGGCGTCGACGGCGCCAAGCACCTCTGGGTTGGCGAAAAGTACGCAGCGCGAGTCTTGAATGAAATCGTCGACGACGTCACTCCGGCGGGTGCCGGAGCCGACGGTCTACCTCGGGAGTGGGCGGGGCCGGTCGCAAGCGCCCAGCTGGGCCCCGCGTCCGGTTTTTGTACAGATAATGCCCCTAAACACGATGCTTAGGGGCATTATCTGTACAAAAACCGAGAGAAGGCTCAGTGCCTGTCTTGCCGGACGATGAAGACTTCCTTGATGAGCAGCATGATCGCCGCTGCTGTTGGAATGGCGATCAGCGCGCCAAGGACGCCAAGCAGGCTGCCACCGGCTATCACCGAGATCACGGCCACGGCTCCCGGAACCGCCACAGCGCGCTGCATGATGCGCGGTGAGATGAAGTACGCCTCGAACTGCAGGTAGGCGAAGTAGGCGATCGCGTAAACCACAGCTGTCTGCCAGCCGGCGGTCAGTGCCACCAGGATAACCACTACTGCAGCGATCATGCCGCCCACCAAGGGGATGAACGCCAGCAGGGCAACGACGAACGCAAGCAGGACGCTGAATGGTATGCCCAGGATGGTCATCAGGATGAACGCAAAAATAGCATTCAGGAGGGCTACGCAGACCTGGCCAATGACGTAATTACCCACGGAATCGGTGATCGCTTCGGAAAGCGCCTCAACACGCGGACGGCGGGACCGGGGAGCCAGGCGGTAAGCCCATTTCTTCATGGACGGCAGGGCTGCCAGGAAATACAGGCTCAAGACCAGGACGATCAGCGAACCAAACAGGCCGTTGGCCACAGTGGAACCGAAACCCACCACGCCGCCGAAGATGCCACCCATCGCCTCGGGGTCCTTGACGAACTTGTCCAGCTCAGTAGTGATACGGTCACGCACGCCGAATTGGCTGTCTGCGCTGCGGAAGAAGTCCGAGTCGAGGAAGCCGCGGATCCACTCAGGGGCTTGGCGGACGATTTCCGATACCTGTTCGACGATGGTGGGTATTAGTGTTGCGAAGAAGCCTGCCACTGCAAGGACAAGCGCTGAGACGGAAATGAGGATGCCCGCGGGGCGGGGGACTTTGCGGCCTTCAAGCCAACGAACCACGGGATCAAGTCCAAGTGCGATGAACAGCGCGGCCACGATCCACAAAATGAGTTGGGTGGTGTTGCTGGCAATGTAGAACACGGCCAGGGCGATGCCGACGCCGGCGGTACCCATGAATCCGACATATACAGGATGCTGTGATGACATTCGCGGGCCGGGGGCGCCGAATCCGTGGTCGTCCTCGGGGCGGAAGCTTTCGCTGCCTTCATCGGATTCAGTTTCCGGGGGCATCTCGAATCGCACCCGGTTGCGGGCTCCGGGAATGGGCTGCCGAAGTCTGCGGCTGATGGCAGCCAGGCGTCCGGTGCGGACCGGAACCGTTGCAGCAGGGCCCTCGGAAGTAGCGGTGCCACCCCCGGAAGGGGAATCCACCGCACCTGACCCTGACTCTTCGACGGGACGGGGCTCCATGTGGTCTTTCACGCGGTTTAGCTGCCTTTTCAGTGGTGGTACAAGGTGGACTTAGGCGTTGGGAGGCCCGTATATCATGATCATCGCCACACTATCAGGACCGCGTAATGGCGCCGGAGCGGCGCGGTGGCGGGCTTTTCGGGGTGTCGGGGAGATCACCTCGATCTGACTCTCTGATAACAAAACGGTTACCCTTGAAGTTCAACGACCGCTGATGATAGGTGATCCTGTGCGTTTGAAGACTGCAGCCTTGCTGGTGCTGCTGGGCCTGCTGACGATGCTGGCCGGTATAGGCCAGCTGACTTTTTGGGCCCCCGCTGAGACCGTGACGGCTTCGGTTCCGAGCGATACCAAAGCTGCCCCGCTGACCGTGATTGACCAAAAGTTGATCGCTCTCCATGACGGGCCGGTGAAGATCAAAATCCAGGGTGAAGGCAACTTCATGGTAGCCACCGGACGACCGGACGATGTGGAAGCGTGGGTCGGTGAGACCGCCCACAACACGCTGACCGGTGTCTCTGCTGACCAGAAGTCGCTGGAGGTGTCCTCCGCAGATGGCGAGGCCACGGCGCCGTCCCCGGCTGGATCCGATTTGTGGGTCAGCACTGAGGATGCCAGCGGAGATCTTGACTACACCTGGAACCCTCCCGCTGACGGCGAGTGGTCCCTTTTGGTAGCCGGAGACGGTACCAAGCCCGCGCCGTCGTCAATTTCCATGACGTTCCCCAACAACGCCACCACCCCCTGGGCCGTGCCGCTGATTGTTGTGGGCATCATCATCATCTTGGTGGGAGCGGCGTTGCCGTTCATCGCCAAGGCAATGAGCAATCGACGCAAGGACCGTGATGACGATGAGCCGCGCGATGGTGGGGAAACCACCACGCTGCCGGTTCAACCCTCAGCCAAACAGTCAACTGAAGTCCAGTCGCCCACGGGTGACGAAGGCCGCCGTCGTGGCGCGGGCACCGAAGGTTCGGCACTCCGGATCACTGCCCTTGCCGCCACAATGGCAGCAGTCATGGTGGGAGGGACAGCCATTGCTGCCCAAGCCACCACCACACCCGAGGCCACGTCCACATCCTCGGCCGCAGCTGCTGCCGACGGTGGAACGCCGGTCATGCTGGAATCCCAGTTGCAGCGGATTCTTGAGCAGGTCGCCAGCACTGTGGATGCAGCCGATGCGGCCAAGGATGCGGCCAAGCTGGCTCCGCGCGTAGACAAAATGGAACTCCAGATCCGGACGCAGAACTACAAGATCCGGTCCGCGGTTTCCGCCTATGAGCCGCGCATGCCGGTCCGTGCCACCAAGCTTCAGAGCAGTGTGATCAGCACCAAGCGTGACTGGCCCCGCACGGTCTTTGCCCTCACGCAGGGTGAGGGCAATGTTGTGCCGCAGGTTCTGACCCTGGTGCAGCTTTCACCCCGCGAAAACTACAAGTTGTGGGGCAGTGCCCCGCTTCAGCCCGGGACCAACTTCCCCTCATTCCCGATTCCGCGCAAGGGTACCGAACCTGTACCGGCGAGTGACAGCACCGGACTGGCTTACAGCGGTAACGAGGCTCTGGAAATCCTGAGTGAAATGCTCACCAACCCGGAGTCTCCCAACCGCAGCAAGCTGGCTGACGGGCAGTCTTCCCCGTACATCGCAGGGGCACTGGCGTACCAGGCGGACACCGTGAAGAACGGAACAAGCGCCAACTTCAAGTTCACCCACACTCCGGTCACCAACCAGACCGTGGTGCTCCGTACTGCCGACGGCGGTGCCGTGGTTGTGGGACGGTTGGACTTCGCTTTCGAAGGCACGCCCAAGGCGGCAGGAGACAAGCTTCTCCTTGAGGACGATTCCGCTGTCTTCGCCGGTGGAAAGGAAACCACCACGGGCATGGTCCTGAACTTCGCCGAGTCCGTGGCGGTGTACATTCCGCCAGCTGGTTCTGCAGACCCCATGAAGCTCGTGGCAGCTACCCGCGGACTGGTCGGAGCCAGCTTCAAGTAGGGCTAACCCATGGCAGGGCAGCGGCTAGAGTGGACGGTATGAGTTCGCCCGGATACCGACCCACTCCAGCCGCTGCCAGCCAGCTCAATCTTCGCGGTGCCGTCGACCTATCGTCGCTGCGCCGCCCGGCCGCCCCGCCGGCGCCTTCCCCCTCCGCTTCGGCGGACGGCGGATCGCCCGCGGCCGGCACGCCCCAAGGGGGCGAAAACGGCAAAGCACCACTCCGAGTGGATGCCACCGAAACAAATTTCCAGGATCTGGTGCAATTGTCTGCGCAGATCCCCGTGCTTTTCCTTCTTTGGTCGCGCTACGCACCGGAGTCACCCGCGGTTCTCGAAGCAGCCGAACGCGTTGTGGAAACCTATGGTGGCCGGCTGGTGCTGGCCGCTGCCGATGTTGATACTTTCCCCCAGCTGGCGCAGGCCTTCCAGGTTCAGGCCGTTCCCACAGCAGTTGCTGTGGTCAAAGGACAGCCTGTACCGCTTTTCCAGGGACCTGCCGATGATGAACAGATCCGAAACCTGGTGGAGGAACTTCTTAAGGTTGCTGCAGCCAACGGTGTCACCGGCAGCATAGGTGAGGCCGGTGAGCCAGGTGAGGACCCGGAGCCCGCACCGCTCCCGCCGCTGCACCAGGCAGCCATTGATGCGATCGAGGCCGGCGACTATGCGGGGGCCATAGCGGCCTACAAGCAGGCGCTTCTCGAACAACCCGCAGACACCGACGCCAAAGCGGGTCTGGTGCAGGTGGAGCTGATGGCAAGGCTGGAAAAGCTCTCCGCGCCTGAGGCTGAAAGCCTCCGCCACCTCGCCGCAACAGAACCCGACAACATTCAGGCTCAGTTGACGGTTGCTGACCTCGACATTTCCGGCGGCCACATCGATGACGCCTTCAATCGCATCATCAGCTTTATCGGCAGGAATTTCGGTCCGGAGCGCGAGACGGCCCGGGTACGCCTCCTGGAGCTATTCGAGGTGGTAGGGACACAGGACGAGCGCGTGGCTAAGGCCCGCCAAGGACTCGCGAGGGTCCTCTTCTAGAGCCGTCCGCGCTGTTCACGCCGCTGCAGCTGCGTGCACTCACCGTTGCACACCGCGGCTGGGTATCGCCCATGTGCCAGTACAGTTGCCACCCGGAGACCGGAGAAGGTGTCCCGCACGACTGGCACTTGATGCACCTGGGTTCTTTTGCAGCCGGTGGTGCCGCATTAATCCTTACCGAGGCAGCTGCAGTGAACGCGGCGGGCAGGATCAGCCCGCTGGACGCCGGTTTGTATTCCGATAACCAGGCCGCGGGGTGGGAACGGATTGTGGACTTTGTCCACCGGCATGGCGCCGTCGATGCCAAGATCGGTGTCCAGCTGGCCCATGCCGGGCGCAAGGCGTCCACCTACTGGCCGTTTTCCGAACGCTCCGGCTCTGTTCCGGAAAGCGACGGCGGTTGGCTCACGGTAGGGCCCGGCAGCGCTCCTTTTGACGGCTATGCTTCGCCCAGAATGATGAGCGAAGAGGATATCCAAGCCGTGGTGACCGACTACGCCGCTGCTGCCAAGCGCGCGGTGGCCGTGGGTTTTGACACCGTGGAGATCCATGGTGCCCACGGGTACCTCCTTCACCAGTTCCAAAGCCCGCTCATCAACACCCGGACAGACGCTTGGGGCGGCAGCGAGGAACGGCGCAACCGGCTGATCCTCGCGGTGGTGGACGCGGTCAGGGAAGTCATCCCGGATTCGATGCCGCTGCTGCTCCGTATCTCGGCGTCGGACTGGGCCGAGGGCGGGGTTGACGTGGAGGCCTCAGTGCGTTTGGCTCGCGCCGCTGCTGAACGTGGCGTTGATCTGGTGGACGTCTCCAGTGGCGGCGCGGTAGCGCATCAACAGATCAGGGCCGTGCCAGGTTACCAGGCAGGGTTCGCCCAGCAGTTAAAGAACGACGCCGGGGTCCTCACCGGTGCGGTTGGTTTGTTGAC
This sequence comes from Paenarthrobacter sp. TYUT067, assembly GCF_023656375.1. NCBI lineage: Bacteria > Bacillati > Actinomycetota > Actinomycetes > Micrococcales > Micrococcaceae > Paenarthrobacter > Paenarthrobacter sp. TYUT067. The sequence goes on from NZ_JAMOIT010000002.1 coordinate 177,085, forward strand.
GAGTCCTACGCAGGCGGAGGACATTGTGGCCAACGGGAGGGCTGATGCGGTGTTCATGGCCCGTGCCGCGTTACGTGATCCGCACTGGTGGCTGAGGGCCGCCTACGAATTAGGCCATGACATTGCGTGGGTCCCGCAGTACCAGCGGGCCGTTCCCCGCCACGGCTTCTAGGACCTCCTCCAGGTTTCCGCCTGCAAGGTTAGGCTGGGTTCATGACGGAACCACGCCATGAACCCATGCCCACATTCGAGCCGCCACGAGCTGCCGCGCCGCCACAAGCTGCCGAGCCGCCACAAGCTGCCGAGCCACCGCAGGTGGCCGCTCACTCGATGCCCTCGGAGGACTCGCCCGGGAGCGAGCCTTTGGCTGCGCTGTCCATTCGGGGCCTGGCCAAACGATTCGGCGAGAAAATCGCCGTCGACGGCGTGAGCCTGGAAGTCCCTGCCGGATCCTTCTACGGGATGGTCGGGCCTAACGGTGCAGGAAAGACCACCACGTTGTCCATGGCCACCGGACTGCTGCGGCCGGACTTTGGCACAGCCTTGATCCACGGGGTTGACGTCTGGTCGCGGCCGCTGGAGGCCAAGAAGCTCATGGGCGTCCTGCCTGATGGCGTGCGCCTGTTTGATCGGCTGACCGGCGAACAGCTGGTGACGTACTCGGGTCTGCTCCGCGGTATGGACCGTGAAGTGGTGGGCTCCCGGGTGCCTGAATTGCTGGCTGCCTTGGATCTCCAAGCGGACGCCGGCAAATTGGTTGTGGACTACTCGGCAGGTATGACCAAGAAAATTGCCTTGGCCTCAGCGCTGATCCATGCTCCGCGTCTGCTTGTCCTTGACGAGCCCTTTGAGTCGGTGGATCCTGTGTCGGCCGCCAATATCAGGGGCATCCTTGAGGGGTATGTTGCTTCCGGCGGTACGGTCATCGTTTCGAGCCACGTCATGGATCTTGTGCAGCGCATGTGCAGCCACGTAGCAGTTGTGGCTGGTGGGCGTGTTTTGGCCGCGGGCTCCGTGGACGAGGTCCGCGATGGTTCCACGTTGGAGGAACGCTTCGTCCAGTTGGTGGGCGGCGGACACCGGACGGAGGGCTTGGAATGGTTGCGCACCTTCTAAACCTCAAGTGGCGCCTGCTCCTGAACGGGTTCAAGCGCAGCCCGTGGCAGCTGGTAGGCATGGCGTTGGGGCTCGTTTATGCATTGGGATTGCTGGTCCTCCTGGTTGGAGGCCTCATAGCGCTGCGGTGGGCTGATCCGGAGATCGCCCACACTGTAGTGGTATTGGGTGGAGCGGCCGCTGTCCTGGGTTGGGCCATCATTCCGCTTGTTGCTTCGGCCGCGGACATGACCTTGGACCCTGCCCGGTTCACCACCTTTGCCATACCGCCTAGACAACTCTTGACCGGCCTTGCCCTCGCGGGCTTCATCGGTATTCCCGGTCTGGCCACTTTGCTGGCTGCGCTCGGGACGGTAGGGACCTGGTGGCGTAGTTTTCCAGCGGTGGCAGGTGCCTTGTTGGGTGCGGTTCTGGGTGCCATAACGTGCATCGTCCTGTCCAAAGTAGTCACGACGGCGACTGCCGGCCTTGCGACGTCGCGGCGTTTCAAAGATGCCAGCAGCATTATTGTGTTCATTCCGCTGGTGTTGCTAGGCCCCATCATGATGGGAATTATTGACGGCGTTCGCGGAAGTGCTGATTACCTCCCCGTGTTGGCCAGGGCTGTTTCCTGGACGCCGCTGGGTGCAGCGTGGTCTCTGGGCGGAGACCTCGAATCAGGCAATGTGGCCGCCGCGGGGCTCAAGTTGCTCATTGCGGCAGCAACCATCGTCGCCCTGCTCCTGTGCTGGCATGTTCTGCTGCAGCGGGCGTTGGTGACGCCTCCGTACTCCGGAGGGTCAGCAAAGAAGGGTGGAAAACTTGGACTGTTCGGTCTTCTTCCCGGAACACCGGCAGGTGCAGTTGCTGCCCGGGCTCTGGTCTATTGGATGAAGGATCCGCGGTACGCGGCATCCCTGGTTATTGTTCCCCTGTTTCCTGTCATCTTTTTCTTCAGCGGCTCACAGAGCGGCAGTTACGGCATGCTCATGATCCTGGGGCCGCTGACGGCCTTTGTGATGGCCTGGTCGATTTGCGCTGATGTCTCGTACGACAACACAGCTTTTGCGCTTCACCTCGCAGCAGGTGTCCGTGGCATCGATGACCGCCTGGGCCGGGCGTTGGCTTGCCTGGCACTTTCCCTTCCGGTGGTGCTGGTGTTCACCGTAGGGCCGCTTTTTGTCACCGGTGACTGGCAATGGCTGCCCAATCTCTTGGGCTTGTCGTTGGGCACGCTCTTGACCGGGCTGGGGCTTTCATCCGTGATTTCAGCGCGTTACAACATCGCCGTGCCCTTGCCGGGGGACAGCCCGTTCAAGAAACCCCCGGGAAATGTCGCCCAGACCCTCGCAGTTCAGGCAGTTGGTATGGGTCTTTTGGCTCTTCTACTGGTTCCGGAGCTTGCGCTGGTGGCTGTTCAGGCGTTCAGTGGAGGTTCGGAAGCTGGATGGATCAACTTGGCAGTAGGTCCGGTACTGGGCGTTATCCTGTTCGTGGTGGGCGTCCGCCTTGGTGGAAAGTGGTTGGACGCCAGGGGGCCGGAGATGTTCGCCCAGCTCAGCGCAAACCGATAACCACGTAACAACCGTGCCCGTAGGTGGGACATGGGATAACGTCTTTGTCAGATAGCTCGACGACCACAACTAGAAAGGCCGTGACGATGGAAGTTGTCATTCTCCCTGGCACTAAACAGATCGGTGCACTTGCAGCCGATGCCATCGAAGCGCTGGTCCGCCGTAAGCCCAATGCTGTACTGGGCTTGGCAACGGGTTCGTCCCCTCTGCCCATTTACGACGAGTTGGCCAGCCGTTACGAGGCCGGGGGATTGGACTTCAGCCAGGCGCATGGATTCGCACTGGACGAATACGTGGGGCTTGAAGCGGGACATCCCGAGTCCTACCGCGAGGTCATCCGGCGCGAGTTCACCAACCGCGTGAATATCAAGCCGGAAAACGTCCATGGACCCGACGGCGCAGCCGGGGACCTTGAGGCAGCATGCCAGGCCTATGAGGATGCCATCAAAGCCGTGGGTGGAGTGGATCTCCAGATCCTGGGTGTGGGGACAGACGGGCACATTGGCTTCAACGAGCCCGGGTCCTCCCTGGCATCCCGGACGCGCATCAAGACGCTGATCGAGCAGACCCGGAAGGACAACGCCCGCTTCTTCGACAGCATCGACGACGTGCCCCACCACGTAGTCACCCAGGGACTGGGAACCATCATGGACGCCCGGCATGTGGTGTTGGTCGCAACAGGGGCGCAGAAAGCCCAGGCTGTGCGTGATTTCGTGGAGGGACCTGTAGCTGCAATTTGTGCAGCATCAATCCTTCAGATGCACCCGCACGCCACGATTTTGGTGGATGAGGCAGCCGCGTCATCGCTGAAACTGGCTGATTATTATCGGCACACTTACGACAACAAGCCGGAGTGGCAGGGACTGTAGACGGTAAGATGTTTGGCATGACTACGCTTCCTCCGGATCCATTCGAAAACGACCCCATGCGAGAGCTTTCCGGAGCCGGAACGTCCACTGCCACCATTGAGCGCGAGGAAACGCGCCAGGAAGTGGAACCCGGCGACCGCGAGCGGTTTTCGCACTACGTCCGCAAGGAAAAGATCATGGAGTCGGCCCTGAGCGGTGAGCCAGTCATTGCCCTCTGCGGCAAAGTCTGGACACCGGGGCGCGATCCCAAAAAGTTCCCGGTCTGCCCGGAGTGCAAGGAGATTTACGACGGCCTCCGCCCCGGCAACGACGGTGGAAACAACGGCGGCCCGGGCAACTCCAAGTAGTGGGTGGGAAGAGAACACCGGCCCTATCTGATCATCTCCTGCCCGTCAGCTTTGGCGTGCCCGGAAATCCGGAAATGATCATCGCTGCCATCAGCCCGGGGGAGCCAGCATGACAGAAACACTATTTGGTGGACCGTCCCTGCCTCCGGCGTACCCGGAACGTGCTGCGTGGGGTACAGCGCCCAAGCTCCGTGCGTGGCAGCAGGAGGCACTTGACCTCTACATGAACCGCAATCCCAAGGACTTCCTCGCCGTGGCAACCCCCGGCGCCGGTAAGACCACCTTTGCCCTTCGCATCGCCACCACGCTGCTGGATAGTGGGGTGGTCAACAGGATCACCATCGTGGCACCTACGGACCACTTGAAACGTCAGTGGGCGGATGCCGCAGCCAAAGTGGGAATCGCCATTGATCCAAACTTCAAGAATTCCGATGGCCAGCATGGTCGTGGCTTCGTGGGCGTTGCCGTCACGTACGCACAGGTAGCCAGCAAGCCCATGCTGCATCGGGCGAAAACTGAAGCGGCACGCACTTTGGTGATCCTGGACGAAATCCACCACGGCGGCGAAGCTTTATCGTGGGGCGATGGCCTGCGCGAGGCCTTTGATCCGGCCGCCAGGCGCCTATCACTGACAGGTACTCCGTTCCGCTCGGATACCTCGCCGATTCCCTTTGTTGACTACGCTGAGGACCGGGACGGCATCCGGCGTTCCAAAGCCGATTACACGTACGGCTATGGCAATGCGCTGCGGGACCACGTAGTGCGCCCCGTACTTTTCATGGCGTATTCGGGCCAGATGCGGTGGCGTACCAGTGCAGGTGACGAGATGGCTGCCTCGCTGGGTGAAGCTGCTGTCACCAAGGACATCACCTCCCAGGCCTGGCGCACGGCGTTGAACCCCACCGGCGAGTGGATTCCTGCCGTCCTGGCTGCGGCGGATAAGCGCCTCAGCGAGGTCCGGAGGACGGTGCCGGACGCCGGTGGCCTGGTCATTGCCACAGACCACGAGGACGCCCGGGCCTACGCGGGCCAGCTCAGGAAGATCACGGGCCAGTCGCCCACGGTGATCCTTTCGGACGACTCCAAGGCTTCGAGCAAGATCGAGGAATTCTCCGCGGGTGAACAGCGCTGGATGGTTGCTGTCCGCATGGTGTCCGAAGGCGTTGACGTGCCGCGGCTGTCGGTGGGCGTCTATGCCACCTCCACCTCCACACCTCTGTTTTTCGCTCAGGCCGTGGGGCGTTTTGTGCGTGCCCGCAAGAGGGGCGAGACGGCGTCGGTCTTTCTGCCCTCCGTGCCGCCGCTGATGATTCTCGCCAACACCATGGAGGCAGAGCGGGACCACGCGTTGGACCGCCCGGAGAAGGACGAAGACGGCCTCTTCAATCCCGAAGAGAACCTCATGGCAGAGGCCAATCGGGAAGACAAAGCGTCGGACGAGCTCACCAAAGGCAAGTTCGAGGCTCTGGATTCCCAAGCGTCATTTGACCGCGTCCTCTTTGACGGTGGTGAGTTTGGCACGGGAGCGGACATCGGTTCCGATGATGAATTGGACTTCCTTGGCATTCCCGGGCTCCTGGACGCAGAGCAAGTGGGCACACTGCTGCGCCAACGCCAGCACGATCAGCAGTCCCGCAAGAAACGCCAGTCACCGCTGGCGGCTGCGGCCGCGCCGGCTCTGCCTGACCACCGGATGCTCATGGACCTGCGCAACGAGCTGGCCAAAAACGTGGCTGCCTGGGCTGCCCGTACCGGCACGCCCCATGGTGTGGTTCACACCAAACTGCGTGAAGTGTGTGGTGGCCCGGCTGTCGCCCAAGCGAACGAGGAGCAGCTGCAGGCCCGCCTGCGCAAGCTTCAGGACTGGTTCATCGGCAGGAAGTAGCTGGAACCACTAGCAGCTGAAACAGGGAAGGGCGCCGCGGTTGCGGCGCCCTTCCCTGTTTCCAGGAATTCACGAATCAGTCGCGTTCGACTTCCACTCCGGCGGCTTCCATTTCGTCATAGGCATCGCTGAGGTCATCGGCGATTCCTGCCGTGAGCCCGGCAATCACCGTGGTGGTGTATCCGGCCTGGACCGCATCCAGCGCCGTAGCCTTCACGCAGTAGTCCGTGGCAAGTCCTACCACCACCACTTCCTCGACGTCGTGGCTTTGGAGCCAATCGTCGAGTCCGATCGCGTCTTCGTCGAGGACTTCAGTTACGGTGGTGCCTGCTTTGAGGTCGCCGGTGGGGACATCATCCTCAGGAGCCAGGACGCCCTCGAAGCCGGAGTAGGCCGCGGTGAATTGACCTTTCCGGAAGTAGGCATGGATGTACTCGGGATCCAGGTCTTCGTGTAGCTCGGCACCTTTGCTCCTGGCCCTGCAATGCGGAGGCCAGGAATCCACCATGTCCGGGTTATCTGAGAAGTGGTCGCCGGGCTCGACGTGCCAATCCTGAGTGGCCACGATGTGATCGAAATGTTGTTGGTTGGCGTCCATGTATTCGGTGATGGCACTTGCAACGGCGGCGCCACCTTCAACAGCAAGCGTTCCGCCCTCGCAGAAGTCATTTTGAACATCGACGATAATCAGGGCCCTGGACATCAGTTCTCCTCGTAGATGGTGGGAATGGCAGCTTCGCCTCGCTGGAGTCGGTTCACGACGGCGGGCAGCTCGGCCATGGTGGCAGCGTGCCGTTCCCGGGCGCGGATGACACCTTCGGGTCCGGTCCACCCGGGCAACACCTCACCGTTCTTGACGAACTGGTGAAGCAGTTCGCGGTCGTTGCCGTCATCTTCGGGGCGGTGGCCGATCCCCACGACTTCCTGGGTGGCCCGCCCGCGCTCGTTGAGCTTCCGCAGGGCGTATTTGCGACCTCCGACGCTTGCCTTGTTCTTGGCGGCCTTGGCTACCGAGATGAACTCGCCGGCATCGTTGGTGCGGCTGACGAGTTTGTAGACCATGCTGGCCGTAGGAGCACCGGATCCGGTGACCAACGACGTTCCAACACCGTAGGAGTCCACCGGGGCGGACTGCAGGGCGGCGATGGCGAATTCGTCGAGGTCGGAGGTGACCACAATGCGGGTGTTGACGTTGCCGAGGTCATCAAGAAGTTGCCGGACCCACTGTGCTTGCGCAATGAGGTCGCCGGAGTCCAGCCGGACGGCGCCGAGTTTATCGCCGGCCAGCTCGACGGCGGTACGCACCGCGGTCTCGACGTCGTAAGTGTCTACCAAGAGGGATGTACCGGGGCCGAACGCTGCGATCTGTGCCTCGAATGCTTCACGCTCGGTGTCATGAAGGAGCGTAAAGGAGTGCGCTGCCGTGCCGACGGTCCTGATACCGTACCGCCGTCCGGCTTCGAGGTTGGACGTGCTGGCGAAGCCGGCAATCACGGCGGCGCGGGCTGCCGCCGTCGCCGATTCCTCCTGGGTGCGCCGGGAACCCATCTCGATGCAAGGGCGTGTGCCGGCTGCCGAGGTCATCCTCGAGGCTGCCGAAGCAATGGCGCTGTCGTGATTGAGGACCGACAGGATGAAGGTTTCCAGGATGCAGGCTTCGGCGAACGTGGATTCGACAATGAGGATGGGGGAGTTGGGGAAGTAGGCGTCACCTTCGGCGTAGCCCCAGATGTCGCCGCTGAACTTGTAGTCGGCCAGGTAGTCCAGGGTCTCCTGGTTGACCACTTTGTTTTGCTCAAGGAATGCGAGCTCGGCGTCGCCGAACCGGAAGTCCGCTATGCCCTCCAAAAGGCGTCCCGTGCCGCCTACCACACCATACCGGCGGCCATCCGGCAGTCGCCGGGCGAATGCTTCGAACACCGAGCGGCGGTGCGCGGCGCCCGAGTGCAAGGCTGCCTGAAGCATGGTCAGTTCGTAGTGGTCTGTGTACAAGGAAGTTGCGGGGTGGTCCCACGACGAGGCTCTACTCACGAATTCACTCTAGTGCGAGCCGCCCTAGAATGGACAGATGAGCCCTAGCGTTGCGTACGGCACGGACATCGATGAGCGGACCAAAGCTGCAGAGCAGTCCTCCACCGATGTCCTGACAGCCCCTGATATCCCGTGGAACCTTGTGATCTGGAATGATCCCGTGAATCTGATGAGCTACGTGAGCTTTGTGTTCCAGAGTTACTTCGGCTACTCCGAATCCAAAGCCCACAAGCTCATGATGGAGGTCCATAAGAAGGGCCGGTCCATTGTTGCCCATGGCAGCAAGGAACAAGTGGAGCAGCATGCCGTAGCCATGCACGGCTTTGGCTTGTGGGCCACGGTTGAAAAGGCCGCGAGCGGCAACGAGACACCCGGGAAGGGCGGCCGCCAGCGTGGCTAAGGCATTCAAGTACGGACTCAAGGGCATCAGCGGATACCTGGAGCCCGCGGAGCGTGACCTCCTGCGGGGATTGCTGGACGACGTCATTTCCATGCTGGAGTCGGACGCCCGGGAGAACGAGGATCCGCTGGCTGCGCTGATCGGCCTGGATATGGACGTCCAGCAGCCCAGCGACCGCGCCCTGCTGCGTCTCTTGCCGAACGTCATGAAGGACGACGACGACGGCTCGCTGGAATTCCGCCAACTCACCGAACGCTCTGTCCGGGAAAACAAAATCGGTGCCCTGAGGGCTGCGGCTTTGGGCCTGGACAAGAACGACCTCGTTTTGACCCCCGAGGACGCGACCCGCTGGTCCATGGCGCTAAACGATGTCCGGCTCGTGCTGGCCGAACGCCTGGATATTCGCGATGAAGCCGATGCCGAGCACATCCACAGCATGCAGGACTGGAGCCAGGCAGAGGACGTGGAGAGCTACCTGGCCCTCGTCTACAACTTCACCACCTGGCTTCAGGAGTCTTTGGTGCAGGCGATGATGGCTGCACGACAGGCGAAATCCTGATCCGGGTGGCGGGATGCTCCTCACACCGTGTGACACATCAGACACGAGGCGGAGAGCACAGGTAATGGCCGCACACCACGGGAAGCCTTATTCTCGAATAATTATGACTTCAGATTCGGGCTCACCCATCGGCGCGTTGGGCAGTAATGCCCCCATTGGCAATGGGGAACTCCTAGGGACACGTCCGATCGGCATCTTTGATTCAGGCGTGGGCGGGCTGACTGTTGCACGGTCCATCATTGACCAGCTCCCCAACGAATCAATCCTTTACGTGGGCGATACCGCTAACGGCCCCTACGGTCCGCTGCCTATTGCCGAAGTTCGCGCGAACGCGCTGGGCGTCATGGACGAGCTCGTGGATTCGGGCGTTAAGTTGCTGACCATTGCGTGCAACTCAGCCTCCGCCGCGGTGCTCCGCGATGCCAGGGAACGCTATACCGCCCGTTATGGCATCCCGGTGATCGAAGTGATCCAGCCGGCAGTCCGGCGCGCTGTCTCGGCCACCCGTTCCGGCAAGATTGGTGTTATTGGAACCTCGGCCACCGTGGGTTCGAGAGCCTATGAGGACACTTTTGCTGCCGCCCCGGACCTTAGCATCACGTCCGTGGCCTGCCCGGCATTCGTGGAGTTCGTGGAAGCCGGAATCACCACGGGCCCCGAGCTCCTGGCTGCTGCCAATGAGTACCTCGAGCCCCTCAGAGTCGCCGGAGTGGACACTGTTGTCCTTGGCTGCACCCACTACCCGCTGCTGACTGGTGTCATTTCATTCGTCATGGGGGAGGACGTCACGCTGGTTTCCAGTGCCGAGGAGACGGCCAAAGACGTCTACCGCGCGTTGGCCAACCACGGCATTCAGCGGACAGAGACGCGGGCACCGAGCCACGAATTCATAGCTACCGGTGATGCTACCCAATTCGAGACTCTGGCCCGCCGCTTCCTGGGGCCGGAAGTCCTCTCCGTAAAGCATGTGGACCACGTCGCGGCCCAGTACCCCACAGGCAGCCTGGCTCGAATAACTCCCGAGATGCTCGAAGCAGCACGGTCCGGATCCGGGCTCTCCCGCCGCTCGTACTTCGTCCAGCCCGATGAGACGCTAAGTCGCGGCACCGGAACAACCATGGGACGTGACCTGTGAAGCTGACCATCGTGGGCTGCACGGGCTCGTTCCCCGGCCCTGGCTCGCCGGCGTCGTGCTATCTGGTGACAGCGCACGACGGTGAGCGCGAGTGGAAGATCGTGATGGACCTGGGCAGCGGAGCTTTGGGTGCCATCCAGCGCTATACGGATCTGGAAGACATCGACGCGATCTTCCTCACGCACTTGCATCCTGATCACTGCATGGACCTCTGCGGCCTTCACGTCGCGGTTCGTTGGAAGCCGGGCGGCTGGGGCAGGGATCGCCTGCCGGTGTGGGGACCTGCAGCCACCGCGGACAGGATGGCCACCGCCTATGGGCTGGATCTCGATCCCGGCATGCACGAGGAATTCGACTTTACCAACTGGACCGAGCTCAAGCCGGTGACGGTGGGTCCCTTCACCGTGACCCCTTTCGCCGTCAACCACCCCGTTGAAGAGGCCTATGCCTTGCGCGTCACCGCTACGGAACCGGGCAAGGACGGCCTTCCCGTCACCAAGGTCCTGACCTATTCGGGGGATACGGATTCCTGCCAGGGACTCGAGGACGCCGCGAGGGGCTCGGACTTGTTCCTGTGCGAGGCGGCATTCGAGGAAGGCAGGGATGACGGCATCAAGGACGTCCACCTCACGGGCAAGCGTGCAGGTGAGGCTGCCATGAATGCCGGTGCCAAGCGACTCCTCCTCACGCACATCCCTGTATGGACCTCGCAGACCAAGGTGTTGTCCGAAGCTAAACCGGTCTTCACCGGTGACGTGGCAGTGGCGGTTGCCGGAGTCCACTACACGATCTAGCCTCACACCATGTTCAGCCCTACCCGGCGTCGGGGTGGTGGCGTCAGCTTGGCTAAGCTTGAACCATGACTTCTGAAGCTACAGCCACTCCCGTCATCCGCGCCGATGGCCGGACCCCCGATCAACTGCGACCCATCAGCATCACCCGCGGCTGGTCGAAGCAGGCCGAGGGCTCGGCACTGATCGAATTCGGCAACACCCGGGTTCTGTGCACCGCTTCCCTGACTGAAGGTGTGCCCCGTTGGCTCAAGGGCGAAGGCCGCGGATGGGTCACGGCCGAGTACGCCATGCTGCCGCGCGCCACAAACACCCGTTCGGACCGTGAATCCGTCAAGGGCAAGATCGGTGGGCGCACGCATGAGATCTCGCGCCTCATTGGCCGCTCGTTGCGCTCCATCATCGACACCAAGGCACTGGGCGAAAACACGATCGTTCTGGACTGTGATGTCCTGCAGGCCGACGGTGGCACACGCACCGCCGCGATCACCGGCGCATACGTGGCGCTGGCGGAAGCTATCCGCTTTGCCCGGGAGAACAAGCTCATTGCCCGCAACGCGGAGCCCCTGGTGGACACCATTGCGGCAGTGTCCGTGGGCATCATTGACGGCGTTCCCATGCTGGATCTGCCGTATGTGGAAGACGTTCGCGCGGAGACGGACATGAATGTTGTGGTGACCGGTTCGGGGAAGTTCGTGGAAGTTCAGGGCACTGCGGAAGGCGCTCCGTTCGATCGCGACGAGCTCAACGCCCTGTTGGACCTCGCACTGCTGGGCACCACCCAGTTGTCCGCCATCCAGCGCGAGACGCTGGCCGAAGCCCCGTGAGCAGCGCACAGGCCTCTGGTGCTCCACGCCTCGTCCTGGCAACACACAACAAGGGCAAGCTGAAGGAACTCCGGGAACTGTTGCGGGGCCAGGTGCCGGGTCTCGACGTCGACACCCAAGTGGTGGACGCCGCTGCGGCAGGTGCCCCGGATGTTGCCGAAACCGGTGTCACCTTTGCTGAGAATTCCCTCCTCAAGGCCAGGGCGGTGGTGGAGGCGACCGGCCTGGTGGCCATCGCCGACGATTCGGGATTGGCCGTTGATGTCCTGGGCGGGGCTCCGGGTATTTTCTCGGCGCGATGGTCCGGCACGCATGGTGATGACATCGGCAACCTGAACTTGTTGCTGGCACAGCTCTCCGATGTTCCGGACGCTTTCCGCTCAGCTGCGTTTGTATGCGCTGCTGCATTGGCGGTGCCGGGTCCGGACGGCATTGCCCACGAGACGGTGGAGTACGGCCAGTTGGAAGGGACGTTGCTGCGTGAACCCCGTGGCGAAGGTGGCTTTGGCTATGACCCCATACTGCAGCCGGCCGGGATGGACCGCAGCTGTGCGGAATTGAGCTCGGAGGAGAAGAACGCCATCAGCCACCGTGGACAGGCGTTCCGTGCGCTGCTTCCCGCGATCGTCGCGGCGTTGTCCGGGCCCAACGCCACGTAGCTTCTTCCCCTACGCGAAAAGGCACCCCGCAGCAGCGGGGTGCCTTTTGTGTTCAGGGTTCAGGGAGCTTAGTGCTCGCTGTGCTTGCCGCCCTCGTGTTCGTCGATGAATTCCTCCACAGGGTCTGTGCCTTCGGCAGCGGCCCGGCGCTTTGCCATGAATCCACGCCCGATCTCAATGAAGATCGGGATGACCGAGATCAGAACAATGACGATGAAGATGATGTCGATGTTGTTTCCAACCCACTCAAACTGGCCAAGCCATGCGCCGAGCAGGGTAACGCCGCCGCCCCACAGGACGGCACCGATGACGTTGAAGAGGAAGAACTTGCGCTTGTCCATCTGAGCCACGCCCACGATCACCGGCACGAACGTGCGGATGATGGGCACGAAGCGCGCCAGAATCAAGGCCTTGCCGCCGTGCTTTTCGAAGAACGCGTGGGCGCTCTCCACGTTTTCCTTCTTGAAAAGCCTGGAATCCGGCTTATTAAAGATGGCAGGGCCGGCCTTGGACCCAATGAGATAGCCGGTCTGGTTGCCAATGATCGCGGCCACGATGATCATGCCGCACATGGCCCAAAGATTGAACTCGATGGCACCCGTGGAGACCAGGAGTCCCGCCGTGAACAGCATCGAGTCGCCGGGAAGGAAGAACCCCACCAGGAGGCCCGTTTCTGCGAACACAATGGCGCAGACCAGAAGGACCACCCACGGCCCCAGGGGTGAATCACGGAGGAAGACGTCGGGGTTCAACCAGTCCGGCAGGAACGAAGCCATAGGCGGCTGTACCGGGCCCGCGCCCCCGAAAGTGGATACGGCAAGGTCGCTTATCGCAGAGAAGATCACCCATCAAGCCTACTTGACGGCCGTCGTCGTATTTTTCCCGGGGACCTCTTGACACTAGGTTTGTCAGTTGTATGGTTAGTTACATGAGTAATGAACCAATGAGGCGGTGGAACTCATGATCGATGACAGCAAGCCGATCTTCATGCAGATCGCCGAACTCATCGAGAACGGCATCGTGGACGGCACCATGGCAGAGGAATCCCAGGTGCCCTCCACCAATGAGTTCGCGGCCTTCCACCGCATCAACCCGGCAACCGCCGCCAAAGGCGTGAACGTGCTGGTGGATTCGGGAATTCTCTACAAACGCAGGGGGATAGGGATGTTCGTCGCCACAGGAGCCCGCGCCCAGCTGATAGCGCGCCGCACCGAAGAGTTTGTTGAGCAGTACGTCAAGCCGCTGGCAGTGGAGGCCCGGAAACTGGGCATTTCGGCAGAGCAGCTGAACACCATGATCGAACGCAATTCCGGGCTGGCCCCGGACACCGGGACAGACAAGGAAAGGAGCGCGGCCCTGTGAACGAGACCATCATCGAGGCCCGTCATCTGGTCAAGCATTACAAGGAACTCAACGCGCTGGACAACGTCAATCTGAGCCTGACGGCCAACCGCATCTACGGATTGCTTGGGCGCAACGGCGCAGGTAAGACCACCTTGATGTCCATTCTGACCGCGCAGGCCTTTGCCACGTCCGGTGAAGCGCTCGTCTTCGGCGCCAGCGCCTACGAGAACGACGCCGTATTGTCCCGGATCTGCTTCATCCGGGAATCGCAGAAGTATCCTGAGGACTTCCATCCGCAGCACGCCTTCCGCTCCGCCGCACTTTTCTACAAGAACTGGGACCAGGACTTCGCTGACCGCCTGGCAGAAGATTTCCAGCTTCCCCTCAAGCGAAGGATCAAGAAACTCTCCCGCGGCCAGTTGTCCGCGGTGGGAGTCATCATCGGCCTCGCCTCGCGCGCCGAGCTGACGTTCTTCGATGAGCCCTACCTCGGCCTTGACGCCGTGGCCCGCCAACTGTTCTACGACCGCCTCGTGGAAGATTATGCAGAACACCCGCGGACCATCATCCTGTCCTCCCATCTGATCGACGAGGTAGCGAACCTCCTGGAACATGTTGTGGTCATTGACAGGGGACGGATCATCATGGACGCCGACGCCGAAGAAATCCGGGGTTCGGCTGTGACTGTCTCGGGCTCCGCCGAAAAGGTGGACACGTTCCTGGCCGGCCGGAAGATCCTGCATCGCGAAACCCTCGGTTCCCTGGCATCAGTGACTGTGGATGAGGCGCTGGGCAGCCGCGATCGTGCCGAAGCGCAGGAGTTGGGCCTGGAGCTCTCGCCCGTCTCCCTGCAGCAGCTGGTAGTCCGCAAGACCATGGCGGGACCGGGAGCCACCGGAGCCGCGTCAAAAACAAACGATTTCGCCGATGACACGTTGGAGGCAAGGCGATGAGCAGGACCGTAGCAGTTGCCCGGATGCAGCTGATCAACAAGTGGACATACATCGGATGGCCCTTGACCATCCTGGCGGCATCGTTCCTGATGTCGATCGCCATCTTCGCGCTGATCCCAGTCACCGAAGGAAAAAACGGTGGCGGAAGCCAGGCACCCCTGTGGTACTTCCTGGTCCTCGGCATCCAAAGCATGACCTTGGTCTTCCCGTTTTCGCAGGGTCTGAGCATCAGCCGGAGGGCCTTCTACCTGGGGACCCTGGGCCTGTTCTCCCTCATTGCCCTGGGGATGACGGCGCTGTACCTGATCGGTGGCGTCATTGAGAAGGCAACCACCGGCTGGGGAGTATATGGGTACTTCTTCAACATTCCATGGGTAACCGAGGGCCCCTGGTACTCCACCGCAGCATTCTTCTTCGTGGTCATGATGTTCATGTTCATCGTCGGATTCTGGTTCGCCACCATTTTCAAGCGCTGGGGAACCACAGGCACCCTCATCTCAACCCTGGGCACGGGGTTGGTCCTGATTGGCCTGGCAGCTTTGGCAACATTGGCCGAATGGTGGGGGTACGTGGGCAACTGGTTTGCCCAACAGTCGCCCCTGAGCATCAGCGGATGGACGGCGCTCCTTTGCGTAGTCCTCGCAGCAGGTTCCTATGCAACCCTGCGCAGGGCCACTCCATAGAGGCCCAAATGTCACGTTGACCACAATGCAGGCCGGAAGGGCCGCCCCGCCGTGCAAATCGGCAAGGGCGGCCTTTTTCGGCTGTAATCTTGTCCAGTGGCATTGGACTTTACGGCGATCGACTTTGAAACAGCCAACGGCTTCCGGGGGTCGCCGTGTTCGGTGGGCCTCAGCAAAGTCCGTGGCGGCGTCGTGGTGGAGGAAGCCTCCTGGCTCATGCGCCCGCCGGAGAACCATGATCATTTCGAGTTCCACAACACCCGAATCCACGGGATCCGCGCCGAAGACGTGGCGGGGCGCCCCCGCTTCGGTGAACTCTTCCCGGAAATCGGCGCCTTCATTGGCAACGACGTACTCGCCGCCCACAATGCAGCCTTCGACCTCGGCGTGATTCGCTCAGGACTGGAAGTCTCCGGCCTTGCCGGACCCGCTTACGACTATGTGTGCACGGTCATGCTCTCCCGCCGCTGCTATTCACTGGTTTCAAATTCCCTGCCGTACGCCGCCGAGGAAGCCGGGGTTCCCTTGGTCAACCACCACGACGCCGCGGAAGATGCCCGCGCTTGCGCCGGCATTCTGGTGGACATCGCCAGGCGGAACAACGCCAACAGCATCGCCGAACTCTACCTATCCCTCGGCCTGAACCTGCCACAGCAACCCGCCTTCGATCCCGCGCATGGCCTCTCCAAGGCGACCATGTCCGCGCTCGCGGCACGGACCGGAAGCGCCGCCGAACGCACGGTCGAACGCGCACTGGGCGTTGCAGGAAGCTTCCAGGCCTGGCCGGAGGAGGGCCCCAACCCGTTGCCCAACCCGTCCGCGGAACCCGGACATCCGCTTTTCGGGCAGACCGTGGTGTTCACGGGCGACCTCGCCATCACCAGGCCGGAGGCGAAGTCACGGGCCGCGGACATGGGAGCACGTCCCGAAAGCCGGGTAACAGCGCGGACTACTGTGCTGATAGTTGGTGACGGTTTCGTGGCAGGTGACTTGCGCGCAGGCCGCCTCACAGGCAAGGCCAAGCGCGTCCTGGAGCTGCACGCCAAGGGCCAGCAAATCGAGGTTGTCTCCGAAGGTGAATTCCTGCAGATGGTGGGCGGCGCATAGCCTCCACCACACGGTCAGCAGTTCATACTGCGCAACAATGCTATCCGCTGGGAGAGCCGCACTCCTAGCCTTGGGGCATGGCCAAACCAGTCCTTCCCCAAGCACCCGCTCGCCAGCCTGCCGCTGCGGCTACTTCTGCTGGCGCTGCTACTTCTGCCGGCGCTGCTCAACGCGGCGGGGTGGACTGGCGGGCAGTTTTTGCTTTCCCCAACCCGGTTAACGAGTACGCCGCCCGGATCACGGCCGGCTTGGTGGTGGCGGTGGCCGTCGCCACCCTCCTGACCGGCTGGGCTTGGGGGCTGGTGGCTCTGGCTGTGGGCTTCTGGCTCCGTGTGCTGTTCGGTCCGCGGATCTCCCCGCTCGCACTTCTGTCAGTGAAGGTGTTGGCACCCCGGCTTGGACACGCCAAGCTCGTTGCCGGTCCACCAAAGCGTTTCGCGCAAGGCATCGGTGCCGCCTTGACGAGTGCCGCCGTCGTGCTGTTTTTCACCGGTTTCCAGCCCGCCGCCTGGATCCTGCTGACGCTGCTGATCGTGGCGGCTTCGCTGGAAGCATTCGTGGGCTTCTGCCTCGGATGCGCGATCTTTGGCTTCCTGCAGCGCCGCGGCTTTATCCCTGAGGACGTGTGCGAAGCCTGCAACAACGTCACGCTCCGCAAGGCGTAGCCACTACCTACCCGGTGGTGACGGCAAGCAATCTGTCCGCCATGCCGCGAATGACTTCCGGGGCCTCCAGGGCCTCCAGCCAATCGGCCGGCAAGCATGCCAGACCATAGTAGGCGCCCAGGATGTTCCCGGTTATGGACCCTGTGGAGTCACTGTCGCCACTGTGATTGATGGCCACGGCGATTGCGTTGCGGAAGTGCTCAGCCGGCGTGCCGCCTTTGGTTGCCAGCACCGCGTAAAGCCCGACGGCGAGCGCTTCCTCGGCGATCCAACCCTCACCAAGTGCTGTGGTCAGTTCTTCCGGGTCCAGAGGGGCGGGCCGCAGGGACAACTGCAAGGCTCCTTCAAGACGCTCCGCCAGTTCGGGTGCTTTGGTAGGAACTGCGTTGACGTAGTTGAGCGCCTCGGTTGCTGCGGTGCGGACGTCCATACCGGCCACGATGTTGTGGATCAGCAGGCTGAAGGCGGCTGCGCTGAGCCGTGCTGAAGGGTGTCCGTGCGTCAACGACGCGGCGTCCGAACTGAGCTTGTACACGGCTTCGCGTGAAATGTGGGGGATTAGTCCAAACGGGGCTGAACGCATCACGGTGCCACACCCTTTGGAGTCGGCATTGACCGGACGGGCCACCGTTCCCATAGTGCCCGTTGCCAAACCGCTGAGGCAGGCGTTACCGGGTGCGCGGCGGTGGCGCAGGACCTCCTGGGCATCGATCCACCGCGGTTGCGG
The DNA here is from genome assembly GCF_023656375.1 of Paenarthrobacter sp. TYUT067. Classification (NCBI taxonomy): domain Bacteria; kingdom Bacillati; phylum Actinomycetota; class Actinomycetes; order Micrococcales; family Micrococcaceae; genus Paenarthrobacter; species Paenarthrobacter sp. TYUT067. The sequence continues at coordinate 194,736 of NZ_JAMOIT010000002.1, forward strand.
CACGGGAGCGGCGGAGTCAACAGCAACGTCCTGGGTGGCGAGCCAACGCAGGTAGGCAAGCCATAGGCAGGCGATCTCGTCCGCAGCTACGCCATCGTTGGCCCATTCGAGTGCTTCCACCAGGCCGTCAACGGTGTACAGCGTCATTTGCGTGTCGTCCGAGAAGTGGCTGGCGCCGTCGAGCTGACCGAAAGTCTTCAGGCCCTCGGAACCATACCGTGCGCGGATAGCGGCGATGGAGTCGAACTCCACTGCGTAGCCAAGCGAATCACCCAGTGCCCCTCCCAAAAGTGACCCATGGACACGGGACTCGAAGGATGGATCAGCGGGCGATTTAGGTTCAACACTCATGCCAGTAACTTACCGTGCCGTGAGACCCCGCTGGTATGGTGGGGAAGCTGCCCGGCACTGACAAAACTTGGAGAGACATGGCGCGTGAACCCCAGTGGCGACGGACAGGCAGGACGCCCGACTACAGGTTTTCTCTCGCCAACGAACGTACTTTCCTCGCATGGATCCGCACATCCTTGGCACTGCTTGCCGGGGCGGTTGCCGTAGACCAGTTGGCCCCGAACATCGCGCCCACCCCGGTGCGGCTGGTTCTTTGTGTTTTGCTTGCCTTGGTTGGTGCGGGGTTGGCGGCACTTTCGTATCGTCGTTGGGGTCAGATGGAAGCGGCGATGCGCAATGATCAGGCGCTCCCTTTCTCCCGGGTCATGCTGTTCATGACCATCGTGGTTGCCGTGGCGGCCTTCGCTTTCGCGGTGCTGATTTTGGTGGCGCGGTAACTATGGAAGTCCGTGACCCCGGATTGCAGCCTGAGCGCACTATCTTGGCATGGCGCCGGACGCTGATCTCCCTGGTGGTGGTGGACTTGTTCATTTGGCGAAGCTGGCTGACGTCTGAGCCCTCAACCGGCCATCTCGTCGCGGGCCTTCCCGGGCTTGATTACCAAGGCATCTGCGCTCTCGTGGCGGCTGCAGCCACCATCGTGGTGGCGGCAGTGGTGTGGGTTCGCTCACGGCAACTCCACGCCGGCAACGGAGCTGCTTCGGCCCGGCTGGTCCGGGTCAGCATGTTGGCTGTGGTGGGGCTCGGTGCTACCGCGATCGCAGCGATCGCCTTGGGCGGATAAGCTCGGAGGCGGGATTCAGCTGGCGCCCAGACTCGGCTGACAAAATGCTCAGTGGCCTTGAGCTTGCATGACCCCTGCAGCGTCGGTGCCAAGCATCAGCGTCCGCCGCGACCGAAGCCGGCCATACCGGCATCCACACCAACCGAAGGACTCCTTGGACATGACCTCTCCTGTACAGGCCACACCTGAACCCCAACCGGGACTTGTTGCCCGGTTGTCGGCTGAAGCTTTGGGATCGATGTTCGTTGTGGTTGTCGCGGCGGGAGTCGGGATTTTCTCCAATCCTGGTGGTGCCCCCGTGCCTGTTGCTCTTGCAACCGGCCTTGCGGTGACAGTGGCCATGCTGGCCTTCGGCTATGTCTCGGGAGGCCACTTCAACCCTGTGATCACTGTGGGCAATCTGATAGCCGGTCGAGTCCGGGCCGTTGCGGCCTTGGGCTATGTAGCAGCGCAAATTATCGGCAGCGTGGTTGGTGCTGCCTTGATCTACTTTGTGGTGAGCACGGTGCCCGTCCTTACGGACGCGAGGGCCGCTTTTGACGTCGTTGCACCAGGTTATGGCGACCACGCTGCCGCCCAAACACAGCTCGCCGGGGTTCTGTTGGTCGAGGTCCTGGGTGCAGCTCTCATCGTGGCTGTGTTTCTTGGCGCGACCGCCGGCCGCCACGCTGTTCCGGCTATGGCCCCCTTCGCCGTTGGCTTGGCTATGGCTGTCCTGCTCCAGCTCGGACAGGTACTGGGAAACCTTCCCTTCAACCCTGCGCGGGCAACAGCTCAGGCATTCTTCAGCTCGTCCTGGGCGCTTGAGAGTCTGTGGCTCTTCTGGGCGGCCCCGCTGATGGGCGCCGCGCTTGCAGGCCTTGCCTTCCGCGGCTTCCAAGGCTTCTCCACTACTGCCATGGCGGCACCTGGTGACGTTCAAGGCGGCAGCGATGGCGTCAACGACTCTTTTGATGCCAACGATGAGCCGGACGAGGACATCGGGGCCAAGGACGCTGCTGCGGAAGCAGACGGTTCCCCTTCCCGCGCAGTGCCGGCCACGCCGGTCAATGATGACGCCCGGGACTTCTTCGACGGCAAAAAGGGCAAATAACCCTACGGGCTCGACGGCGGACGGCTCGCCTGCGCTTTATTGTCGGTGCCCCCGGTTAGCTTAAAAATATGCGGCTACTTCACACTTCCGATTGGCACCTTGGCCGGTCTTTCCACGGCGTTGGCATGCTCGATGCCCAGCGGAGCTTTGTGGACCAGTTGGTATCACTGGTGGAAGCCAAGTCCGTTGACGTCGTGCTGATTGCCGGGGACGTCTATGATCGTGCTTTGCCCGGATTGGATGTGGTCAAGCTGCTCGATGACGCACTGGTGCGCATCACGCAGGCAGGAGCCGCAGTGGTCCTGACCAGCGGTAACCACGACTCCGCGATCAGGCTGGGCTTCGCTTCCCGCTTGTTGGAACGCGGAGGCGTCCACCTCAGGACCAAGGTGGAGGAACTCGACGTACCGGTGCTTTTCCCGTTGGCAGACAAAGGGGCTGGCAAAGACGGCGTGGGGAACGGCCAAGTGGCGATCTACGGCATCCCCTATCTTGAACCGCGGCTTGTGGCTGAGCGGTTGGGAGCTGAGAACGCCAACCATTTTGATGTGACCCTGGCCGGAGTGGAACGGATCCGGCGTGATGTTCAGGCGCGTCGTGCATCAGGACCGGTGTATCCGGTGGTCCTCGCGCATACCTTTGCCAGTGGGGGCATTACCTCGGAAAGCGAACGGGATCTGAGCATTGGCGGCTTGGGCGCGGTTCCCCTGGATCTCTTTGAAGACTTCGCCTACACAGCTTTAGGTCACCTCCATGGGCGGCAGGAGCTGGCACCCAATGTCCGGTACTCCGGTTCTCCCTTGGCCTATTCGTTCTCGGAAGCCAAACACCACAAGGGTGCCTGGCTGGTAGACCTCGACGCCAGCGGCGCGATCGCCGTTGACGAGGTCCTGTGGGAGGCTCCCAAAGCGTTGGCCACCTTGCGCGGAACGCTGGAGGAGCTATTGGGCGGTGAAGAGCACGCGTGGGCAGAGACAGCCTATTGCCAGATCACGCTGACGGACGCGCAACGTCCTGGGCAGGCCATGGAGAAGGTGCGCACACGTTTCCCGGACACCTTGGTCCTCTCCTTCGATCCCCAAGGTGGTCAGTCACGGCCCTCCACCAGTTACAGCAACCGCCTCGCCGCGGCAGAAGACGACCTCGGTGTCTGCTGCGGTTTTCTGGAACATGTCCGGGAACGTGGTGCAAACGGTGCAGAAGAAGCTGCCCTGACGGAAGCACTTGAAGCCGTCCGGCTGCAGGAGGCTGAGCTATGAGGATTCATCGTTTGGACATCGAAGCTTTCGGTCCGTTTGCAACACCCCAACACATTGACTTTGACCAGCTCAGTGCGCAGGGCCTTTTCCTCCTTAACGGCGCCACAGGCGCCGGCAAGACCAGCATTCTGGATGCCATCTGCTTCGCCCTGTACGGGTCCGTTCCCGGCGCCCGCCAGGAAGGCAAACGGCTCCGAAGCGATCATGCTGCGCCGGGTGCTGAGCCGCGGGTGGTGTGTGAGTTCTCTGCGCGTGGCCGCCGTTTTGAAGTGACGCGCTCCCCGGCGTGGGACCGTCCAAGCGCCCGCGGCCGCAATGGATTCACTACCCAGCAGGCCAAGACCCTTCTCAGGGAACGCGTAGCCGGGAGCTGGGAGGAGAAGTCGTCCAGGAATGACGAGGTAGGGGCTGAGCTTTCGGATGTCCTGGGAATGGACCGGGAGCAGTTTACCCGTGTGGTGATGTTGCCACAGGGCGACTTTGCCGCTTTCCTGAGGTCCAAGGCCAACGACCGACTGGACCTGCTCCAAAAATTGTTCGGCACGCAGCGATTCGAAGCGGTGGAACGCCAGCTCCTGCAGCAAGCCGCCGATGCCGCCCGCGCTGTGCAGGACAATGCCTCCGAACTCCAGCAGCTACTTGACCGGGTCGCATCTGAGCATGACCATCTGGATCTTCCTGCAGCTGCTACTCCGGCTGCCGACAAGGAGCCAAACCAGGAGCCGGGACAAGAGCCAACGCCGGAACCAGGCAAGGAACCGGAAGCTTGGCTGGCCGTCATGGAGGCTGAAACTCACTCTGAATGGCAGCGTCGGCAGGACGAGGCAGCGGAGGCAGAATCAGCGGCCACCCGCCTGCTGGAACAATTCCACGAGGCTCAGGAGAGGTCGCTCAGGCATGGTCGGCTGGGCGCTGCGATGCAACGGCGGGTGTTGCTTGAACTGGCAGCGCCCCGAGCGCTGGAGAACAAGGAGATGCTGGGCAGACACCGGCGTGCCGCCGTTCTCAGCGGCCAGCTCGAAGCTGTCGATTCGACGGCGCGCAAACTCGAAACCGCCGCAGAGCGGGCTGCCGGTGTGCGCGGGAAGCTTGGTGCAGCTGGCCTGGACGCCGCTACTACGGATGTAGCTTTGGAAGCCGTTAAAGCCGTCTGCGCAGTGGTTGAGGCACGGCTGCCCGATGAACAACGTCTGGAAGTCATCACGGCACGTTTGGCAACCATGCGTGGTGATATCGCCGAACAGCAGGCCGCTGCCGGCGCTTCGGCCGGTCTACTGGAACAGTTGCGCTCCGACGTGTCCACCGTGGAAGCAGAGATCCAGCCTCTGGAACCGTTGGCTGGCCAGCTCGCGGAACTGGAGCGGGAGGCTGCTGGTGCCGCCGAGCTGGTAGGGATTGTGGCCCGCCACGCAACGGCCACCAACGAGTTGGACGGGATCACCCTGAAGCATCTTCAGGCTCGGACCGAATCGCAGGACCTCCGGCAGCAATGGCTTGATGTCCGTGAACTGCGTTTGGCCAACGCTGCGGGGGAGCTCGCTGCGGCGTTGGAAAGCGGTAAGCCGTGCGCCGTGTGCGGAAGTGAGGAACATCCCAACCCAGCCGAAGCCGTGCAAACGGCGCTCTCCCTCGCCCAGGAAGAGGAAGAAGCCAAGGATCGGTTTGAGGCCAGCGAAAAAGCCTTGGCGCTCCTCGCTGAGCAGCTCTCCTCCGCAGCGCAGGTGCTCGCCGGACTGGTGGCCCAGGGAGGTGCAGTGGATGCTGCTGAAGCAGAATCCAAGCGGGCGTCTGCCCAGGAGGCTGCCTCGACGGCTCGCAAGGCGGCGGTGACATTGGAGAAGCTTCGCGCCCGGCACGAGGCCCTCAGCAAGCGGATCGCCCTGGTGCAACAAGAACACGACGCTTCCGCGAACGCTGCGGCCCAGGGGTCTTCGGCAGCACAGCTGCTTCAGGAGCAGTGTGCTGCCTTTGAAGTAGAACTTGCCGGTTTGAAGGACGGCTTCCCCAGCCTTCGCGAGCGGCTGGAAGCACTCGTCGATGAGCGCGGGCTTCTGCAGGCGGCCGTGGATGCAGAGCGGGAACTGGAACAGGCACAACAAGCCTGCGAAGCCGCAGCCGCTTCCCTTGACAACGCCTTGGTGGAATCCGGATTTGCTTCGGCTGACGAAGCCCGCCGGGAGATCCTCCCGCCCGCAGATGTGGTGGGCCTGGAAAAGGATCTGGCCGATTTCGAGGCCGAATCGTCCCGCTTGGATGAGCTGTTTGCCGGTGAGGACCTGATCCTTGCGGCCAAGGAAGCCAGCATCGGCGAACTCCCCTTGGCCGAAGCCGAGCTTGCCGAGGCGAAGCTTCTTGCTTCAAAGGCCGCCGATGACGCACGGGCCAAGGAATTGGCAGCCGGCCTTGCCGGCAAGTCAGCGGACGCTGTTGCCCGCCTGGGGAAGGAGTACCGGACCCTGGCCCAATCGGGAAGGGAACCTCGGCGCCGGGCACATATGCTCGCAGAATTGGCCGACACCGTAAGGGGCTCGGGTGATAACAACTACCGCATGAGTCTGAACACTTATGTCCTGGCGGCAAGGCTGGAACAGGTAGCCATTGCAGCCTCCGAGCGGCTCGTGGCCATGAGTGATGGCAGATACACCTTGCAGCATACGGACGCCAAGGCCGCCAGAGGCGCAAAGTCGGGCCTTGGGCTGGAAGTCGTGGATGAATGGACCGGTCAGCGGCGGGACACTTCCACGTTGTCGGGCGGTGAATCCTTCATGGCGTCATTATCCCTGGCGCTGGGCCTCGCCGATGTAGTGCAGCAGGAGGCCGGCGGAGTCGATATTGAGACGCTGTTTGTGGACGAGGGCTTCGGCAGCCTGGATGAGCAATCCCTGGAGCAAGTGATGGACGCCCTTGAGGGACTGCGCGACGGCGGCAGGGTTGTTGGCCTTGTCAGTCACGTCGCGGAGATGAAGCAACGGATCACCAACCAGCTGCAGGTGATCAAGGGCAGGCATGGTTCCAGCGTGCGGATTGCCGACGCTGTACCGGTCTGAGACGTATCCGATAGACTTAACCCGTTACACCGGGTCGCGCGCATCGGGAGGAGGGACGATGCGCATCCTTTAGCGAACCCGGATTGATGGAAAAAACTTCTGTAACGTCACAGCCTGCACCCCAGGCTCCCTCCCGCCCCTCCCGCCTGCCGGGCCGTTTCGCTCGGCTGCCTGAACTGGCGGGACCTGGTTTCCTGCCCTTGGGGCTCTTCGCCAGGCTACCCTTGGCCATGCTGACCGTGGGCACCCTGACCTTGGTCACAGCCGTCAGCCACTCCTACGCCATCGGCGGCATGGCAGCCGGAGCCGTCGGTATCGGCTCGGCGGTGGGGGCTCCCGTCCTGGGCTCCCTGGCCGACAGAGCCGGGCAACGGATCGTGCTGCTTGTGGCGGCAGTGGTCAACACCCTTGCTGTAGTGGGGCTCCTTGCTGCTGCGTACCTCACTACCGGTTACGGTTCCGTGGGCGAGGCGGCTGGTGTCCTCATTGTGGCCTTTCTCGCTGGCGCCAGTTGTCCCCAGGTGGGGCCCATGGCCCGTGTTCGGTGGATGGCGCTGACCACCCGTAATTTGTCCCCGGCTGCAGCAAACGGGGCCAGAAGCGTAGCAGCCAACCGGGCCGACCTTGATACCGCTCTGTCCTATGAAGGCACCGCTGACGAGGTCACTTTTGTCCTGGGCCCCGCCTTGGTGGGTGTTCTTGCCAGCTTGGTGGCACCCTGGTTGCCGCTCGCTTTGGCCGCTGTCATGACCATCACCCTGGTTCCGGCCTTCGCCGTCCATCCAAGCCAACACGCGGTGGTGCCCGCACCCCGCAAGCCGCGTACCGGCGTCGCGCCTTCCAATGGACAAGCCTCTATTGGCGAGCACTCCGCCCAAGTCCCTGCGCAGCGGCGTCATCGTTGGGCCGGAGCCGTGGTGGCCGTTCCCGTGGTGGCCATGGTGTGCATGGGTACGTTCTTTGGAGCTACCCAGAACGCGCTGAGTGCCTTCTCGGCGCAGTACGCTACGGCCGAGATCGCCGGACTGCTGTATGCAGTGATGGGGCTTAGTTCAGCTGTGGCGGCGCTGTCTGTAGCTTTCTGGCCGCAACGGTTCAGTCTGGCTTCCCGTTGGGTCGCCGCAGCGCTGGCGATGTCCGTTTTGTCGCTCCTGTTGCTTCTCCCTGCTGGTATTTGGCCCATGATCTTTGTCCTGCTGATACTAGGAATCCCCGTGGGGCCAGTGATGGTCACCGTCTTCAGCATCGGCGGCGTGGTGGCTCCAGCCGGTCGCATGGCCACTGTGATGACGGCGCTCGCCAGCGGAATCGTGGCAGGAACAGCGTTGGGCTCCTACCTGGCCGGGCAATTGGCGCAAACGCAGGGGCCGGGCGCAGCCTTTGTCGTCTCGATGGCGGCTGCAGCAGGGCTGTTGCTGCTGGGTGTCCTCACATCCTTGGTGATGATGCGCCAACCTCAGGGGTAACCGCTATGCGGCACTGCGGTAGCCGGTGGGGGAGTTCCCGAAAGCTGCGCGGAAGATGCGGCTGAAATGGGCTGCATCGGTGAACCCCCACCGCGCCGCGATGGCTGTTACAGGTCGATCGGCCAGCACAGGATCTCTAAGGTCCCGCCGGCACCGTTCCAGTCGCCGTTGCCTGATGGAGGAGGCTACCGTGGTCCCGATTTCCTGGAAGAGGTCGTGCAGATGCCGCGTTGAGATGTAGTGGGCCGCGGCAATGCTTCCGGGGGAGAGTCCGGGATCACCGAGGTTGGCCTCGATGTAGTCGTGAATGCGGCCAAGCAGCAGCAGATGCGGATCCCTGCCCGTCTCGATCAGTTGATCGAGCTCACCGTTGAAAAGTGTAGTGACCAGGTCCAAGGCGTTGTGGACCAACCGGAGTCCATTGGCCCCGGAGAGGGCCTCAAGGTTGTCGGCCAGTTTCACCAGGAAGGGGCTGATGAGCTCGCCCAGGCCCTCATCGCCCGGAATTCGCAAGGCTGTCACATGTCCCATGGCTTCGGCGGGCAAGTCCAACAAAACGTGCGGGAACATGAGCACCAACGTGCGGAAGTCGTCGTCGAAGGTTAATTGATACGGACGCGAGGTGTCGTAGATGGAGAGGTCCCCGGGGCGGAGCACGGCCTCGCGCTCGTCCTGAACCAGGCGGCCCGATCCACCGAGCTGGATGCTGAGTTTGAAAAAGCGCCCCGTGGACTTGGCAATCAGCTCCGGCGTGCGAAGCACAGTGTGGGGCCCGGCTGTAATCTCCACCACGGAGATCTGCCCCAGCACTCGTGCCCTCATCATGCCGTGGAAGTCAGTGCCCGGGAAGGAAGAGCTGTTGGGGCCCGTAGCCAGCAGGGGCACGAAAGAGCTGGAGATTGCTTTGCTCCACTCCTGGAACGACTCCGCCACAATGGTTTCCACAGTTGCGGGGCCCATATCAGCCGCGACGGTCATCAAACTCCTTTTCAGTGGCCCGCGGCGCCGGTGCCACTGGGGCAGGGAATGCCGGGTTTGCGGGCGTGAGCTTGCCCACGATTCTACACCGGCGCCTGCGTGGGCTCGTGCTTGCGTGCAGCGACAAACACCCTGCCGTGTGAGACAAGTCACGCGACGCCGCTGCGGTGGAAGATTGCGGAATGACACACACCGTGCCGCGCAATCTCCAGCGGCACCGAGGCAGGAGCACACTATGAGCGTGGACAACCCCGTCAAGGGCAGAGCCGCCGGAGCCGTAAGCACCAAGGGTCGACTCGGCGTACCGGCAGTAACCTTCATGATTATCGCGGCCTCGGCGCCGCTGACCGTGCTGGCGGGCGGCGTGACCACCACTTTCGCGGTCACCGGGGTCACCGGCGTGCCGTTGTCCTTCTTGATCCTTGGTGCAATTCTGGCGCTTTTCGCCGTGGGATACGCCGCCATGAGCCGGCACGTCACCAACGCAGGAGCTTTTTACGCATACATTGCGCAGGGCATCTCAAGGCCAGCCGGGGTGGGCGCGTCACTGATCGCCCTCATGGCATACAACCTGATGCAAGTGGGCATCTACGGGCTGTTCGGCTTTACGGTCTCGTCACTGCTGTCCGCCCGCCTTGGTATCAGCATGCCGTGGTGGATCCCCGTGCTGGTGTGCATCGCGATTGTCGGATGGCTGGGGGTGAACAGGGTGGACCTGTCCGCTAAAGTCCTTGGCGTCCTGGTTGCCCTGGAGTTCCTGGTGGTCATTGTGTACGACGTCATCAGCCTTGCGGTGGCTCCAGAAGGTATCAGCACTGCAACTTTGAGCCCCGAAAGCCTGTTCGTTCCCGGTATCGGAGCGGTACTCTCCTTCGGCATCGCCGCTTTCATGGGATTCGAATCCGCCGCCATTTATGGTGAAGAGTCCAAGGACCCACAGCGCACGGTCGCAAGGGCAACGTTTGCTGCGGTTGGCATCATCGCTGTCTTCTATGCAGTCTCTGCCTGGGCCATGACCGTGGGAGCGGGACCGTCAGCCGTGATTGAGACTGCCACCACCAATGGCCCGGACATGATCTTCGCCTTCCTGGGCGACCACGGTGGCGTGTTGCTCAGCGACATCGCCCAGGTCCTCTTTGTCACCAGCCTCTTCGCCGCACTCGTTAGCTTCCACAACGCGGTGGCCCGCTATTTTTTCTCCCTGGGTCGCGAGCGTGTCCTGCCGTCTGCGCTGGCGAAGGTGCGGACCGAAAGCGGGGCGCCGTTCGCCGGTTCGCTGGCGCAGACGGTGATTGCCGTCGTCGTAACCGTCGCCTTTGCCATTGCCGGTGCGGGTTCCGAACTGGGCGAGCTGTACCCCGTGCTGACCATGTTCACATGGCTCACCAACAGCGGAGCCATGGGGCTCGTGCTGCTCATGACCGTAGTGTCGGTGGCGGTGATCGGGTTCTTCCGCCGGCAGCAGCACGGGGCGAGCCTGTGGGTCAGGGTGATCGCTCCCGGCCTGGGGTTCGTGCTTCTGGCTATCGTCTTTGTGCTCATCATGGCCAACTTCAACGTCTTGCTGGGGCAGACCGAGTCAACGGCGGCGACGTTCGTCCTCCCGATGCTGGTGCTGCTGCCTGGACTTGTTGGCGTCGCGTGGGGATTGCGGCTCCGGGGCTCGCAGCCTGACGTATACGCCCGGATCGGCCATGGCTCGGAGGGTTAACGCAGCTTCAGGCCAGTTGGCTTTCGATTCGGGCAGCGCTGTCAGCGAGCGCTTTGCCGACTTCGTCGGGGTCCTGATCCAAGCGGATATAGACGACGGCGATCGCTGCCGGCCGCCCGCCCGGGACCCTGATGGGGGCGGCAATGGAGGACAATCCTGCAATGACTTCGTCGTGGCTGGTGGCGTACCCCAGGCGGCGGGCTTCGTGGGCTTCGGCGCGGTAGGGGTTCGGAGCGCCTACCTGCTGCCAGCGCTCTTCGGTCATGGTTGATTGGATGGCGATCCCGGGGGCGCCGGTGGCGATGGGGTGGCGGTTGCCCGGGTGCTGGGCCAGGGCGGCGCCGGAGTGCCGCGGTTCAACGGTGACAAGGTTGACGCACTCCTGGTGGTCCCACACTGCGACGAAGGCGGTCATATGCAGCGTGTTGGCAAGTTGGGTGAGCTCGGGCAGCGCCGCAGTTTGCAGGCTTCTTGAAACACCGCGGGCCAGGACGGACAGGCCCGGGCCGGGTTGAACGCGCCCGGAGTCGTCGCGCACCAGCAGCGAGTGGTCTTCCAGCGTCCGCAGGATCCGGTAGGCCACGGAACGGTGTACGCCAAGGGCCTCGGTGAGTTCGGCGATGCTGAGGGGCCTTTCGGCGGCCGCCAGAATCTCCAGCGCGCGGATTCCGCGTGAGAGGGTTTGCGACGGCGGAGCTTGCGTTGGTGCTTCCGTTGGGCCCTTGACGTCGCTGCGGGGGTTCATGCGAACCATTCTATGGTGGCCCACACCGCAGGGGTCTGTGCTTTGGCTCACAGGTTGTAGTATTCTTTCCTAACTGACCGTTCTGTCGGTTAATGCAAGTCAAGCGCCGACCAGTCACTCTCACCCCATGGAGTTCCAATGACCGCAACTTCCACTGTCGACTCTCCGTCAGGACCCAGCAGCAAGCGCGAGGAGCGCAGGGTACTGGCCGGGACGTTGGTGGGCACCACCATTGAGTGGTACGACTTCTTCATTTTCGCCCAGCTCACCGCCACCCTGTTGGCGCCGTTGTTCCTTTCTCCCTTGGAGAAGTCCAACCCGGGAGTAGCCCAGCTCCTGTCTTTCGCCACGATCGGCATCAGCTTCCTGTTCCGTCCCCTCGGGGCCTTTGTGGCCGGACACCTCGGCGACAGGATGGGCCGCAAGGCTGTGCTTGTCATGACGCTGGTGATGATGGGTGCTGCCACTGCGCTGATCGGCCTACTGCCCACCTACGCCACTATTGGCCTTTGGGCCCCCGTCCTGCTGATCACCCTGCGCGTTGTCCAGGGATTCTCGGCCGGTGGGGAATGGGGCGGTGCTGCGCTGATGGCCGTGGAGCATGCACCTCTGAAGAAGCGCGGGCTTTTCGGCGCCTACCCGCAGATCGGTGTTCCGATCGGCATGATCCTGGCCACGGGGCTGTTGTTCCTGCTGCAGTCGGGGATGTCCAAGGAAGACTTTGCCTCTTGGGGATGGCGTGTGCCGTTCCTGCTGTCCGTGGTCCTCATCGTGGTGGGATACCTGATCCGTCGCGCCGTTGGTGAGAGCCCCGTCTTCAAGGAGATCGCCCAGCGCAAGGCTGAAAGCAAGGCGCCCCTGGGTGAACTGTTCCGTAAGAACAAGAAAGAAGTTGTTCTTGCTGCCTTGATCTTCATCGCCAACAACGCTGCCGGCTACCTGCTGATCGCCTTCTTCATCTCCTACGCCACACGTACCTTGAAGATGCCTACGCCTCAGGTCTTGCTGGCCACCACCATTGCGTCCTTCGGGTGGCTCATCTTCACCATGGTGGGCGGTTGGTTGTCGGACAAGATTGGTCGCGTCAAGACGTTCCTGATCGGTTATGGCCTGGTCTTCGCGTGGATGATTCCCATGTTCGTGCTGATCGATTCCAAGGACATCGTGCTTTACGGAACTGCACTGTTCGTCCTCACTATCGGACTGGGTCTGTCCTACGGTCCAATGTCCGCCATGTATGCGGAGATGTTCCCGGCCCAGGTCCGGTACTCGGGAATTTCCATCGGCTACGCGCTCGGTGCAATCCTGGGCGGCGCTTTCGCTCCGCTCATTGCCCAAGCTCTCCTGGATACCACCAAGTGGTCCGGATCGGTGGGCATCTACATCATGGTTCTCTGCGTGATCTCCGCAATTGGCGTGATTTTGGCCAAGGAAACCCGTGGCCGTCCGCTGGGGTACAGCGTCCACCACTAACAAATGGCAAACAAAAGACGGGTGTGGTCCACAGGGACCGCGCCCGTCTTTGCGTTCAGACTACGACGGCGGCTACTTACGGCCGCTGGCACCGGCACCTTCCAACTGGCCTACGACGTCGGCGTCGGACAATTGCTCGAAGCGTTCATAAAATGCGCCAACTGCATGGAACTTGCCGGGCGTGTGCAACGCGATCACGACGTCGCAGACCCGGGCCAAGGAGGTTGAGGCCTCCAGGGAGGCGACCGGCACTGCAGCGATGACGGTGCCGGCCCCGCCGGCCCGGACGGCCTCCACGGCTGCCCGCATGGTGGCGCCGGTGGCCAGTCCGTCGTCGGCCAACACCACTGTTTTTCCGCGAAGATCGTGCTCGATGCCGGGGTATTTGTGGGCACGGCGGATGAGTTCGGAACGTTCATGGGTTTCCACGGCATCCAAAGCGGACTGGGAGATTCCGTGCGCGAGAATGAGCTCCTTCAGGGGCCTGTTGACCATTCGCAGGACGTCGCCCTGCGACCACGCCAGCGCCCCGAAAGCGGTCTCGTCACGGCCGGGGATCCCCAATTTTCGGACCAGCATGGCGCCAAACGGCAGGTACAGTTCTGCGGCCGCGGCTGCGGCTACCGGGACTCCACCACGGGCCAGGCCCAGGACGATGGTGTCTGGCCGTTCCCTCAGTTGGGGGAGTGCTTCAGCCAGGCGTCGACCGGCTTCCGCGCGGTCCTTGAAACGCATGCCCATCTGCTCCACTTCCACGTAATTCGTTGCACTCCCAAGCCTACAGTCCACACCTTGCCCGGTGGCGCGCCCACTGAAAGCATGGCCTTGTGAACAAGCCCATCGGATATTGGATCAAGAGGCTCGACGCCGCACTGGAAATACAGCTGGACGCCACCCTGGCCAGGATCAAACTCACCCGGCGCCAATGGCACACCTTGGGCACGCTATCGGAGGGTGCCATGCGGCCGGATCGATTGGAGGACATCCTGCAGCCGCTGTGGGGCGGCGATTCCCGGCTGCGCGAACGCGAACTTGCGGCCTTGGTGGGGCGGGGAATGATCATCATGATCGACGACAGGCTGGCGCTGAGCGACCGGGGCCGCGAGAAATACCACGAGGCCCAGCGCTTGGTGGAAGATGCGCGTCAGGACCTGTCCATGGGCATAGGCATTGACGAGTACGCGATGGCCCTGAGCGTGTTGGAGCGCATGAGCCTGAACGCGGAGCGACTGGCCCGCTGAGACCTACACGCCGAGGAACTCGACCGCAGCTTCCTTGAAAGCCCGGCTAGTAATGACATTGGTGTGGGTGCGTCCCGGGATCACCAGGGTCTCCACCATGCCGCCACGCTTGCCGGCAATGGAGGCCAGCTCCGGCATGGTGGCTGCCCGTTCGTCTTTCTCTCCTGCCACGAGCAGCAGTGGCATGTGAGGGGCGGCCTCTGCAGGATCGAAAGGTTCGCCCTTGATGGCTTCGATGAGCGACAACATGGCAAACAGGTTGTTGCTTGGAAGCATTTGGGCCATCTTCAGCAGGCCTGCCGTGGACCCGTCCTCGATGGGTGTACCGTCGGCCAGATGCCGCTGCGCGGCCACGAGGTCGAAAGCTGCCAACGGATCCGCCGAGCTCGGCCCGCCCAGGACGATGCGGTGAACGAGGTCCGGCTGGGTGGCGCCGAACTCCCACGCCAGCCTGGAACCGAGCGAGTAGCCAATGACGTCCAGTCCCGTGGAAGGATCGCCTTCGCGCAGGGGCCGGGCGCCGGCGTCGGTCACTATTTGGAGAAGGTCGGCGCGGATGCGGCTGGGCGTGTACGAATCCAGGTCCTCAGGGGAGTGGCTCCGGCCGTGACCGGGCAGGTCTACGGTGATGACCCGGCGCCCTGCGTCCTGAAGCGTGGTGATCCAACCGCTGTCCACCCAGTTCAGTTTCGTGGAGGAAGAGAAGCCATGGATCAGCAGGACGGGGCGCAGCCCGGCGTCGGTAGCCGGCTCATGGACTTCCACGAACAGTCCGGGGTCGGTGCCCTCCACTGTGTGCCCGTGCTGTTCCATGGTGTGCCTTCCGGTCATCACGTCAGTCCTCATCCAGTACGGCGCTCAGGCGGACCCGGCGCTTGGGTGCTTCGTCCTTCGGAACAGTGCCCACGATCCCGGCAGTGTCATCCGGAACCTCGAACACGATCAGCGGCTCGCCAACGTTGATGGTGTCACCGGGCGCTCCGTGAATACGCACCACTTTACCCGCCTGCGGGCTGGGCAATTCGAGGGCCGACTTGGTGGTTTCCAACTCCACGATCGCCTGGTTGCGTTCCACCTGCTGACCGGGCTCCACGAGCCAGTCCAGCACTGTTGCCTCAATCAAGCCCTCGCCGAGGTCCGGAAGGGGGAAGGAAATTTCAGCCACGGCGGTACTCCAGTACGCGTTGGATCCCAAAGAGGATGCGGTCGATGTTGGGGATGTATTCGTCTTCCAGGTCTCCGGAGGGATAGGGCACGTCGAAGCCCGTCACGCGTTCCACCGGCGCTTTGAGCGTCGCGAAACAGCTCTGCGTGATGAGTTGGGCCACTTCGGCGCCCAGGCCTGAGGTCAGCGGCGCTTCATGGACGACGACGGCGCGGCGCGTCTTCCCGACGGAGGTCGCCAACGCTTCCGCGTCGATCGGTTTCAGCCAGCGAAGGTCCAGGACTTCGACGTCGATGCCGTCTTCGGCCGCCAGTTCGGCAACCTGCAGGCAACGGGCCACCATGGCGCCCCACGCCACGAGGGTCAGGTGCCTGCCTTCCCTCGCCACGCGGGCGCCGGTGAGGTTGCTGCAGTTGTCCGCTCCGCCGTCGTGCGCTGCAGTGGCCGCATCCACCGAGGTGAGGTCCACCGGTCCCTTCTGCCAATAGCGGGACTTCGGTTCCATGAAAATGACCGGGTCCGGTCGAGCTGCCGCGTACTTGAGCAGGTGGTAGGCATCGTTCGGGGTGGACGGTGATACCACTTTGAGCCCCGGAACGTGGGCGAAGAGCGCCTCCAAGGACTCTCCGTGGTGCTCGGGTGCACGGATACCGCCAAAGCTGGGCACGCGCAGGGTGATGGGCATGGGCAGGGTCCCGCGGCTGCGGTAGTTCATGCGGGCGATCTGGCAGACGATCTGGTTGATGGCCGGGTAGGCGAAGCCATCGAACTGGACCTCGGGGATGGGATGGAAGCCTGCCATGGCCAGGCCCACGGACATGCCGAGGATGCCGGATTCGGCAAGCGGGGTGTCGAAGACGCGGTCCTCGCCATGTTTTGCCTGGAGGCCGTCGGTGATGCGGAAGACGCCGCCCAGCTGGCCGCAGTCCTCGCCGAAGATGACCGTCTTGGGGTTCCCGGCCAGGATCTCATCGAGGGCACGGTTGAGTGCTTGCTGCATGGACAGCTGCTGAACGCCAGCTGCGGCAGCTTCAATGCCTGGCAAGGCAGTCATGGTCTCAGACATGTTCGGACTCCTCGCGCCACGCGGTGGCCTGGGATTGAAGTGCGGGCGTTGGTTCCTGGAAAACCAGGCCGAACATTTCGGCGCCGGGTCGGGGGCCCAGGTCTTCGATGCCGGTACGGATGGCTTCCTCTTCTTCTTCGGCCTTCCGCTGCGCTTCGGCGAAGAAAGCCTCGTCTGCAACCCCTTCGTCGAGCAGCCGCTGCCTGAAGCGCTCCAGCGGATCCTCGCCGGCGTCGGTGCGTTCCTCGTCCAGCGTGCGGTAGCGGCCGGGATCGTCGGCGGTGGAGTGCGGCCCGCGGCGGTAGGTCATGGCTTCAATCACCACGGGTCCGTTGCCGGCGCGGCAGTGCGCTAAAGCGGAACGAGTGGCTTCGAAAACAGCTACCACGTCATTTCCGTCCACCTGCAGGGACGGGATTCCGTACCCGGCAGCGCGAGCCGCGACCGATCCGCCGGCTACCTGGCGTTCCGTGGGGACGGAGATGGCCCAGCCGTTGTTCTGGATGAAGAACACCACGGGAGCCTTCATGACTGCCGCGAAGTTCATGGCTTCGTGGACGTCGCCCTGCGAGGAGGCGCCGTCGCCGAAGTACGTCATGGCAACGCCCGTTTCACCCTCCGCGTGGCCGGAAAGGGTTTGGCCATGGGCCCAGCCGACAGCGTGCAGGACGGAGCCCGCAACCACGGCCTGAATGGGTGCGAACCTGGATTCCAACGGGTTGTACATACCACCGTGCCACGTGGCCTTATGGGTGGACATGTAGCCCACCATGTCCAGGCCCATCGCCCGGGCAACGCCCATCTCACGGTAGGTGGGGAAGACGAAGTCACGGGTCCGGTCAACGGCGTAGCCGCTGCCTACCTGGGCGGCCTCCTGGCCGAGCTCCGGGGCGTATCCCGGGATGATGCCTTGGCGCTGCCAGGCGACGGCTGAGGTGTCCAGATGCCGGACGGCTGCCATCAGGGTGTACAGCTCACGGAGTTGATGGTGGGTGAGCGGGGCCGCGTCATCATCGACGGCGGCCAGCACGGCTTTGGTAGTCATGGCTGTGACCCTAGTCACCCACTGCGCCTGTGCGCAATCAGTGCAGTTCTAGCGGCACACTTTGTACATTTTGGGCACACAAAGAAGCCCTGCACAGTACAAACTGTGCAGGGCTTCTTGATGAGGATGAGCAGCTGGCTACTCGACCGGCGTGGTCTGCCTGCCAGCCTTGGCCCTGGCGTTGAGGAAGCAGCCGGCGGCGATGAGAATGATCAGGATGAACGTTCCGATCAGCTGCCCGGCACTTTCCGGGTTGGCGAAGCCCACCACCAGGATGAGGCCCAGCAGGACAAGGCCAACGATGGTGAGGAAGGGGAATCCCTTCATGCGCAGCGGCAGCTCGGTGCCGTCCCGGTCAGCCCTGCGGCGAAGGATGAACTGCGAGACCAGTGCGGTGCCCCACACCACGAGGCATGTGGATCCCACAAGGTTCAGCAGAGCCGGCAGGATCTTCTCCGGAAACAGCAACTCAAGGACCGTGGCGATGAAGCCGAAGGCAACTGAGATGCCGACTGCGGCGACGGGAACCTTTGAACCGCTCAGGCGGGACAGGAAGCGTGGAGCTTCGCCGCGCTCTGAGAGGGAGAAAATCATGCGGGAGGCGCCGTAGAGGTTGGCGTTGAGGGCGGACAGCAGGGCGACGACGGCTACCAGGGTGATGGCCGCTCCGGCGCCGGGGATTCCGGCAAGGTCCAGAACTCCGGCGAATGGGGACTTCAATCCTTCCGATCCCACCGGAAGGACGGCTGCGATTACGAACACCGAGCCGATGTAGAAGACCAGGATGCGCCAAACAACTGTACGGATGGCCTTGCCTACGCTGTGGGCGGGGTTCTCGGTTTCGGCGGCGGCGACGCTGACGATCTCGGTTCCACCGAAGGCGAAGATCACGACGAACAAGGCGGCCGCGATGCCGCCGATGCCGTTGGGGGCAAAGTCGCTGAACGCTGAGAACCCGGGGGAGGGCACGTTAGGCAGCCAACCCAAGAGCAGGGCTGCGCCGATCAGTAGGAAGATCACGATCGCTGCGACCTTGAGGATGGCGAACCAGAACTCGAACTCACCAAAGTTGCGGACGCCCACAAGGTTGATGCCCGTGAAGACCACCATGAAGACCAACGCTAGGACCCATACGGGGATGACGGGCCAGATCGAGAACAGCAGACCGGCTGCTCCGATGGCTTCGGCTGCAATGACTACTACCAGCTGCAACCACCACAACCAGCCGATGGTTCCGCCGGCGGTCTTGCCCATGGCCTTCTCCGCGTACACGGAGAACGCGCCGCTGTTCGGGTTGGCTGCCGCCATCTCGCCAAGGGCCCACATGACCAGGATGATCAGCGTACCGGCGACGAGGTAGGAAATAAGGACTGCCGGACCGGCCGCCTGAACGCCTGCCCCCGAGCCGAGGAAGAGGCCCGCGCCGATCGCGCTGCCTAGCCCCATCATGGTGAGCTGGCGCGGCTTGAGCGAATGGCCGAGGCCGGATGTTGGCGCAGGAGCCGCGATGGACTTCGTTGTCATACGTGTCTACCTTCTATGGATTACATGCTGGTTTGGCGTGCTGGCCTCATGGGTTTGGCACGCGGGCGTCGACGACGCAGCAAGAGCCGTGGAATAATTCTCGCAGTTTGTAAGATACATCACTTTTTGCTGTAGCGATGTGATGGGTAAGTTACCCCGGGGACAGGAACTTTGATGCTGGTGGATGCGCTTGATGCAAAAATTGTACGTTTCTTCACTGATTCACCGCGATCTTCAGTGCTGGAAGCTTCCCGCGTGCTCAGGGTTGCCAGGGCGACGGTGCAGTCCCGGATAGACAGAATGATTGAAAACGGGGTCATCGGTTCCTGGGTTCCCCAGCCTGATCCCGCCAACTTCGGCTTTCCGGTGGTGGCGTTCTGCTCGGTGACCATCACCCAGGAAATCGGCCACGATGCCATCATCGAAAGCCTCAGTGCCATCCCGGAAATTATCGAGGTTCACACTGTCACGGGAAATTCGGACCTGATGGTGCGGATCGCCGCGCGGTCCAACCCTGATATGCAACGCGTCCTTGATGCCATGATCGCCACCAAGTCCGTGGTCCGGTGTTCGTCGGTCATCGTCCTGAACAGCCACATCCAAGGCCGCACGCTCCCGCTGATGGAAGCTGCCGCCAAGCCAGTGTGACGTAAAGCATTTTGCTCCGCGTCGATCGAGCCGTACCATTAGTTCTAGTCAACATGACTTTAACTAGCGCTTCACTGACCGGGGAGCGTTTCGGACGGCGATGAAGCGAGGTGAACGCCGTGAACACCAACTCAGCCAACGTTGCCGAGCGGCGGCTTGCACCGCCGTCGCTGGCTATTTCAACGGTGATTTTCGCCCTCCGCCCCAGCGAGACATCCGGGCGCCCAACCCTGTGGTTGCCGTTGGTACGGCGTATCCGTGAGCCTTACAAAGACATGTGGGCGCTCCCGGGTGGACCGTTGGCCCACGACGAATCCCTCCAGGATGCGGCTTCGCGGAACCTCCGCGAAACCACCGGCCTGGCGCCTCACTACCTTGAGCAGCTCTACGCTTTCGGCGGCCTCCATAGATCGCCCACCCAAAGAGTGGTCTCCATCGTGTACTGGGCACTGGTGCAACCCACTGAAGCTGCCCTCGCTGACGAGTCCGAGAATGTGCGCTGGTTCCGGGCAGACAAGCTCGCCAAACTGGCCTTCGACCACAACGCAATCGTGGACTACGCCCTGTGGCGGCTGCGCAACAAGATGGCCTACGGGACCATCGCCTACCACCTGCTGGGAGAGTTTTTCACCCTCGCCCAGGTCCGCGAAGTCTACGAGGCCGTGCTGGACCGCCAGCTCGATCCCGCTAACTTTCGCAGGCACGTCAAGGCAACACCGGAAATCGAAGAAACCGGTGAATACCTTCAAGGCGGAAAACACCGCCCGCCACGCCTCTACCGCTTCACCGGCACGCCCGGCCTCGGGCCAGATAACAGGAGTACACCATGAGCAGCGTTAACACTGCCGTCCAGCTGATCACTCGCGAAGAAGCCGAGAAAGGCCTCTCCCGCGCAGGGGCCACGTGCAGCCCGGCCTTGGCCAGGGGCCCATGGGAGTACGACCTCGCCGAAGCACTTGCCGGCGAACCTGCTTATGGCCCGGGTGCTTCCAGCGAGGATGTCGCTCCCAAAGCCACACCGCGCCAGGGCCAGCTGCCCGATGAGTACAAAAAAGCCACCGACGCCGAACTTGACGCCCGCATCCGGGCCGCCAAAGCGACACTCGGGGACCGGGCCGTCATCCTGGGCCACTTCTACCAGCGTGACGAAGTCATCCAGTACGCGGACTTCGTGGGCGATTCCTTCCAGCTCGCCAACGCTGCCCTGACCAAGCCCGACGCCGAAGCGATCATCTTCTGCGGTGTGCACTTCATGGCCGAGACAGCGGACATCCTCTCCACGCCCGAACAGGCCGTCATCCTGCCAAACCTTGCCGCGGGATGCTCCATGGCTGACATGGCAGATGAAGACTCCGTGGAGGAATGCTGGGAGCAGCTTGAAGAAATCTTCGGCACGGACCCGGATGGCTCCGGCCGGGTACCCGTCATCCCTGTCACCTACATGAACTCCTCTGCAGCACTCAAGGCGTTCTGTGGCCGCAACGGGGGGATCGTCTGCACCTCGTCCAACGCCAAAGTGGTTCTGGAATGGGCGTTCGAACGCGGTCAGCGCGTTCTGTTCTTCCCCGATCAACACCTGGGCCGCAACACCGCCAAGGCACTGGGCGTCCCGCTTGAGCAGATGCCCATGTGGAACCCGCGCAAGGAACTTGGCGGCAATGACGAACAGGTACTGCAGGACTCCCGGGTCATCCTCTGGCACGGCTTCTGCTCAGTCCACAAGCGCTTCAACGTGGGCCAGATCGAGAAAGCCCGGCAGGACTTCCCGGGCGTCAACGTGATTGTCCACCCCGAATGCCCCATGGAAGTAGTGGACGCCGCAGACTCCGCAGGATCCACCGACTTCATCAAGAAGGCCATCGCCGCCGCCACCGAACCCACCACGTTCGCGATCGGCACCGAGATCAACATGGTGAACAGGCTCGCCGCCGAATATCCGCAGCACACCATTTTCTGCCTCGATCCCGTCATTTGCCCCTGCTCCACCATGTACCGCATCCACCCCGGATACCTCGCCTGGGTCCTGGAGGAACTCGTGGAAGGACGCATCGTCAACCGCATCACCGTTGACGACTCCGTGCAGGACAACGCCAAAATTGCGCTCGAACGCATGCTGGCAGCCAAACCTGCCTAAAACCGACGGCACCACAAAGCCGGCATCACCGTCCGGGCACATCAACACCCGTCTAGCCGAATCGAGCCTCATATGACTACAGAGAGCCTTACCGACGGGGCCGCCCCCCAAAGGCTGGTCGTCGTCGGAAGCGGCATCGCAGGACTGTACTCAGCCCTTCTTGCTGCCGATGCCGGCGCGGAAGTGGTGCTGCTGACCAAGGGTGCGCTCGCAGACAGCAACACCTACTACGCCCAAGGCGGGATTTCCGCTGTGCTGGACGAGCCGGCCCCCGGCGATACTGTGGCAGCCCATATCGCGGACACACTTAAAGCCGGGGCCGGCCACTGCAATGAAGAAGCAGTACGGGTGCTGTGCACCGAGGCACGGTTGGACATCGCAGGACTGGCACGTTTCGGCGTCCACTTCGACCTTGACGACGACGGTGATCCCGCGCTGGGTCTAGAAGCCGCCCACTCAGCTCCCCGCATCCTCCACGCCGGTGGCGACGCTACAGGAGCCGGAGTGGCGGCCGCGCTGATCAAAACCGTGCTGGACTTCCAAGCCGCAGGAAAGGTCCAGGTCATAGGGCACGCCCACGTGACATCGCTCTCCTTGGGGGGACCGGGCGGCGGCCGTGTAGTGGGAGCGAACTTCCTCCACGATGGCCGCCACCTCGGCGTCCACGGCGACTCTGTGCTGCTCGCCACCGGGGGAGCCGGCCAGCTGTTCGCCCAAACCACCAATCCCTCAGTGGCAACAGCGGATGGCCTGGCCCTGGCGTGGCGTGTTGGGGCGGCTGTGGCAGACCTTGAGTTCTTTCAATTCCACCCAACGTGCATGGTTCTCCCGACTGAGGCACGGGAAGCAGAAGGCAACAACGACCCCCTGCTTATCTCCGAAGCGGTACGGGGCGAGGGCGCCATCCTGGTAGATGCCACCGGTCACCGCTTCATGCCCGACTACCACCCTGATGCCGAACTCGCACCCAGGGACGTCGTCTCCCGCAGCATCGCCCTTCACCTCACAAAACTCGGCGACCCCAACGGCCACGTGTTCCTGGACGCCACCGTGATTGAGGAAAGCCGAGGAAAAGGCTTCCTGGCCAAACGTTTCCCCACCCTCAGCAAACGCACCCGCCAAACCGGCGTTGACTGGACCACCGAGCTTGTTCCTGTAGCACCCGCGGCCCACTACTGGATGGGCGGCGTGGTCACCGACCTTTACGGCCGCACCTCTGTTCCCGGGCTACTGGCCGCCGGCGAAGTGGCGTGTACCGGGGTGCAAGGTGCCAACCGGCTGGCCAGCAATTCCCTGCTCGAGGGCCTCGTGTTCGGGCGACGGGCTGTTGAAGCGTTGCTCCTTGGTGACCGCGACGCCGCAGGCCCCTTGGCGCCTGCGCTCGCGCCTCGTACCGGCGATCGCCTCGCAGGCTCGGCGGCCGGTTCGGGCGCTCACGCGACAACGGCGCTGTCGGAACCTCCGGCCCCGCTGGTTGAGGTGGAAGGGCATGTGTCCGCTCACATGGCCGGTCATGACGGGTTCTCGAGGCAGGCACTTCGGCGGCTGATGACCGCCAAGGCCGGCGTGCTCCGGAGCGGGGAGTTGTTGGCTGAGGCCGCAGAGGCCTTGGGGGAATGGGAAGAGGCTGTCGTTCCCTTGAACGTGCCGGATTCCTTTGACGTCCGGGAGCATGAGGATTCCAACCTTCTGTTGGCGGCGCAGTTGCTGGTGCATGCTGCCCGGGAACGGCGTGAGTCCTTGGGGGCGCATTACCGCAGCGACAGCTGGGAGGACCCCGGAGTCGTCGAAGATATTGACAAGCGTTACACCATGAGCCGGAAAGTGAGCCTCGTCCATGACTAACCTGACCCTCCCCGCTGCCCCCGTCCGGGACATCCTGGAACGGGCGTTCGCGGAGGACGCGCCCAGCGGCGACATCACCTCGCAGCTACTGATCCCCGCCGACGCCCGGGCAACTGCAGTGTTGAATGCGCGAGTCCCCGGGGTCTTCAGCGGCGGTCCCGTTTTCCGTGATGCCATGAAGCTCGTGGACCCGGACACGGACGTGGAATTGCTCCTCGCCGACGGTGAAGCGTTCGACGCCGGAACACACCTCGCGCGGGTCAGCGGCAGCGCCCGCTCGGTGCTCCTCGCCGAAAGGGTGGGCCTGAACCTGGTGCAGCGGATGAGCGCCATAGCCACCAAAACGGCGGAATTCGTGCGGCTTGTGGAAGGGACGCGCGCCCGGATCACGGACACCCGCAAGACCACCCCCGGACTTCGTGTGCTGGAGCGCTATGCGGTGCGCTGTGGTGGGGGAGCCAACCACCGCTACAGCCTCTCCGACGCCGTGCTGGCCAAGGACAACCACCTGGCCGTCATGACTGGAGGCGACTCCAGCAAACTGACCGAACTGCTGATTGCAGCCAAAGCCCAGCTTGGCCACACCACCCACTTCGAGGTGGAAGTGGACCGGGCCGAGCAGATTGAACCCGTGCTGGCTGCCGGTGTGGACACCATCATGCTGGACAACTTCTCCATCGAACAGCTCCGTGCCGGGGTCAAACAGGTGGACGGACGGGCCATCGTGGAAGCCAGCGGCAACGTGAACATCAATACCGTCACCGAGATCGCTTCCGCCGGCGTGGACGTTATTTCCATTGGTGGCCTGACCCACAGCGTGAGCGCCCTCGACCTGGGGCTGGACGTCGTTCTAGAGACAGCCTGACCATCCCATGATCTTCCTTGACGCCGCAGCCACCACTCCGGTTCGCCGTGAGGCCCTTGAAGCCATGTGGCCTTACCTGAGCGGCGAGTTCGGCAACCCCTCCAGCCACCACAGCCTGGGCGAAACGGCAGCGGGTGCGCTTGCCGAAGCCCGTTCCGGCGTCGCGAAGGTCCTGAACTGCCGTGCCGGCGAGGTGACCTTCACTTCCGGCGGCACGGAAGCGGACAACCTTGCCGTCAAAGGCATAGCGTTGGCGCGGCAGGCGGCTGATCCGTCGCTGAACCGTGTGGTGATCAGTGCCATCGAACATCCCGCAGTGGAAGAATCAGCCCGTTACCTGGAACGGGTGCATGGATTCACCGTGGATGTGCTCCCCGTGGACGGGGAAGGTCTGGTCTCCATTGATGGCTTACGGTCGGTCATAGGCCCCCACACCGCTCTAGTGAGTGTCATGTACGCGAACAATGAGGTCGGAACCGTCCAGCCCATTGCAGCCTTGGCCGCAGTGGCCCGGGAACACGGAGTGCCGTTCCACACGGACGCAGTGCAAGCCGCTGGGTGGTTGCCGGTGGACGTGAAAGCGCTCGGTGTGGACGCGTTGAGTATTTCCGGACACAAACTTGGTGCGCCCAAGGGATCCGGTGTCCTGTTCACCAAGGGGCGGCTTCGGGTGGAGCCCCTGGTGCACGGTGGCGGCCAGGAGAAGGCAAAGCGCTCGGGCACAGAGAACGTGGCAGGGGCTGTTGCGTTGTCCACGGCGCTCAAGCTCTCCCACGCCGAGCAGCCCCATCAAGCAGCGCGCGTTTCGGATCTCAGGGATCAGTTCATCCAGCGGATCCTCGCCACCGTACCTCACGCCCTGCTCACCGGACACCCCATCCAACGCCTGCCCTCCGTAGCTTCTTTCTGCTTCCCCGGAACCAGCGGCGAGTCTGTGCTGCTTGAGCTGGAGCGGCTCGGCGTGGTGTGTTCCAGTGGATCGGCCTGCGCGGCGGGATCCGACGCACCCTCGCCGGTGCTCCTGGCCCTGGGTATCGCCCCTGAAACGGCCCAGACGGCGGTGCGTTTTAGCTTCACCTCAACTGTCACCGACGCCGAACTGGAACAGGCAGCCGTTGCCGTGGAAACCGCCGTCGGACGCGTCCGGAACCTGGCTGTCCCGCAAGAAAAGCAGTAATTACTACCTGGGTGATCACACGTGCCGCGCGCGCCTGAAAATCCAATGCCGCAGCAGGGTAAACCGGACCGCCGTGGCCACGAAACCGGACAACGTGGTGGTCCACAACTCTTCGGTGACCGTGGCTTCGGGCCGAAGAAGATGCAAAACACCCAGGCTCCCGCCGGTGATGATCAGCGCGATGCCAATCACAATAACCCCACTGAGGTGGTCTTGCGCACGTTTCCTGCGGCCGGTGATTTTGAACGTCAACCGTCGATTCAGGGCCGTGTTCATCAACGACGTCAGAACAAGGGCAACGGCGTTGGCCAGCTGGGGATCGATCCACGGACGCAGCACAGCGTAAATGGCGAGCGAACTCGCCGTGCACACCACTCCGACTCCGGTGAAGCGGATTAATTGCCGCACAACTGGGTACTTCAGGACGCCGCGGTGCCGTTTGCGTTGACGCGGGGGCTTTTGAGAGGGAGACGGGCGTAGCTCAGTGGCCTCCGCAGCTATCTCCATGGGGTTAAGCCTGACACACTATGCAGGCTGCTGCTCCCATGAAGCACCGGTGACGGGGTTGTGAAGCTCGCCGATTCCTTCCACGCGGCACACCACGGTGTCTCCCGGTTGGATTCGTGCGCACTCCGCGGGGAACCCTGTGAGCACAAGGTCGCCGGGGTGGAGCGTCATGAGTGAGCTCAGATAGACCATGATTTCGTCCACTTTCCAGCCCAGGTCCGCTGAACTCGCAGTCTGCAGCTCCTTGCCGTTATGCACAATCCCGATCTCCAGGTTTGAGTCATCCAGGCTGGTGACTATCCACGGACCTGCGGGAGTGAAGGTGTCCTGGCTTTTGGCGCTGATCCAGAGTTCGTCGGACTTCTGGAGGTCGCGGGCGGAGACGTCGTTACCGATGGTGTATCCGAGAATTGCCGACCTCGCTGTTTCCAAGGTCAGGCCTCGGGAGGCACGGCCGACGACGACCGTCAGTTCAGCCTCCGGGTCCACGTAACCAACGGTGGAGCTCAACTGAATTGCTTCGCCCGGTCCGATCACGCTTGATGCTGCTTTGTGGAAGGCCTGTGGCGGCAGGTCCCGGCCAGGCTGCCCGGTGTTGTGCGCCATGCCGAAGACGTTTGCAGGTACCGAGGGGGCCAGAAAAGTGAACGCATCCTGGCTGACCACCGCCCCGGGTTCCCACCCGTTTCTGGCCGGGCTGCTGGCATTGGCCCTCGACGTCGGGAAGGGGGACTCCACCACAGTCCACTGTGTGCCTTCCACCGAGTCGAAATCCCGGGCGTCGTTGGCCACAAAGAACTGCTCGTCAGGAGACTGGCGGGCCAAAGTTTGATCGGTGGCAGTTGCGATCGGGACGGGCCGGACTCGGGCGATGCGACGGGAAAAAGGCGAAGTCATGATGACATCCTACGTCCTTCCTGGCCGGTGGTTTGCGTTGTGGGGCCCGCTCTGCATGCTTTGCCACTCCCTTAGCGAGCAGAGCGGGCCTCACAACGCATCAGGTGAGGGGCGCGGATCCGAATGCCACGCTGAAGCGGTCACACCACAGCACCACGGATGTCAGCCCCGTGATGTCCGTTCCTGGCGGAAGTAGGTAGTTGTGATTGCCGTGCGTGGCTTTGACCGCACCGAGATCCACGTATCGGCCGGACCGGTATTTGAACCAGTCGCCGCCGGCCGGCAGGCTGCTCAACCAGACTTTGACGTCCGGGCCGTCGCTGCTGGCCAGGTCCTCGAGCCGCAGCAGATGGCTGCCATTTGCAAGTCTCACCAACTGGGCAGTGCCTGTGGTCTCATGCTCTTGGGATTGGAAAGTGCCCGAGCCAAGAACCACCGGTGCCTCGGGAGTTGCGGGTGGGGGCGTTACCGGAGCCTGTGCGCTCGCGGGAGCGGGAGCCTGTGCGCTCGCGGGAGCGGGCGCGGCAGGCAGGGCTTCGTAGACGCTGCTGCTGGTGAAGATGCGCCACGGCTGGAACAGGGCGGCCCCCACAACCACTACGGAAAGGACCACCACCCCTGCCACAACCGCAAGGATCCTGTGGGCCCGGATCATGCGCTGCAGTCTGTTCATGCTTCAAAGTTAGGCTTCGCGGCAGGGCTTTGGGGGTTCTTTTGCTTACAGGCCGGTGACGCCTTCTTCCAGTGCCGTGGAAGGAACTCCTGTGCAGAAGGAAGCGCCGTGCAGGATGAACACAGGACCCGGGCTTAGAATCCGTTCCATGCGTCTGGCGATTATAGGGTTGGTCCTCCTTGTGGCTGGTGGGGTCACAGTGGTTACGGGTGTCCTGCCCTGGCAGGAGGTGGCAGTCCTTGCAGACCGGGTGGCACCCATCCTGGGTTTTGTCATTGCCATGACGGTGGTTACGGAACTTGTCAGTGAGGCCGGCGCCTTCCAGTGGATTGCCCGCCATGTGCGGGGGTGGGGGCGTGGACGCAGTGTCATGCTGTGGTTGCTGTTGGCGTTGTTTGCCACACTCAGTACCATTTTCCTGTCACTGGATACGACGGCGGTGCTGCTCACCCCGGTGGTGGTCACCGTGGCCCGCCAGGCGGGCCTCCCCGTTCTGCCCTTCGCCCTGACCACGGTTTGGCTGGCCAACACTGCCAGCTTGTTGCTTCCCATCTCCAACCTGACCAACCTTTTGGCGCAGCACAATCTCGGTGGCATCAGCCCGGCACAGTTCGCGCAACTGATGTGGGCGCCCTCGCTCGCGGCAATTGTGGTGCCCTTGGCATTTGTTGCTGTGGTTTTCCGGCGGGAGCTTCGCAAAACCTACGCGCTCGATTCCGCCCGTCCGGCCCCGACCACCTCATCCACGGCAGCGCCGGACAAAGTCCTGCTCCTGGTCAGTGCGATCGTCCTGGTGTTGCTGTTGCCGGCGTTGGTATCCGGAGTCGCCATTTGGATTCCCGCCGCGTTGGCTGCCGCGATACTCGCCGTGACCTTCGCCGTCCGCCGACCCAAGGTGCTCAAGGTGGCCTTGATCCCGTGGTCCCTGCTGCTCTTTACCTGCGGCCTCTTCCTTGTAGTGGAAGCAACGCAATATCTTGGCGCATCAGTGCTGCTTGGCCAGGTGGCAGGGCAGGGGAACGGATTCCTTGAGCTGCTGAGGCTGGCCATGACAGGCGCCCTTGGCTCAAACGTCGTCAACAACCTGCCGGCCTACCTTCTGGCCGAGCCACTGGCCGGAACTCCTACCAGGATGGCTGCGCTGTTGGTGGGGGTGAACGCGGGACCCCTGATCACTCCGTGGGCCTCTTTGGCCACCTTGCTATGGCACGACCGCTTGGTGCGGATGAATGTACTGATCAAGTGGAGGGGGTACGCGGTCTTCGGCCTGATGGTGGCGCCGCTGACAATAGTGGCGGCCATTGCGGCCCTCGCAGTTGTCGGCCCCGGAGGGGTGTTTGGTTAGCCGAGATACTGTTCGCCCACTGGGACCTCGGCAGCCAGGCGGTTTGCTGGTCCCGCCAGCGGACACGCCCAGGCCTCGTTGTAGGCGCAAGATGGGTTGTACGCGAAATTGAAGTCCAGGACAAACTCTTGGTCTGCGCCGGATCCCCGCGTCCCATGGAACGAACCCTTGACCGTGTCCACCAAGTACCGTCCGGCGCCGTAGCTTCCGCCGTCCTTGCCTGCAGTGGCGTCGCGGAACGGCACGAAGATCCCGCCCCCGTAGCTCCTGAGCTTCCAGGCCGCCAACGAGCCCAGCCCGGGGAGGTCGAAAGTGCCGATTCGGACGAATGGCACCAACCCGTCAGTCCCCGTCTCAACGTTCATTTCCTGGCCGGCTCCCTCGGGTGACAAGGCGGCGTACCTCCGGAAGGAGGAATCGTAGTCAGCTGTTGGCAGTCCGGAGAAGGAAGCCTTCATATCGGCGGTGAGCGCTGAAGCCGGATGCGTAGCGAACATCAGGTCCCGTTCCTGCCGCCAAAACACGTGGGCGTCGAACGGGTTGGTGGCCGCGAGCTGGCGCACTTTGTCGTAGAGGGCGAACGTCCGCAGGCGCCAATCAGCAATATCAATAGCTGACATGGCGGGAATGTCGTCTTCGAAATAGTCCTTCTGGTCAGGAGCCATACACTCAGCCTAGTCCTGTGCGTGTCGCAGGACTGCCGCCGATAGGCTGTGGGCATGAAGGGCATCCTGAACCTGCGCTGCAATCCGATGCGGCTTGCCGTGTTTGCCGTGGCGGTCACAGTCCTCGCCGGCACAGCATCCTGCTCCGCCGAGAACAAGGGCCCGCAAGTCAACTCCACTACCGGCTCCCAACCAAATAGTTCGGAATCGGGAACGGCAACACAGGGCAGCACGACGCCGGCGACAGGCACCGGCGAAACTCCAAGCACCGGCGGGAGTACTTCGGCCAGCCCCGGGTCAAGCCCGGTGGCGACGGCGGTGTCCTGGAAGACGTACACGGACTCCGCCAAAACCGTCAGCTTCGAGTTACCTCAGGAGTGGATAGCCCAGTCGGTAACGCCGGAGGCGGGATCGTTGGCCAACGCTGTGAAGGTGGAGGTCAAGGATGCCGAGGGGCGGTACATAGCCACGCTACACACCGGGTTGCCTACGACGTCGCCTGCCGCCTGCCCGGCCGGTCAGGCACGCCCCTATGTGGTGATCAGCAGTGTGCCATTGGACATTCCCCACTCGGATGGCCAGGACACCATTGATCCGCGAGTAGTCTTCCGCGTGGTTCAGGGCTACAAGTTCTTCGGCTCTTACGGCATCACCAATATGGTGGCGGGAGTGGACGGACAGGCCTGCGAACTGAGGAACCGGGTTCAGGGCCCAGCCGGCAAGGGCGACATCACCTTTGGGGATGTCCCGGTCATCCATGCCTTTGCCGCTGATGAGAAGGTGGCACCGGCCAAGTCTTTCGATACCTTGGACCTGGCTGCAAAGTATGCGGTCCACGGTTCTGAATTCGCCAATGTCCAGCGGATGCTACTGTCGCTGAAGGTTAATCTGTAGCTCTGCGATTGGCTGATTCACATAAATGGCGGCAATGGGGGCTGTCCGCCGCAACCCACCCCGGAGATCAATGGAACGCAATGTTGCTGCCTCACTCGTGTTCAAGACTGCAGCCAACACCAAGGTGGCCATGGCCATAGCCGTGGCCAATAATCGTGGTTACCGCTCTGTGAACGAAAACCTGTCCATCACCAGCGGTGGTGCCGAGGTCCCCTTTGCTGAACTCAGCGATCACCACGGCGGCCGCTTTCACTACCTGGAATTCAGCGAGCCGAGCGAGGTGACTGTGGACTACCGGGCAACGGTTCATGGCTTTGGGGAGCCGGATACATCCAGTCCGATGGAACTCATCAGGTACGTCAGGCCCAGCCGGTATGCGGAGTCGGACAGGCTGCTGCCTACCTCCTATGCCGAGTTTGGAAGCCTGCACGGTGCCGAGCTGCTCCATGCCGTCCGCAATTGGGTCAACGGGGAACTGCGTTACGTCAGTGGGTCCTCCCGGGGGACAGACGGCGCCGTGGAAACCCTGCTGCACCGCAAAGGTGTGTGCCGCGACTTCGCACACCTTGCCATTGCCCTCCTGCGGTCCAAGGATGTTCCCGCGCGGTTGGCGGCGGTGTACGCCCCCGGGCTAAGTCCCATGGATTTCCATGCTGTTGCGGAGGCGCACATCGACGGCGCCTGGCACATCATTGATCCCACTGGTCTCGCGCCCCGCGAATCCATGCTTCGCATCACCGCAGGCCGGGACTCCTCGGATACGGCCTTCCTGTCCACCGTGGGCGGCAGCCTGACCCTCAAAACGCTCAAGGTCAGCGCATCGGTCAACGGGGAGCTCCCGGTGGAGGACCCCCGGGAGCTCATCAGCTTGCGCTAGTGTCCGGCCACCGAGGCGCGGAGTTTCTCCGTGAGCCGCAGAAGCTCCTGCTGCTCCTCGGCCGTGAGCGCGGGCGCCACCAAGTTGGCGATGTCGCGGACATGTTCGCGGCCGATGGCCTTTTGGAGCTCGCTTCCGGCTTCGGTGAGTGAGAGCAGGACTCCGCGGCCGTCGTCGGGCGCTATGGTCCGCTCCACCAGGCCGCGCTTCTCCAGGCGGTCCACCAAGCGGCTTAAGCTGGACTGGCTGAGCAGGACCTTGTCATTGATCTCATTCAGGCGCAGCTGGCCCGAAGGGCAGCGGGAAAGCGTGAACAGGACGTCGTACTCCTTGACAGGAAGTGCCTTGAACGCCGGCCCGGACTGAAGCTTCCGCATCACCGCCACCTGGGAACGGAACAACGACTCCCAGGTTTCGGCGGCGAGGCGCACGGCGGAGGATGCCGAAAGGCTGGACATCAGGCGTCCTGCCCCGCAGCACCAGCACCAGCAGTAGCGGACGCGCTGACCTTGGCCTCCAACGCGGCGGCAACCCGTGAGGCGTGCGTGGGTGCGTCCGGCACATTCGCAGGCTTCATGGCGGCGTACTCCTTTCGAAGAACCGGCAACACCTCTTCGCCGAAGAGATCCAACTGCTCCAGGACGGTCTTCAGCGGCAGTCCGGCGTGGTCGATCAGGAACAACTGGCGCTGGTAGTCGCCGAAGGCCTCGCGGAAGGTCAGCGTCTTCTCGATGACTTCCTGCGGGCTGCCCACGGTGAGGGGAGTCTGCGAGGTGAAGTCCTCCAGGGACGGTCCGTGCCCGTAGACGGGCGCGTTGTCGAAGTATGGCCGGAATTCCTTCACGGCGTCCTGCGAGTTCTTCCTCATGAAGAACTGTCCGCCCAAGCCAACGATTGCCTGCTCCGGAGTTCCGTGGCCGTAGTGTGCGTAGCGCTCACGGTACAGGCCGATCAGCTGCTGGTAGTGCTCCTTAGGCCAGAAGATGTTGTTGGCGAAGAAACCGTCGCCGTAGTAGGCGGCCACTTCTGCGATCTGAGGCGTGCGGATGGAACCGTGCCACACGAAGGGGGCGACGTCGTCGAGCGGACGCGGCGTGGAGGTGAAGTTCTGCAGGGGTGTGCGGAACTTGCCGGACCAGTTGACGGTGTCCTCGTCCCACAGCTTGCGGAGCAGGCTGTAGTTCTCGATAGCCAGCTCGATGCCGTCCTGGATGTTCTTTCCGAACCAGGGGTACACCGGAGCTGTGTTGCCACGACCGAGCACCAGGTCCACGCGGCCATCAGAGAGGTGCTGGAGCATGGCGAAGTCTTCGGCGATCTTGACCGGATCATTGGTGGTGATCAGGGTGGTTGCCGTGGACAACGTGATGCGCTCGGTCTGGGCTGCGATGTAGGCCAGGGTGGTGGTGGGGGAGGAGGAGAAGAAGGGCCGGTTGTGGTGCTCGCCCAGGGCGTACACATCCATGCCGATTTCTTCGACCTTTTTGGCGATGGCGACGGAGGCCTTGATGCGCTCGTTTTCCGTGGGCGTGCGGCCCGTGGTGGGGTCAGTGGTGATGTCGCTGACGCTGAATACGCCGATCTGCATGATGTGCCTTTCTCCCTGCCCGAAGTCCCGGGCTCTGTAAACAGTGTACCTCAAACTAGATGCATTTGCATGTATCGATACCTGTAACAGGACAGGCCCGGGAATTGTTCCCGGGCCTGTCCACTACCAGTGCTTCTGTTGGGGGAGCCCGCTATTCTGCGGGATTATGGGCCGCACGGCGGCCAGTGACGCGTGGAATCATGCCCGTGGTCCAGTCCTGGAAATCTCCCGATGCGGAGCCGCCGTTCCCACCGGGTCCGTCGCCGGGAGCAGCCGTGGACTTGTCCTGCAAAGCCTTCAGCAGGTCCTTCTTTTCCCGGCGCCCCTCCACGAGTTTGTAGAGCACCGGAACCAGGACCAACGTCAGGGCCGTGGACGAAACCAAGCCACCGATCACCACGATTGCCAGGGGTTGGGAAATGAAGCCGCCGCCACCAGTAAGGCCTAAAGCCATGGGAGTCAGGGCGAACACCGTCGCCAAGGCGGTCATGAGGATGGGCCGCAGGCGCCGGCGCGCACCGTGTGTGATGGCATCGGCAACGTTCATGCCCGGAGAGCCGTCATGTGGCTTGCGATATTGGTTAATCAGGTCGATCAACACAATGGCGTTGGTCACCACGATGCCCACCAGCATCAGCATGCCGATCAGTGACGGCAGCCCCAAGGGAACGCCGGTGATCAACAGCAGTCCCACGGCGCCGGTCGCGGCGAACGGTACAGAAACCAACAGGATGAGCGGCTGGATGAGGGACTTGAAGGCGGCCACCATGATCACGTAGACGATGGCAATTGCCGCCAGCAGGGCCAAGCCAAGCTGCCGGAAAGACTCCGCCTGCTGCGTTGTGGCACCACCGATGGTGGCGGTGACCCCCGCAGGCAAGTCCACAGCCGCCAGCCGCTCCTGCACCGCTGCGCTGACACTGCCCAGGTTGGATCCGGACGGCGTCACGGTCACTTTGGCGGTTCGCTGCCCGTTGCTGCTGGTGATGGACACCGGGGTGTCAACCTGCTCGACGGCGGCAATCGTCTCCAGTGCCACGCCGCCACGGGCTGTGGGAAGCTGGAGTGCCCGAACTGCGGCAATGCTGGTAAAGCGCGTGCCCTCACCGATCTGCACAGGGTAGTCGTTGGTCTCGATCCGAACGGTACCGGCCGGAATGGGGCTGACCGTGGAGGCCAGGAAGGCTCCTACTTGTTCTTCCGTCAGGCCTGCCGCCACGGCCTTGGCCCGGTCAACACGGACCTGGACCACCGACTGCTTGGAAGCAAGGTTCGTGGCGACCTCCGAGCTCCCAGGAACGCCTTCCATAGCCTTGACCATGGCATCACTTGCTGTCTGCAGGTCAGCGGAATTAGCGGCCCTGATGGTGATATCCACCGTTGAGGATGTCCCGAATCCGCCCTGCTGCGATCCCACCGTCACCTTCCCGGGGGCCCCTGCCAGCTTGGCGCGAACCTCATCCTGGAGTTTGGTTTGGTTCACTTTCTCGTCAGTGACAATGGTGAATGTCGAGTTGGAGGAACCAGTGGAAGTGAGTGCAGCGAAGCCGGTCTGGGCGTTTCCGGAAGTGACCTGCACGTCCTTGATGCCCGCAATGCCCTTGAGGGACTCCTCAATCTTGGAGGCTTCATCGCTGGTGGCCTGCAGGCTGGTGCCCGCTGGAAGGACTTGGCGCACAGTCATGCTGTTCTCGCCGGAGCGGCCCAACAGATCGGTAGACAGAAGGGGCGAGACGGCGATGGTGGCCACCAGAATCAGTGCTGCTGCCGACAAGGTGATAACCGGATGCTTTTGCGTCTTGGCGAGAAGAGGAAGGTAGCCTCGCTGGAGGCGACTGCGCTCCTCGGCCTCTTGGGCTTTCCGGGCGGCTTCCTTGGCGGATGCCTGTGCCTCAGCGCCTCTTCCGGGCGAGGAAAGGAACCAGTAGGCCAGGACCGGAACGATTGTCAGGGAAACCAGCAGTGATGACAACAACGCAATGGTTACGGTCAGGGCAAAGGGCCGGAACAGCTCACCGGCGAGGTCGCCGACGAAAGCGATGGGCAGGAATACGGCCACAGTGGTCAAGGTGGAAGCCGTGATGGCCCCGGCCACTTCCCGGATGGACGTCAGGATGGCTGTCAGCTTGTGTTCGCCGTAGCTCAAATGCCGCTTGATGTTCTCGATCACCACGATGGAATCGTCAACCACCCGCCCGATCGCAATGGTGAGGGCGCCCAAAGTAAGGATATTCAGCGAGTATCCCGTGGCGGAGATGCCAATGAAGGTAATCAGCAGGGACAGCGGGATGGAGACGGCCGTGACCAACGTTGAGCGTACGGACATCAGGAAGACCAGGATGACAGCTACGGCGAAGCCAAGGCCAAGGAGCCCTTCGGTGGTGAGGTCCTTGATGGACTTTTCAATGAAAGGAGCTTGGTCGAAGACCGGCGTGAAAGTCGCGTTGTTGCCGAGTTCCTCCTCCATAGGGCCGACGGCGTCCCTCACGGCGTGCGAAATCGCCACCGTATCGCCTTCCGGCTTCTTGGTGACGGACAGGGCCAATGTGGGCTTGCCGTTGGTGCGGGTGATGGACGTGGCGGCGTCGTCCTCGATGCTGACATCGGCAACAGCCCCAAT
Source organism: Paenarthrobacter sp. TYUT067 (assembly GCF_023656375.1). Classification (NCBI taxonomy): domain Bacteria; kingdom Bacillati; phylum Actinomycetota; class Actinomycetes; order Micrococcales; family Micrococcaceae; genus Paenarthrobacter; species Paenarthrobacter sp. TYUT067. The sequence continues at coordinate 230,419 of NZ_JAMOIT010000002.1, forward strand.
GGTTGCAGCCGTTTTTGCGCCGGCCAAAGGGAGTCCCTTGATGATGTCCAGGGAATCCACCGGGCTGCCGAGCTGGAGGGAAAGGGTCTTGCCTTGGTCCTCAATGGTGCCCACGGGGACCAACGTGCCGTTGTTCTTGAGCGCATTGCTGATGGACTGGACAGAGGCCCCTGTAGTTGCCAGATCAGCGGGGCGGGGCTGGATCAGGATGTGCTGGCTGGAGCCGCCGGTCACGTCGGCGCCACGGACGCCGTCGATCTTCTGCAGGCGGGGAACGCTGAGTCGAAGGAGGTCGGCGTTGAGTTCGCTCAGCGGCTTGTCCGACGACACCGCCAAGTAGACAATCGGGAAGTCGCTGATGTTACCGGCGATGGACTGGGGCTCGACGTCGGCCGGCAGCACGCGTTTGGCATTGGAAATCGCCCGGTCAATCTGGTTCCGCGCCCGGTCCAGGTTGGAGCCGTACGTGAACACCATAGTGATCTGTGAAACGCCGTTGCGGGACGTCGATGTGGTGGATTCAAGCCCCTCCACGCTGTTCAAAGCTGTTTCCAGGGGCTGGCTCAACTGCTTGTCCACAACCTCCGGCGAAGCGCCCGGCATGGAGGTCACCACGGTGATCTGCGGGAACTCGATGGACGGAATGAGTTCCTGCTTCAGCGACCCCATGGTGATCACGCCGAACACCGCCGCAAAGACGGTGATCAGCGCGATCAGGGCCCGGTTTCCCAGGGACAGTTTGGCCAAGCGGAACATTGCATTGACTCCTGCGGTCTACGTAACGATTCGGCTGAGGGAACCGGCCGCAGCCCCGGGTGTGGCCTAGCTTTGGATGGCGTTAGCCACTTCCAATTGCAGGGACCTTGCAGTGCTTGCTTCCAGTTCGGCCGCCAGGTCCGCATTCTCGTTGAGCTTGACGCCGTAGCCCGGCATCATGTCCTTGAGTTTGGACTGCCAACCCTTGAAGTTCTTGGGGAAGGACTTCTGCAACAGTTCGATCATGATGGGCACGGCGGTGGACGCGCCCGGAGAAGCGCCCAGCAGCGCGCCGATCGAACCATCGCGGGAAGCGATGACTTCGGTGCCGAACTGCAGCACGCCACCCTTCTGTGGGTGCTTCTTGATGATTTGTACACGCTGACCGGCGGTGATCAGTTCCCAATTGCCGCCGGATGCTTCAGGGTAGTACTCGCGCAGGGCCTCAACCTTGGCCTCGTGCCGCTTGGCAACCTCCTTGATGAGGTAGGCGGTGAGGTCCATGTTGTCCTTGGCCACGGCCAGCATGGGAATGATGTTTCCCGGGCGGATGGACAGCGGAAGGTCCAGGTAGCTGGAGGTCTTCAGGAAGTTGGTGGAGAACCCGGCGTACGGGCCGAAGAGGAGGGAGCGTTTTCCGTCCACATAGCGGGTGTCCAGGTGCGGGACGGACATTGGCGGCGCGCCGACCGAAGCCTGGCCGTAGACCTTTGCACTGTGCTGGGAAGTCACGGCGTCGTCGGTGCAGCGGAAGAACTGGCCGGAGACGGGGAAGCCGCCGTAGCCCTTGCTTTCAGGGATGCCGGATGCCTGAAGCAGGTGGAGTGCACCGCCGCCGGCTCCTACGAAGACGAACTTGGCATGGATGCGGCCGTGTTCGCCTGACTTGGGGTGCTTGATGGACAGATCCCATCCACCGCCTGCTGCGCGGTGGATGTTGGTGACGTCGTGGCCATAATTGACCTCGGCGCCGCTGCTCTGCAGGTAGCCCGTCAGCTCGCGGGTCAAGGCGCCGAAGTCGACGTCGGTGCCTTCAGCTGCGCGGGTTGCGGCCACGCGCTGCTTGCGGTCGCGGCCCTTGACGATCAACGGTGCCCATTTGGCGATCTGGTCCTGGTCCTCGGTGTACTCCATGCTGCGGAACAGCGTGTTGGGTTTCAGGGCCTCGTACCGCGTTTTGAGGAAGTTCGCGTGGTTATCGCCGATGACGAAGCTCATGTGCGGAACTGTGTTGATGAAGCCTTTGGGAGACCCGATCACTTTGCTGTCCACAAGATGGGACCAGAACTGGCGGGACAGCTGGAACTGTTCGTTAATGTGCAGGGCCTTGGACGGGTCTACGGAACCGTCTTTTGCTGCGGGGGAGTAGTTCAGCTCACACAGCGCGGCATGGCCGGTGCCGGCGTTGTTCCAGGGTCCGGAACTCTCAAGCCCTGCTTCGTCGAGTCTTTCGAACATGGAGATGGTCCAGGTGGGTTCAAGTTGCTTGATGAACGCACCAAGGGTGGCACTCATGATTCCGCCGCCAATAAGGACGACGTCGGCATGTTGAGTCTTGGAAATGAAGGTCACGATCAATCTCCGTTAGCGGCGGCACTGGCTGTCACAGAATATCCCCGTGCAGTCTCAATACTGAAATTGCGGGGAATCGTCAAGGCTTTAGGCGGACGTTTGTGAAAACTTCGTTGAGGACGGGGGAAGCCGGGTAGCTTTCAACCTTGTTGGACAGAGCCAGCGCCGAGATGGGGAAGGCTATGGGCACAGCCGGTACCGACGCCGCGATCTCAGCATTGATGGCCTGGTACTGGGCGTTGCGTTCATCGCCTTCGGGCATTGCCCGTGCGCGTTCTATCTTGTGGAAGACTTCCGAGTCGGCGTATCCGAACTCGGCGCGGGTTTCGCCAAAAAGGGGTCCGAGGAAGTTGTCTGCGTCCGCGTACGAACCGTTCCAGCCCAGGAGGTGAAGGCCCCGGTCGCCGGCCGACTGGACGCTTTGGAGGTAGCCATCTTCCCAGTCGATGGGAACCGGTTTGATGTTGAAGCCGACGGCGACGAGTTGGCGGCTGAGCTCGGCGTAAATCTTTTCCGGGGTGGGCATGTATGCCCTTGTGGCGTTGAGGGGGTAGTAGAACTTCAGCTCCTCACCCTTATAGCCGGCTTTCTTCAAGAGCTCCTTGGCCTTCTCTGGGTTGTACCCCAGGGAGGGGGCATTGTTGTTGAAGCCGCTGAGCTTGGGTGGCACGAATTGTGATGCCTGCGCCGTGTTGTCGATGAAGAACTTCCGGATCAACGCTTCCTTGTCGATCGCCATCTCGATTGCTTGGCGCACTTCGGGCTTTTCCAGCGGTGCAACAGCTTGGTTGATCCCCAGGTACATCACCGAGAAAGGGTCGCGCTGGATGATCTGGACACCCTTTTTGACCAGTTGGTCAAAAGTCCCTGAGGTCACAAGGTCGTAGGCGTCGATCTTGCCATCCAGAAGGGCCTGCTGGCGTGATTCCGCGCGATCGTAGGGGATGAAGTTGATGGTTGCGATCTGTCCCTTGTTTCCCCAGTAGCCCTTGTAGCTGGACAACGTGAGCTTTTTCTCATCCCACGCGGTGAATGCATAGGGGCCTGTGCCCACGGGATGGCCGGCGTAGGTGGACATGGCTTGGCCGTTGCGTACTTGGTCAAGGACATTGGCTGTCTTTGCCTGCAAAGCAGCCGGGGAAGATATTGCGAAGGCTGGCAAGGTCAACGCCTGAAGGAATCCAGTGAAGGGCCGCGTCAGATTGATCTGGACGTCGGTGGCCGAAACCACCTTGCAGTCTTTGAAAATGGAGAATACCGGCTGATCCGAGTACGCCTTGAAAACGCTCTGAAAGGAGATGCCCGGCGCCTGATTCCTGAGCTCCTCGGGAAACGTGAACCAGCGGTTGAAGTTGGCGCATACGGCGGTTGCATCCAGGGTAGTGCCGTCGTGGAAGGTCACACCGGACCGGAGCGTGAAGTCGTAACTGAGCCCGTTGTTGCTGTCTTTCCACTCGGTGGCGAGGAGGGGCGTGGTTTGACCTGTTTCGCCATCCACCCCCACAAGTCCTTCGAGGACTTGGCGGGTGACACGGTAGGACTCGGAATCGGCGGTCATGGCGGGATCCAGGCCCAAGGGCATGGACGCCGTGCCGAAATTGAAGGTTGCTGTCGGTTCAACCGCGGGGGAGCTGCCGGTGGATGACGACGGCGACGGGCCCGGGGTTCCGGTGCACCCTGCCAGTCCCAAAGCCAGTACGGCAGCTCCGAACTGCATGCCCAGGCGCCGCATTTTGCTGCTTGCCACTCGTGTCCCCTCAAGCCGGTTGGAAGTGCTGTGGCCGGCTTCGGCCAGACCGCATTCCAGTCTAGTTGAACGTCCTGACTGCGCTTCCCAGCGGACTTTCAGGTGCCCCGGCTGCATGAAAATGAAATACCCCCGGTCTTGCAACCGGGGGTATTTCCGTATCTGTGCGCAAGGGGGGACTTGAACCCCCACGCCCGAAGGCACAGGAACCTAAATCCTGCGTGTCTGCCAATTTCACCACTCGCGCTGGCAGGCAATCCGACCGCCTGAAAGGACGGTCGCTGCCATATACCGGCCTCCAGTGTACCCGTTACTTGTCCAGCTTGAGATCCCGCCGGAGCTTGGCTACGTGCCCGGTGGCGCGCACGTTGTACTGGGCCAGGGAAACCTTTCCATCGGGATCAACCGCAAAGGTGGATCGGATCAATCCCATGTAGCTGCGGCCGTAGTTCTTTTTCTCACCCCAGGCCCCATATGCCTCGGCGACGGTGTGATCCTCGTCCGATAGCAGCCGAAAGGTCAGTTGTTCTTCTTCGGAGAACTTGGCAAGTGCCTTGACGGGGTCGGGGGAGACACCCACCACTTCGTATCCTGCAGCCTGCAGTGACCCCAGGGAGTCGCGGAAATCGCATGCTTCCTTGGTGCACCCGGGAGTGGAAGCGGCCGGGTAGAAGTAGAGGATGGTTTTTCGTCCGCGGAGGTCCGACAAGCTCACGCTTTTGCCGGTCTCATCCTGAAGTGTGAAGTCCGGGGCGGCATCTCCCGGGATAAGTCGTTCAGCCAAAATGTTCTCCTTACCAGTGGTCGCGATTTTCCAGTTTAGTGGGCGAGGCCGCGTCCTCACCGCTTCCGCGCATATACTGTCGGCATGCCAGATATGGAAAGATGGCCCACCACCCGTTTGCTTTCGACAGCCGCGCGCCTGGTGGAAATCTCGTGGAACGAAAAATTGAAGTCCATCGGTCTTACCCACGCCGGTGTCATTGCCATGCAGGTGTTGGCTGCCAAGGGTGCCATCACGCAGGCGGCTCTGGCCGAAGTTGCGCGGGTCAAGGCCCAAACAATGGGTACCACCCTCGCGAGGCTGGAGCTGCACGGGCATGTCACCCGACAACGCAGTGACTCCGACCGCCGAAGTCACGTGGTGACTCTTACTGACGCCGGCATTGCAGCTCTTGCAGAGGCAGTAAAGCTTGAGCAGGATGTTCTGTCCCCCGTTGCCGTGGACACCGTCCGGCTGCGGGAGGAACTTCGGTTGGTCGTCCGGGGCCTGGCGGGGTTGCCCGCGCCGGAGCAGGAAGCCCACGCGGAAAACACCGACTTGCCGCAGGCCTGACCTGAGCCCGTTGCCGGGCTTCCTGCGGGAAGCTCGGCATGGAAACGCGAAAGGCTCCGGATCGTAGATGCGATCCGGAGCCTTTACTTTGTGGTGCACCCCCCGGGACTCGAACCCGGAACCCATTGATTAAGAGTCAATTGCTCTGCCAGTTGAGCTAGAGGTGCAGCTATTGTTTCGGCTTATGAGGGAATTTGCATTCCCCGTTGGCCTCTGCAACGACAAATAACTCTACACCAGTTTTTTGTGGTCACGGACCACATTCGGCCCTGCGTGATGAACGCCATGTGGTCGGTGCAGGAAGCGGCATGAATTAACACAAAAAAGGCCTTGGCGTGATATTCACACCAAGGCCTTTTGTTTTGTGCACCCCCCGGGACTCGAACCCGGAACCCATTGATTAAGAGTCAATTGCTCTGCCAGTTGAGCTAGAGGTGCAGCTGTTGATTTCGATCCCAAGGGCAAGCTTTTATTTCCCCGGCGATCTCCGCAACGACATGTAACTCTACACCACTTCTGTCCAAGTGTGAAATCCGCGGCATACCGCCACTGGCATCACGGCGCAGGCCTCAAAATCAGCGCAAAATCAGGGTTTCTGTTGTTGCTGATGACCCAGAGTGTGCCATCAGGAGCGCGGGCTACATCCCGGAGGCGCCCATATTCTCCTGTGAAGTAGGCCACAGGGGAGCCTGCGGTCTCCCCGTTAAGGGGAACCGCCCAAAGCCGTTGTCCCCGGAGCGCCCCTGTGTAGGCAACGCCGTCCACGATTTCCAGCCCACTGGGTGAGGCGTCGGACGTTGAGGGCCAGACGACCTTCGCGTCGATCAGGCCGCTGCGGCCGGGCGCTCCAGTCACGGTGGGCCAACCGTAATTGCCTCCAGGGGTAATCAGGTTCAGTTCGTCATCCACGTCAGGACCAAATTCACTGGCCCAGAGTCGTCCGGCGTTGTCCCAGGCCAGGCCTTGCACATTCCGATGCCCGTAGCTGTACACGGGATTGTCGCCGAAAGGATTCCCTGGCGCCGGGCGCCCCTCCGGAGTGAGTCGTAGGATTTTGCCGCCCAAGGCGTTCGTGTCCTGCGGCTGCTCCCGACGCTGAGAGTCACCGGTTCCGACGTAGAGGAACCCGTCCGGGCCGAATCGAATCCGGCCGCCGTTATGAGTGGAAGCCTTGGGCATTCCGGAGAAAATCACTTCAGCCTTCCCCAAAGTCACCATGCCGCTTGGATCCTCGGTCAGTTTCATGCGCACAATCCGGTTGTCGTCCGAGGACGTGAAATATGCGTACATCCAGCGGTCCGTTACGAATTCCGGCGAGAGGGCAAGGCCCAACAGCCCGCCTTCTCCGCCGGGTTCGACGCCGGGCACCTCGCCTAAGGTAGTGGCTTGACCGTCCCGGATGCTCTTTACCTGAGCGGTGTCCCGCTCGGACACCACGGCAGTGCCGTCCGGCAGGAAGACCACCGACCACGGCAGCTGCAGTCCGACGTCGAGTTTTTGGGTGACTTCCGGAGTTTGTGGCGCGGCGGGCTTGGATTCGCCGGCTTGCGTGGACTGAGACCCGGGCGAAAGGGGCCCGCCCAGTGCGGTAGCGGTGCCCTGACTTGCCGATGCCGCTGGTGTTGCCGCTGTGCCCGGAGACGACGGACTGCCCGTACATCCAGGCAGGACAACCAGGATTGCCAGCAACAGGGCATAAGAAGAAGCGGGCACCCAACGATCGCGGGTTTCCGAGGGGCGCCTTCTTGTATCCCCGACCGCTGCGTTCATGACCGCTGGCGGAAAGTCAGTGCCTGTTGCGACGTGGAGGCCGGAAACCGGCAGCTTCGGCGTGGGCGGATGATTCGAACCAGACGTCGGCGGCAGCGTCGTCATAGCCTGCAGTGTCTTCGTCGAAGTAGGTCATGGCGGACGCGCTGGCCTTGACGGGATAGGAGTCCCCGGGTGCGCTGGAGGAGCCCGTGCCGTAAGGGTGCTCGACGGCCAGATGACCAGTGCCCGCCGAGTCTTCGGCGGCAGCGGACTCGGCGCCCGGCAGGGTGGGTGAATGTGCATCGGTGTACTCGTGGTGATGGACCGGGGTACCGCTTGCATCGGTCCATGAAGATTCCCACTCCGCCTTGTCCTCAGCGGTATCCCTTGCGGCCGTGTCATCAGCCTTGGGGGCGGAGGTTGCCGTTGTGGAACTCGAGTCCCAGTCGTCAACATCGCCGGCGTCAGCCGCGTGGACCTTGGCGTCAGTATCCACGACGGGCTCGTCCACCACTGGTTCGTCAATGACAGGATCGGCCACTGAGGGGGCTGCGATGACGGGTTCCTCCACCGTCAATCCGGGTGTGGAAGCCGGGTGGACGTCAGAGGCGGCAACGGCGGGTGAATCGTCGACGGCGGTACGCGGCTCGGTCTCTACATCGGCCGCGGCGGGGGAGGCCCCGTGCGCTTCTCCGGAAGGTGCGGGTACGGGTGGGGCGGGTTCGTCGGCACGGGCTTCGATGACCTCAGGCTCCCTGACATCGGGTTCGTCGGCACGGGGGCCACTGCCCTCGGAGGCCGCTTTGCCGAGATTGGTCACACCTGCCAGGCCTGCCACGCCTGCTGCGGCTGCACCGGCATCCGGGATGGATCCCGTACTGGCGGGCGCCGTCGCTGCTGGGGGAGTGGTGCCGGATACCCCGGCGGTGCGATCCTCGGCGGTGGCGTGGGTTGAGGTGGGATCGGTATTCCGCGTCTTGTTGCGGTTCATCAACCACCAAACAATAGCGACGACCAAAACAATGACAATGACCCAAATTAACCAGTCCATGGTGGAGGCCCTTCTGCTCACAGGGGTGCAGCTCGTGGTATTCCCGACGTTACGTGCCTGCTAATGGGCTGTCCAGCGTTTGACCTGCTGCTTCGCCCGAAAACATCTCCCTACTGACCATTTGTGGAGCGGCGGATGGATGACGCAAAGACCGCACCATGGAAAAAGTATGGGCTTAATGCGGCGTGCAACAGCGTCGGCAGAGGCCCGGTAGACATAGACTTTGGACCATGAGTGACGCCACCCGGATTGCGACAGAGAATACCCCGGACATCAAACCCCGCAGCCGGGTGGTGACCGACGGCATTCACGCGGCGCCGGCCCGTGGCATGTTCCGTGCGGTGGGCATGGGCGACGACGACTTTGCCAAACCTCAAATTGGTGTCGCGAGTTCGTGGAACGAGATCACACCCTGCAACCTTTCCCTGAACCGCCTTGCCCAGGGCGCCAAGGAAGGTGTCCACGCCGGCGGCGGTTTCCCCATGCAGTTCGGTACCATCTCCGTTTCGGACGGTATCTCCATGGGCCACGAGGGCATGCACTTCTCCCTGGTCTCCCGTGAGGTGATCGCGGATTCCGTGGAGACAGTGATGCAGGCCGAACGCATCGATGGCTCTGTGCTGCTGGCAGGCTGTGACAAGTCCCTCCCGGGCATGCTCATGGCTGCTGCCCGCCTGGACCTCGCGTCGGTCTTCCTTTACGCAGGCTCCATCATGCCGGGCTGGGTCAAGCTTGAAGACGGCTCCGAGAAGGAGGTCACCCTCGTCGATGCCTTCGAGGCAGTCGGTGCCTGCGCTGCGGGCAAGATGAGCATGGAAGACCTCACCCGGATCGAAAAGGCCATCTGTCCCGGCGAAGGCGCCTGTGGTGGCATGTACACGGCCAACACCATGGCCTGCATCGGTGAGGCCTTGGGCATGTCCCTTCCGGGTTCAGCCGCCCCGCCGTCGGCAGACCGCCGTCGTGATGATTTCGCACGCAAGTCCGGCGAAGCGGTAGTTAACCTGCTGCGTCTGGGGATCACGGCCCGCGACATCATGACCAAAAAGGCGTTCGAGAATGCCATTGCGGTCACCATGGCCTTCGGCGGTTCCACCAACGCTGTGTTGCACCTGCTCGCGATCGCCCGGGAAGCCGAAGTAGAGCTGACGCTGGACGACTTCAACCGCATTGGCGACAAAATCCCGCACTTGGGGGACCTCAAGCCTTTCGGCCGCTACGTCATGACCGACGTCGACAAAATTGGCGGCGTGCCGGTCATCATGAAAGCGCTGCTCGACGCCGGACTGCTGCATGGTGACTGCCTCACCGTGACCGGCAAGACCCTCGCCGAAAACCTCGCCTCCATCAACCCGCCTGACCTTGATGGCAAGATCCTCCGCGCCTTGGACAATCCCATTCACAAGACCGGCGGCATCACCATCCTGCACGGTTCCATGGCCCCCGAAGGCGCCGTAGTGAAAAGCGCCGGGTTCGATGCGGATGTCTTTGAAGGAACTGCTCGTGTCTTCGAGCGCGAGCAGGGCGCGCTGAGCGCGTTGGATAACGGTGAGATTAGCAAGGGTGACGTGGTGGTTATCCGCTACGAAGGGCCCAAGGGCGGGCCGGGCATGCGCGAAATGCTGGCCATTACAGGAGCCATTAAGGGCGCAGGGCTTGGCAAAGACGTTCTGCTGCTGACCGACGGCCGCTTCTCGGGTGGCACAACAGGATTGTGCATCGGCCACGTTGCGCCCGAAGCCGTCGACGGCGGGCCCATTGCCTTCGTGAAGGATGGCGACCGCATCCGTGTGGACATCGCCGCGCGCTCTTTCGACCTCCTGGTGGACGACGCCGAACTCGAAGCCCGTAAGGAGGGCTGGGAGCCGCTGCCCGCAAAGTTCACCAAGGGCGTGCTGGCCAAGTACGCAAAGCTCGTCCACAGTGCCTCCACCGGGGCGTACTGCGGATAATTCCTGCCGTGGACTCCGACTGTTGAGACACAGTCGGAGTCCGGCAGGCGGACATGGCTGTCCAAATAGTGAGATACGATAGTGGTCAATTGACACGTATCTCACTTTGAGGGAACACTGAACGCATGATCACATTCGTTACCGTTGGCGTCGTCGTCCTTACCAAGCGCGTGGCTTAGCCCGACTGGTAACGAACCGTCACGCGCAAACCCCTCGAAGAGCCGGAAGGCTGAGGGGTTTTTTTATTCCCCGAAGCAAGACCCATCTAATGAAGATCCACTAAGGAAGAGTCCGATGAGCAAAGGATCGCCGATCAGCCCCTCGCTGATGGCTGCAAAGTCCGCTGGAGCCCACAAAGCTCCGGAAAAGATCGACCGTACGGCTGAAGCCGTCGTCGTCGACGCTGCTGCACCTCTCTCTCCTGTACTTGGGCCGAACACTGTTGTACCCCCAACGGTGATGTCCGGCTCGCAAGCAATTGTCCGCTCGCTCGAAGAACTCGGCGTGGACGATATTTTCGGTTTGCCCGGTGGCGCGATCCTGCCCACCTACGACCCCTTGATGGCCTCCAGCATGAATCACATCCTGGTCCGTCACGAACAGGGAGCCGGCCACGCCGCGCAAGGCTACGCCATGGTCACCGGACGGGTTGGCGTTTGCATCGCCACCTCAGGACCCGGTGCCACCAACCTCGTTACCGCCATCATGGACGCCCACATGGACTCCGTGCCGATGGTAGCCATCACCGGCCAGGTTTCCAGCGGAGTCATCGGAACCGATGCCTTCCAGGAAGCGGACATCGTGGGAATCACGATGCCCATCACCAAGCACTCGTTCCTGGTCACTGACCCCAATGACATCCCGCACGTCATGGCAGAGGCTTTCCACCTCGCATCCACGGGCCGCCCGGGACCTGTCCTGGTGGACATTGCCAAGGACGCCCAAGTTGGCCAGATGACCTTCTCCTGGCCGCCGAAGGTTGACTTGCCGGGCTACCGTCCCGTCGTGCGCGGACACAACAAGCAGGTCCGTGAAGCTGCCAAGCTGATCGCTGCTTCCAGCAAGCCGGTCCTGTACGTGGGTGGCGGTGTGGTCAAGGGCCATGCTTCTGCCGAGCTCATGGAACTCGCGCTTGCTACCGGCGCTCCCGTGGTCACTACCTTGATGGCCCGCGGCGCCTTCCCGGATTCCCACCCGCAGCACGTTGGCATGCCAGGCATGCATGGTTCCGTCTCTGCCGTCACCGCGCTCCAGCAGGCCGACCTCCTGATCACGCTCGGTGCAAGGTTTGATGACCGCGTCACCGGCGTGCTGAAGACCTTTGCCCCGTTTGCCAAGGTCATTCACGCTGACATCGACCCCGCGGAAATCTCCAAAAACCGCACTGCCGATGTTCCGATTGTTGGCTCGGTCAAGGAAATCATTCCGGAACTCACCGAGGCCGTGAAGACACAGTTCGAGCTGAGCGGGACCCCGGACCTGGATTCGTGGTGGGCCTTCCTGGGCAACCTCCGCGACACCTACCCGCTGGGTTGGACGGAGCCCGAGGACGGCCTGACCGCCCCGCAGCGCGTGATCAAGCGCATCGGCGAACTCACCGGTCCGGAAGGCATCTACGTGGCCGGCGTGGGCCAGCACCAGATGTGGGCCGCGCAGTTCATCAAGTACGAGCGCCCCCACGCCTGGCTGAACTCCGGTGGCGCAGGAACCATGGGATACTCGGTTCCTGCAGCCATGGGCGCCAAAGTTGGTGAACCGGACCGTGTGGTGTGGGCCATCGACGGGGACGGCTGCTTCCAGATGACCAATCAGGAACTGGCCACCTGCGCCATTAACAACATCCCCATCAAGGTGGCCATCATCAACAACTCCTCGCTGGGTATGGTCCGCCAATGGCAGACGCTGTTCTACGAGGGCCGTTACTCGAACACGGATCTGAACACAGGCCACGACACCATCCGGATTCCGGACTTCGTCAAGTTGGCTGATGCCTACGGTTGCGCCGCACTGCGTTGTGAGCGCGACGAAGACATTGACGCCACCATCCAGAAGGCGCTGGAAATCAACGACCGCCCGGTGGTTATCGACTTCGTCGTCAGCCCCAACTCGATGGTGTGGCCGATGGTGCCTTCGGGCGTCAGCAATGACCAGATCCAAGTTGCCCGCAACATGACCCCGGAATGGGAAGAGGAGGACTAGGCATGAGCCGTCACACACTGTCCGTTCTGGTCGAAGACAAGCCCGGCGTGCTGACCCGCGTGGCCAGCCTCTTCGCCCGGCGCGCGTTCAACATCAATTCCCTTGCTGTGGGACCCACTGAGGTTCCGGGCATGTCCCGCATGACGGTTGTCGTCGACGCCGACGGCGACCTCATTGAGCAGGTCACCAAGCAGCTCAACAAGTTGGTCAACGTGATCAAAATTGTTGAACTGACTTCAGAATCTTCCGTACAACGTGACCACATCCTGGTCAAGGTACGTGCGGATGCCGCGACACGTCTGCAGGTAACCCAAGCTGCAGACCTGTTCCGTGCCGCAGTCGTCGACGTGTCCACAGACTCGTTGGTGATTGAGGCAACCGGTACCCCCGAGAAGCTCGCCGCGCTGCTGTCAGTGCTCGAGCCGTTCGGCATCCGTGAAATCGTGCAGTCCGGCACCTTGGCCGTTGGACGGGGATCCCGCTCCATGAGTGACAGGGCGCTCCGCTCCGCGTGAGCCTTGCGTCCAGTACCGCAGCACCACTATCAATATCTACGAAAAACCACTCAAGAGGAGTTACGCAAGTGACTGAAATGTTCTACGACGATGACGCAGACCTGTCGATCATCCAGGGCCGCAAGGTAGCAATCGTTGGCTACGGCTCGCAGGGCCACGCCCACGCACTGAACCTCCGCGATTCCGGCGTCGAGGTCGTTATCGCGCTCAAGGACGGCTCAAAGTCGGCCGCCAAGGCAGAGGACGCAGGCTTCACTGTCAAGAACGTTGCTGACGCCGCCGAATGGGCCGACGTCATCATGATCCTGGCACCGGACCAGCACCAGCGTGCGATCTACAACGACTCCATCAAGGACAAGCTGACCGAAGGCAAGGCACTTGCGTTCGCACACGGCTTCAACATCCGTTTCGGCTACATCGAAGCTCCGGCCGGCGTTGACGTCATCCTGATCGCCCCGAAGGCTCCCGGCCACACTGTGCGCCGTGAATTCGAAGCCGGCCGCGGTATCCCGGACATCATCGCTGTTGAGCAGGACGCATCCGGTTCCGCTTGGGACCTGGCGAAGTCCTACGCCAAGGCAATCGGTGGAACCCGCGCCGGCGTCATCAAGACCACCTTCACCGAAGAGACCGAAACCGATCTCTTCGGCGAGCAGTCCGTCCTCTGCGGCGGCGTTTCCCAGCTGGTCCAGTACGGCTTCGAAACCCTGACCGAAGCCGGCTACCAGCCGCAGATCGCCTACTTCGAGGTTCTCCACGAGCTCAAGCTCATTGTTGACCTCATGTGGGAAGGCGGCATTGCCAAGCAGCGCTGGAGCGTTTCCGACACCGCAGAGTACGGCGACTACGTTTCCGGCCCGCGCGTCATCACCCCCGAGGTGAAGGAAAACATGAAGGCTGTCCTCGCGGACATCCAGAGCGGTGCTTTTGCCAAGCGCTTCATCGATGATCAGGATAACGGTGGCGCCGAGTTCAAGGAACTGCGTGCCAAGGCTGAGCAGCACCCCATCGAAGAGGTCGGCCGCGAACTGCGCTCCCTGTTCTCCTGGCAGCAGCAGGACGCTGACTACGTTGAAGGTTCCGCAGCCCGCTGATCCTTCCGTGCCGGCCTGAAGGCCGCACACTACGACGCCCGTCCGGCGAACACAGCCGGGCGGGCGTTGTTGCGTATGATCCGCTGTTTCTCCACCGAACAGCACAGCAGTGTGGGCTGTGAACTTCTTCACAACCGCCGCCGGTCCGGCCGTAACATCGCTCCCCGGCAACGGAATCCCGGCCCGGATTCGATATTCTGGGCTGGTCCCGGCGCCGTGCCCCGGGCCACGCATCCGCTCCTTGTCCAGTTCTGTCCAAAGTTGTCCAAAGTAAGGTGCCACCCGTGTCAGCCAGCAAACCCGTCGTCCTCCTCGCCGAGGAACTTTCGCCCGCCACAGTCGAGGCATTGGGCCCGGACTTTGAAATCCGACAGACCGACGGCGCCGACCGTTCCCAGCTGCTGTCCGCCATTGCCGACGTCGATGCCATCCTGGTCCGGTCTGCCACCCAAGTGGATGCCGAAGCAATCGCGGCGGCTAAGAACCTCAAGGTCATCGCCCGTGCTGGCGTGGGCTTGGACAACGTGGATATCAAGTCTGCAACGCAGGCCGGCGTTATGGTGGTCAACGCCCCGACGTCCAACATTGTCTCTGCCGCTGAGCTCACCGTGGGTCACATCCTGAGCCTCGCCCGCCACATTCCGCAGGCCAGCTCTGCGTTGAAGAACGGCGAGTGGAAGCGTTCCAAGTACACCGGAATCGAACTTTTTGAGAAGAAGATCGGCATCATCGGCCTGGGACGCATTGGTGCTTTGGTGGCTGCACGCCTCCAGGGTTTCGACACTCAGATCCTGGCGTACGACCCCTACATCACGTCCGCCCGCGCAGCCCAGCTGGGCGTCAAGCTGGTCACACTGGATGAGTTGCTGGAAAACTCGGACTTCATCACCATTCACATGCCTAAGACACCTGAAACGGTGGGGATGCTCGGCGCCGATGCTTTCCGCAAGATGAAGGAAACGGCCTACGTGGTCAACGTGGCCCGCGGTGGCCTCGTGGACGAGGAAGCACTTCACATTGCGCTGAAGGAAGGCCAGATTGCCGGAGCAGGCGTTGACGTCTTCGTCAAGGAGCCCAGTACGGATCTGCCGTTCTTCGAGTTCGACAACGTCATTGTGACCCCCCACCTCGGGGCATCCACGGATGAGGCCCAGGAGAAGGCAGGCGTTTCAGTTGCCAAGTCCGTGCGCCTCGCCCTCGCCGGCGAGCTGGTACCGGACGCCGTGAACGTAGCCGGCGGAGTCATTGCTCAGGACGTGCGTCCTGGCATCCCGCTGATCGAGAAGCTGGGGCGGATCTTCACCGCGCTGACCCACGCTTCCTTGACGCAGATCGACGTTGAGGTAGCCGGTGAGATTGCCGCACTGGACGTCAAGGTGCTCGAGCTCGCCGCACTGAAGGGCGTTTTCGCGGACGTCGTCACGGAGCAGGTCTCCTACGTGAATGCTCCGGTGATCGCCGAACAGCGCGGCATCAACACCCGCCTCATCACCACCCCGGACGCTGAGGATTACCGCAATGTCCTAACCATCCGTGGTGCGCTCAGCGACGGTTCCCAGATTTCTGTCGCCGGAACCCTGACCGGTCCCAAGCAGGTGGAAAAGCTTGTGGGCGTCAACGGGTACGACGTCGAAATTCCCATCAGCGAACACCTGGTGGTTGTAGCCTACGCCGACCGTCCGGGCGTGATTGGCACCATTGGACACATCCTGGGCATGAACAACATCAACATCGGCGGAATGCAGGTGGCACGCCAGACCGAAGGCGGCCAGGTACTGGCACTCCTGACCATCGACAGCTCCGTTCCGCAGCAAGTGCTGGAAGCCATCAAGGCCGGTATTGGCGCTGAGATGGTTCGCGAAGTGGACCTGGAGGACTAGCACTGATCCGTATCAGTTAGGTTCGCGTGCCGGCGACACACCTTGGCACGCAGGAGTGGCCGGTCTGCTTACAATGGCTGGGTCCGGAATTCGGACCCGGCAGCAGGCCGGCCACAACTTTTTTGCACATACAGCCCGGTATTCCTTTGTGTCTTTTGAGGAATAACGGAGCATGTGTGCGCGCCCGTAATCAAGGTCTCAGGGAGCCCAATGAACGCCGTCCAAAGGTTCATCAGAAGCCGTGTGCTGCTGCTGACCGCGGCCATTTTGATCGTCGCCATGTGCTTGTCCGTCCTCGTCCAGAGCCAGTCGCAGGCGGCTCTGAACAGGACAGTGGACGAGAACTCGCGGGGACTCTACGACATCCTGGTCCAGGCAAAGCCTGACCAGTCACAAGATGGCGACGGCGGTGCATTGATCCAGCCGGAAATCGCCAACGGCCAGGGCGGCATCAGCTTTGAACAGTTGGAGAAGATTCGGACCATGGGCCAAACGGCCGTGGCCGCGCCCATCAGCCTGGTCTCGCGCGTATCGCAAAACCTTGAGGCCCCTCGCCTTAACGCCATGGACTACCTGGGGTACAACGCGGGACTTGCCGGGGCAGTAACGGCGGGGGACCCCTCCGCCATGGACTCCAGCAAATGGCCTGCAGCGGAATCCGTGCTCTCTGATTCCCCCAAGAAGTATCGTCTGACCGCCTCTGCCACCAGCTCTGACGGCGTTAACCAGCAGACTCTCTTCAAGACCAGCGCTGAAGGTACTTTGGGCAAGGGCCGGCTGATCCAGGAACAGACTGCGGGCGGCACCAACGTCCGGATCGCGGGCCCCGAGGGCGAGACCGGCGTCAAGTTCCCGGCCCCCGCCTTGGGCTCCGAGCATAACCTCTTCAATCTCTCCGTAGCGCTTCCCTTGGCGCCCGAGGTGACAGAGTCCGTCGTCGCCGTCGACCCCGCCGCTGAGCGCGCGCTGCTGGGCTCCGCAGGAGACTTCCTGGCACCACTGGAGAAAGCTCCTCCGGCAGACGCCCGTGACGCCGGTGCAATCGGACGCCACTTCGAAAGTCTTTTCACCACCGGCCTCAGCATGGACCAGCTGGAAGAAGGACCGGATTTCCTGGGTGTAAAGCTCAAATACTGGGCGCCGCTGATGACGCAGTACCAGCAAGCCAAGCGCGACGGCCTACTGACCAATGATTCCAAGGCCATCCCGCTGATTGTCCGTTCCGGCACCTCCCTTGACCTCCAGTACTCGGTAAAGATCGAGGAACTTGATGCAAGTGGCAAGGTGGTCAAGGATGTTGGCACCGTAACGCGGTCCTTGGACAAGGACTACCTCCCGTTCGTATCCAAGTCCCCGTTCGCCCTCGAATGGCCGGGATCCACTGACCACAGCCAATTGCTGGGCAGCACGGCTTCCTTCAGCCAGGGCCTGTACAACCCGGCCGCTTGGAGCACCGCTTTTGCCGCCGCTCCGCAGTACAAGGACGGCGATGAAGCCGCCAACGGTGCAACAGACAAGAGCGCCATCCCGGGAGACTGGGTGACGGTCAACCGTTTGCCCGAGAAGTCCTCCTTTGGGGCAGCGGTGGACCAGACGCAACGCAAGCCGGTGGACGAACGTTCCTACCGGGAGGACCTGGAGACGGGCAAGAAGCCGGCTACACCATTGCCCATGGTGTACGGAACCTTCGACCCTGCCGCCGTAAAGTCTGCGGCCGGGGACGTCAACAAGCTTCCCTTGGGCGGCTATGACCCCACTCCCATGACGCTGAGCAAGGACGCTGAGGGCAAAGAGGTGGAGGGCACGGAACTGAAGCCGTCCCTGAGCGCTACGGGCCTGGTCAGCCAGTCCGCCGGAGCCATCACCGACTACTACGGTCTGGCAGCAGCTCGTGGCTACGACAGCAACGCAGATGTCATTGACGCCATCCGGGTCAAAGCATCAGCAAGCGGCAACTGGAAGACGGCACAGCCCGAGGTGGAGAAACTTGCCACCCAGATCCGCGAGCTGGGCCTTGAGGCCACTGTGGTGGCTGGATCCGCCCGCGAGGACGCCAACATTTTTGTCCCCGGCTATAGCAAAGACGACGCCGGTAAGGAATCACCGCTGGGCACCGTCCAGCAGTCGTGGGTACGGCAGGACGCGGCCGATGCCGTCTCCGGCTCCCTCACCGGAACCAATATCACCCTGCTGTTCCTGACCCTTCTTGGCGCCACACTCCTGACGGGTGCCTCCACCGTGAGCTACATCCGCCAGCGCAGGAGCGAAGCCGGAATTCTTCGCGCCATGGGGTGGACGCAAAAACGCATACGATCCTGGGTCCTGGAAGAGTTCGGCGTAGGTGCCGCTGCTCTCGCTGCCGCCGGCATTGTCCTGAGCCTGCTGAGCTGGAATATCGCCACCGTGATCGTCTCGGTGACCATGCTTGTCATTTACTGTGGTGCTGCATTGCTGGCCGCCCAGCAGTTGCGCCACCGCGTGGTGATTGATCAGGAGCCGCAGCACGACGACCGGCTGGTCACCGTGGACTCGCCGCTGACATTTGCGAACAGGCAGCTGACAACCAACCGGTTCAACTCGATCTCTCTGGCCGTGGCAGTGGGTGTGTTTGGTGCCGCAGTGGGTGCCCTCATCGCGCTCCTGATCGACATTCCCCGGGCTGCCGGCGCCAGCGCACTGAGTGGTCTTGCCGCAGCAAGCATCGCCCTGCCGAGCGTCATCCTCGCTGTTTTCGGTGTGGTTGTCGGGCTCCTGTTGACCTTGGTCACCGGCCGCTTCGAACTCCATGCCAAACGGGAGTACCTCGGTACCTTGCGTGCCATGGGCTGGAACCCGGACATGCTGGGCCAGGTCCGCTTCTTTGAAAACGCACTAGTGGGCACGGTGGCACTTCCGCTGGGTGTCCTCGGCGCCTTGGGGCTGGGGCTGCTCCTGGCTCCCTACGCGGCTCTTTGGGCCGGGCTGGCCGGTCTGCTGGCCGTAATTTGCTGGATTCCGATTGCAACGAAAGTAGTCAAATGACTGACAATCCCAACCCCGAGCTGACGGCCACCCCGGAATCGGCGGAAGAGTCATTGCAGACCCGTGCCAACACCATCGTGAGGGCCACGGATCACGCAACACCCCTGGAACTGAGCCGGGTCACCATCCACTACGGTGGCGACAAAGGCGGAGCCGAGGAAGTTGACGTGGTGGACGACTTCAACCTCACCCTTCATTCCGGCGAAATGCACTGTGTTGCCGGTCGAAGCGGCTCCGGTAAGACCAGCATCCTGACCGTCAGCGCAGGACTGACGCTCCCGACGTCGGGCAAAGTCTTCTGGGAGGGCCAGCCCCTGGACAGCATGGGCGACGACGAGATCGCGGACCGCCGCCGGGCGCTGATCGGCTACGTGGATCAGGGCGGTGCCTTGATTGACGGCATGAGCGCGTTGGAAAACGTCCTGCTCCCCGCCGTGCCCGATGGCGAAGTGGAACAGCGTACCGAGATGGCCAAGGACCTCCTGGACCTCGTGGGCCTGGGACGCCGCATGCGCCACCGTCCTGCGCAGCTTTCCGGTGGTGAACGTCAGCGCGTGGCTATTGCCCGCGCCCTGATCCTGGGAACCCGCGTATTGGTGGTGGACGAGCCCACGGCCAGCCTTGACCGTGCGGCGGCCAACCGCATCATCGGCATTCTGAAGGACACCACCAGCGATGGCATTGCCGTCCTGGTTGCCTCCCACGACCACGAGCTCGTGCGGCTCAGCGATACGCTGACCGAACTTAACTAAGCTATTTCATCCCAAAAAAAGGTAACTTCTTAGAGTGACGTCTCCAGAGAAATCCCCGTTCTACATCACCACCGCAATCAGCTACCCCAACGGCGTGCCGCACATCGGCCACGCTTACGAGGTCATTGCGACTGATGCCATGGCACGCTTCAAGCGCCTTGACGGCCATGAAGTGTTCTTCATGACCGGAACGGACGAGCACGGACTCAAGATGCAGCAGTCAGCCGAGAAGGAAGGCATCTCTGCCAAACAGCTCGCTGACCGCAACTCGGCAGCCTTCAAGCAGATGAGCCAGGACTTGGGCATCTCCCATGACCGCTTCATCCGCACCACGGATCAGGACCACTACGCCGCCTCCCAAGCCATCTGGAAGAAGATGGAAGCCAACGGCGATATCTACCTGTCCAAGTACGAGGGCTGGTACTCCGTCCGTGACGAGGCATATTACGTCGAGGACGACACCGTGGTGAAGGAGGACGGGCTTCGCTACTCCAAGGAAACGGACACTCTGGTGACGTGGACCGCCGAGGAAAGCTACTTTTTCCGGCTCTCCAATTACCAGGAGAAACTCCTTGCCCTGTACGAGGAACAACCGGAGTTTGGTGCGCCGCAGTCGCGCTTCAATGAGGTCATCAGTTTTGTCCGGCGCGGCCTGGAAGACCTGTCCATCAGCCGCACCACCTTCGACTGGGGCGTTCCCGTCCCCGGCGATGAAAAGCACGTCATGTACGTCTGGGTCGACGCCCTGACCAATTACCTGACCGGCGTGGGCTACCCGGACATCGAGTCGGAATCATTCAAGAAGTTCTGGCCTGCCGACGTCCACGTGATCGGCAAGGACATCTCACGCTTCCACGCTATTTACTGGCCCGCTTTCCTCATGAGTGCAGGCCTGGAGTTGCCCAAGCGCGTCATGATCCACGGCTTCCTCACCAACAATGGTGTGAAGATGTCCAAGTCATTGGGCAACGTGGTGGCACCGCAGGACTTCGTGGCACAGTACGGCCTGGACCAGTGCCGCTACTTCTTCCTCCGCGAAGTTCCGTTCGGTGCGGACGGCAACTACAACCACGAAGCCATTGTGGGCCGCATGAACTCGGATCTTGCCAACAACTTCGGCAACCTTGCTCAGCGTTCGCTGTCCATGGTGGCGAAGAACTGCGACGGCAAGGTTCCCGTACCCGGCGCATTCACGGCAGAGGATGATGCTTTGCTGGCACAGGCTGGTGCGCTGCTGGAAACTGCCCGCGCAGCGTTCGACAAGCAGGAATTCAGCCGGGCCTTGGAAGCCATCTGGACTGTCCTCGGCGACACCAACGCGTATTTCGCCGAACAAGCTCCGTGGGTACTGCGCAAGACGGACATCGACCGCATGAACACGGTCCTTTACGTCACCCTGGAGGTTGTGCGGATCGTGGCGATCCTCGCACAGCCGGTTATGCCGTCGTCGTCGGCCAAGTTCCTTGAGGTTCTCGGCCAGCCGGAAGGCGAGTCCCGCCAGTTCGCCGCAATCGCGACGCCTTTGGTGGCAGGGACAGCGCTGCCGGCACCTGCACCTGTCTTCCCGCGGTACGAAGAACCCGCCGAGGCATAAACCTTCTCTCACATCACAGCCGTAAACAAGAAACGCTCTCTCACTTCCTGCCGGTCTATCCAGGGAAGTGAGAGAGCGTTTCTGTTTAAGGGTGATTAGCTGATAGAGCGTCGGGGGCTTAGGCGGTAGCGAGCCCCTCAACCGGTGACAACCGTGCCGCCCGCCGGGCAGGCACCACCGATGCCAGAAGTCCGGCAACTACTGCTACGCCAAAGACAGCTGCCAACTGCAGCCACGGCACCGCCGGAACAACAGTGGCCACGCCGCCCAGGGTTGCCTGCGCTCCAAGCCATCCGTAAACGACGCCCATGCCGGCTCCCATGATCGCTGCCACGCCTGCGACGAGCACGGCTTCAATAGCCAACATCCCGCGAAGCTGCCCCTTGGTCAGGCCAAGGGCGCGGAGCAACGAGTTCTCGCGCGTCCGCTCCAGGACCGACAGCGACAAGGTGTTGGCCACGCCAATCAACGCGATCACCACTGCGACACCAAGGAGCCCAGTGACCACCAGCAACAGGACATCGATGATGCTGTTGAAGGTCACTCGCTCAATTGCTGCACCGCTGACAGTGCGCTCATGAACACCCAGAGCGGACGCGATGTCCTTCTGGATGGCCTGAACCCGGTCCCCGGATACCGAATCGTCCAGTTTCACCCACACCATGCCCGGCGTTTCCGGCAACGCAGCTGAAGAGATGCTCGAACTCTCCACAAAGGCGGGTACGTGGCGGGTTCGCAGAACCTTGGCATCGAGCGTAACGCTGCCTGCCGCCGTCGAGATGTCTGCTGGTCCCTGCCCGGAGTCTTCAGGCAGGTACACGGTGCCTGGCGCCGGCTTGAGTTTGTTGTCGCGCAGTACGGATGCGGCATCAACGGCGGAGAGCCCGTAGACGGTGGTGGCGGCGTCAGGCGTCGCTCCGTCCTGCAGCGTTCCCAACGGTTGGAGCAGCACCGCAGCGCTGACGCCGTCGAGGGCTTTGATTCGAGACAGGGCCTGCGTGGGGTCGGTGCCGTCCACTGCTGTCTGAGCCGACAGGTCCACCGGATAGTTTTCCGCCAAGGTGTCGTTGAATGCCTGCCTGGACGTCGCCGCCCCCGTCATCATGAGGGAGACCAGCGTGACCCCGATCAGCAGTGCAGCGGCCGTAGCGGAAGTGCGGGCAGGGTTTCGCGTCGCGTTAACTGCTGCGAGCTTGCCGGGCACACCGGCCGGTGCTGCCAATCGGCCTGCCATGGCTACCACGGAGGGGATGAACAGGGTGGAGCACAGCAGGATGCCCACAAACGAGGCAGCACCCCCGAGCAACGCCACCAGCAAGGAGACCGTCAGGCTGCCGTACACCAGCAAGACGGCTCCGCCCAGCACGGCCACGAGGCCCAGGATAAGGCGGATCTTGCCTCGCCGGTTGCCCACGGCGGCGTCGTCGGCCGGTCGGAGGGCCGCCAGTGGTGCCACGGCTGTTGCCGCTTTCGCGGGTACCAGGGCAGCCACCACCGTCAGGAGCGTGCCGGCTACCAGGCCGGCAATGATGGCCGACGGCGGTACCGCCAGTGTGGCGAAGGCTTGCTCAGGTTGGGACTTGGCCCAGGCAATCAAGCCGGTCATCAGGCCGGTGGCAGCGAGGACGCCCACACCCGAGGAAATGAAACCGACCACCAGCGCCTCCAGCATGACGGATCCGCGGATCTGTGACCGGCCGGCACCAAGGCACCGAAGCAAAGCCAACTCCCTGGTCCGCTGGGCAACCAGGACTGAGAACGTATTGGCTACCACCAAAGTGGAAACAAGGATGGCCACTCCAGCGAAAGCGAGCAACACAACGGTCAACTGATCCTGGCCGGCACTGAGCATGGCCACTGTGGAGGTGACCTTCTCCTGCGCCGTTTCCAGCACGGGTCCAACGGCGCCGGCCGCTTCCATGCGGTGTCCGATGAAGTCCTTGGCTGCGGTGACGTCTTCCCCGGGCTTGAGCGCGAACTGCAGCCCCGAATACCCGGCGCCCGCGTCCTGCACGGCGTTCAGAACCGATTCCGAACCCACCAACTGGGCAGCCGATGACGAGAAAGGATCGTTGGTGGCTTTCATGAGGCCCGATACAGTGACCTTCGCTGTCTTGACCGGTCCCGCGCCGCGCAACTCCACGGTACTGCCGACGGTGAGGCCCAAATGCTCGGCAGTCTTGACGTCAATTGCGGCTTCCAAGCCGCTTGATGGCATGGACCCTGAGGACAGCATGCCACTCTCCAGGGAAACCGGCGCCGCATTGCGCAGGCGTCCGTACTGCTCACCGCCACCGGCCTCGAACGTCACATACGTGGAACGCTCGGCGTAGCTGTCCTGGACTGCAGGGGATGAAACGGCTGCATCCACCGCAGCCTGGGTGAACGGCTCCCCGTTCTTGGACGTAGCCACAACATCGGCGTTGCGGTACGCCTCGCCGATACTCGCGCCCAGTGAGGCATTGGTGCTGGCGCCCACCATAAGGGTGGCCGAGAGAAACATGACGGACAACATGACTGCAAGCCCGATAGCGATGAATCGTCGGAAATGCGTCGTCAATTGGGAGACGGCAACACGCAACATGCCTCAGTCCCCCAGCTTGCCGAGGGCGGTCAGCACAGAGTCTGCCGTTGGATGGTGAATCTCGCCCACCAGGCCTCCGTCGCTCATCAGTACTACGCGATCCGCGTAGCTGGCGGCCACGGGATCGTGGGTGACCATGATGATGGTCTGCCCCATCTCCTGGCTGCTCCGGCGCAGCAGTGCCAATACTTCCCCGCCGGCCTTTGAGTCGAGGTTGCCGGTTGGTTCGTCACCAAACACGACGTCGGGACGAGTCAGCAGCGCCCGGGCAACAGCCACGCGCTGCTGTTGGCCACCGGAGAGCTCATGTGGCCGATGCTTCATACGGTCCTTGAGCCCAAGGGTTGTGACAACGGTATCCAGCCATCCGGCGTCGGCAGTGGTTCCTGCCAAGGCGAGGGGGAGCGTGATGTTCTGTTCGGCAGTCAAAGTGGGCACCAGGTTGAATGCCTGGAAAACGAAGCCGATCCTCTCACGGCGGAGCGCCGTGAGCTGGCGGTCGTTGAGCCCTGTCAGTTCCGTGCCGCCCAGCACAATCCGTCCGGAATCAGCCGTATCCAAGCCGGCGAGACAATGCATCAAAGTGGATTTGCCGGAGCCGGACGGCCCCATGATGGCAGTGAACTTTCCGGCGTCGAAGCTCACCGACACTTTGTTCAGGGCAGTCACGGTGGTATCGGCGCGGCCGTAGCTCTTGGTCAGCTCATGAGCCTCCACAGCGGGACGGGCCTGAGCGCCTGCCGAGCCTGCCGGACGATCGGTTCCTGACGGGTGGGGGAGAGACGTGAATGTTGTCATGGTTCCACGCTATGGTTCAGCCCTGCGCTGGAGGATCGGGCTGCGGGCCCATTATTCCGGGGGCCTGCTCATACCGTGGTCTGAGACTGGCCGCCGCAGTGCAGGGCTGCCTAAGTACCCGGCGCCACCACGCCGGTCTCATAGGCAATGACTACAATCTGGACGCGGTCCCGTGCACCAAGCTTGGCCAGAATATGGCCCACATGGGTCTTCACCGTTGCCTCGGAAAGGAACAGGCCCGCTGCTATCTCCGGATTGGACTGTCCCTGTGCGATCAGCTGGAATACCTCGCGCTCGCGGGTGGTCAGGCGCTCGACTGCGGCTGCATGTTCAGTTTGCTCCGGCGATTGAGTCCTCAGGAGCGGTGCCACGTGGTCAAGCAGGCGCCGGGTTGTGGAAGGAGCGATCACGGCGTCACCGCGGTAGACGGTGCGGATGGCCTCGAGTAGTTCCTCTGGCGGTGCATCTTTGAGGAGGAACCCGCTGGCACCGGCCTGAATCGCGGCAAGGGCGTACTCGTCCAGATCGAACGTGGTCAGGACCACGATTTTGATTTCGGCCCGTTGGGAGCCGGAGGGCTGTGCCGAAGCTTGTTCCAAAAGTCGACGGGTTGCTTCAATGCCGTCCATCCCGGGCATGCGGACATCCATCAGGACCACGTCGGCGGCAGTGGCGCTCAGAGCCTGTACCGCCTCCATCCCGTTTCCTGCCTCAGCCACCACCTCCAGGTCCGGCTGGGAATTGATCAACATGCCAAAACCGGACCTCACCAATTGCTGGTCATCAACGAGTGCCACACGAATGGGCGCAGGAACTTCAGGCATGGCTAGGCCTCCGAATAGGGGATGAACGCGGACACACGGAAACCGCCACCCTGTACCGGGCCTGCGGTCAAGGAACCATCGTAGAGGGAGACTCGCTCGCCCATTCCCGGAAGCCCGTTACCGCCGCCTGCCGTTGGCGGATCAGCGGCGGCGCCCCGGCCGTCGTCGATGATGTCCACTTGCAGGCCTCGGGCCTGCCATGTGAGCGTTACCGCCGCCGTCGCCTTGGGGCCGGCGTGTTTCATCACATTGGTGAGTGCTTCCTGAATGATTCGATAGGCAGTGAGTTCGGCGCCGGCAGGAAGGGCCCTGCGGGGCACACCGGTCTGTTCGAAGGCCACCTGAAGTGTCGCAGCGCGGAAGCCGAGGAGGAGTTCATCGAGATCCGAAAGCCGGGGTTGTGGGCGGGTAGGGGAGTCCTCGTCCGAGCGGAGGACCCCCAGCAGCCTTCTCATTTCGCCCAAGGAATCCCGGCCTGTAGCTGCGATGGTGGCCAATGCTTCGGTGGCGAGCTCGGGTTGTGCCGCAGCCGCGTATCGTGCGCCGTCCGCTTGGGTAATGATGACGGACAGCGAATGCGCCACGATGTCGTGCATCTCGCGGGCTATATGGGAGCGTTCGTCGGCAGCGGCCAGTTTCCGTTCCTGTATCTGCTCCACTTCGAGTCGCCGTGTTCGGTCCTCCAGTGCCTGAAGCTGGAGGCGGCGGACGCGCGTCAGGTCACCAAGTGTCCAACTCACCAAGACAAGCATCCATATCAGCACGGTATAGAGCGCGCCTATGGTCAGGCCCAGAATTCCGGATTCGGCGGTAGTGGAAAAGAGCCGTGTGGTGAGCATGACCCCACCGACGAGCCCGGCCAGCAGAACCGTCCGGCTCGCCCACGCAGGTCCGTAGGCAGCCGTTGCGTAGATGACCAGCGGGACCGCGATTTGGCCCGCTACCGGTTCCGCACCCACGGCCCACTGGATGAGGCACACAAGGATCACGACGCCGGCCGCCACAGCCGGGCGCGTACGTCGCCAGGCGAGGGGGAACAGGAGGCTGCAGGACAGAAGGAACAGCCAAGGCCTGTCGGCGACCAGATATACGGGACCGAAGAGGAGAATCAGCAGGCAGGTGGCCGTCATGTCCACTTTGAAGCGGTTGATCCGGAACCATTCGTAAGCTGCGTGCCTTCTATCCACGCTATGACTCTATGCGCTGGGTCCCGGCATGGGCATCATGCCGTGGTCTGAGCCTTCCGTTGCTGCAACCAGATGCCGTTGTTCAAGGAGTGAGACGATTTTGACCAGCATGTGGATTGCTTGGCTAGATAGAACCATGAGTGCAACGTCCATCAATCTCGCTGTCATCCCTGGCGACGGCATTGGCCCAGAGGTCATCGCCGAAGCCGTCAAGGTCCTCGAAAAGGCTGTAGCCGCCGAAGGCGTCGCCCTCGAACTGACCAACTATAAGCTCGGTGCCCAGCACTGGCTTGAGACCGGCGAGACCCTCCCGGACGAGGTCCTGGCGGATCTGCGCACCCGCGATGCAATCCTCTTTGGTGCAGTAGGCGCAGCTCCGGGCGATACCCGCATCCCGTCCGGCATCATTGAACGCGAGATGCTGCTCAAGCTCCGCTTCAGCCTGGACCACTATGTAAACCTGCGCCCGTCCCGTCTCTACGGTACGGTCGGCAGCCCGTTGGCCAACCCCGGCGCCATCGATTTCATCGTGGTCCGCGAAGGCACCGAAGGTCCCTATGTGGGCAACGGCGGCACATTGCGAGGCGGGACACCCCATGAGGTGGCCACGGAAGTTTCCCTCAATACCGCCCACGGCGTGGAGCGCGTGGTTCGCGATGCCTTCCGCCGCGCCAGCGAGCGTCCGCGCAAGCACGTCACCCTTGTCCACAAGCACAATGTGCTCGTGTTTGCCGGGCACCTGTGGAAGCGGACCGTCGAGGCCGTGGCCAAGGAATTCCCCGAGGTCACCCACGACTACCTGCACATTGACGCAGCCACCATCTTCATGGTGACCGACCCCTCCCGCTTTGATGTCATCGTCACCGACAACCTCTTCGGCGACATCCTCACCGACCTCGCAGCTGCCGTTACCGGCGGCATTGGCCTGGCGGCATCAGGCAACATCAACATGGACCGCACAGCACCGTCCATGTTTGAGCCCGTCCACGGCTCCGCTCCGGACATCGCCGGACAGCAGAAAGCCGATCCCACCGCGGCCATCCTCTCCGCAGTGCTGCTCCTGGACCACCTTGGCTACACCACGGCGGCCCGAAAGATCGAAGCGGCAGTAGTCGCCGACGTCGAAAGCCGCACCGGCGAGCCACGCAGCACAGCTGCCATTGGCGACGCCATTGCGGCCGCACTTTAGGCCCAATACTCAGGCGTAAGCTTGTCTTGAATTATTTACCTGCTTCCCTGGTCCATCGCTGAACCACACCCTTTTGGGGATCCGGTTCGCACTGCCAGGTAGCTGACTGTGGAGGAAACATGACTCAGACTGCCCATGGCGTCGAATTCAGCCAGCAGCTTTCGGAAACCCCGAAATCTGCTGAGGAGCGTGCAGCCGTCCTGGCGAACCCAGGCTTCGGCGACTACTTCACCGACCACACCGCCGTCGTTGACTACAAGGTTGACGCCGATGGCAATGGCGGTTGGCAGAATGCCCGGATCGAGCCCTACGGACCCATCTCCCTGGACCCGTCCGCTGCCGTGCTGCATTACGGTCAGGAAATCTTTGAGGGTCTGAAGGCCTACCGTCACGCCGACGGATCCGTGTGGACCTTCCGGCCTGAGGCCAACGCCGCGCGCTTGAACAAGTCGGCACGCCGCCTTGCCCTTCCGGAGCTGCCCGAGGAGTACTTCCTCGGTGCCATCCGCGAACTCGTACAGGCGGACCAGGAATGGGTGCCGTCCGGCGACGGTGAAGCACTGTACCTGCGTCCGTTCATGATCGCCACAGAAGCGTTCCTTGGTGTCCGTGCTGCCCGCGAAGTGTCTTTCCGGGTCATCGCTTCCCCTGCCGGCAACTACTTCGGTGGCGAGCTCAAGCCTGTTTCCATCTGGATCTCCCGCGAATACGCCCGTGCGGGCCGCGGTGGAACAGGTGCGGCCAAGTGCGGCGGAAACTATGCAGCGTCCCTGATCGCACAGCAGGAAGCCGAAGCGAACGGTTGCAAGCAGGTACTTTTCCTGGACCACTTCAACGACGACGCCGTGGAAGAACTCGGCGGAATGAACGTCTTCTTCGTCATGAAGGACGGTTCCTTGGTTACTCCCGCACTCAGCGGCACCATCCTGGAAGGCGTGACGCGTATGTCCGTCATCCAGGTGGCCAAGGACATGGGCCGTGAGGTCACCGAGCGGAAGATCACCCTGGACGAGTGGCGCGAAGGCGTCGCTTCCGGCGAGATCACCGAAGTTTTCGCTTGCGGCACTGCAGCAGTGATCACGCCGATCGGTGTGCTCAAGGACGCCACGGAATTCATTGGTTCCGAGGACGCGAAGGCCGGGGAGACCACCATGGCCATCCGCCAGCAGCTCCTTGGCATCCAAACCGGAACCGTTGAGGACACCCACGGCTGGCTGACCCGCCTGGTCTAGTACCCGGGTGCCCTGCACAAACTAAAGACGCACGACGGCGGCCCGTCCCCTTGGCAGACAAGCGGACGGGCCGCCGTTCTGCTTCCCCGGACGCTCTCGCAGATCCCTCGGGTTTGGGGCGGGCCCTCTTGCAGTTCACTGGGGGCGTTCTAACGCTGTCAATTCTGGCACTTCAAGGCGTCTAGCCCGGGAAGGGCGTGGGATATGAGTGAGGGTTGGTGGTTTGGGCGCCGGATGTGAGTGAGGGTTGGTGGGAAGGGCGCCGGATGTGAGAGAGCGTGGGTTCAGTGCCAAGATGGGACAGTGACTTCTGAATCAATGGCGACTTCCGGCACCACTCCTCCCGGCGATGGCTCCTCTCTGACGCCCACCGCGGAGTCTTTGCAGCGCAGCAGCGAGCTCACCCGCTACCGATTGGCTCCAAACCCGGGACCGATGAGCCTGGACGGCACCAACTCCTATGTCATTGGCGCCCCGGATTCTCCCGACATCGCGGTGGTGGACCCGGGTCCTGAAGACGAACACCACTTGGCCGTGCTGGCATCGGCGGGCGTTGTGGAGGTGGTCCTCATTACGCATCGGCATGCTGACCACACTGAGGCATCAGCGCGGTTCCATCAGATCACCGGGGCACCGGTGCGTGCTGCGTTGCCGGAACATTGCCATGGCGGTGAGCCGCTGATGGACGGCGAGGTCCTGATGGCGGGTGGCGTGGAAATCCGCGTGGTGGCAAGCCCTGGTCATACGTCCGACTCCCTCTGTTTCCATCTTCCGGATGACGGCCCCACCGGTTCCGTTCTCACCGGGGACACCATTCTGGGCAGGGGAACCACCGTGCTGGATTACCCTGATGGCCGATTAGGCGACTACCTTTCAAGCTTGGACAAGCTGGAAGCGATGGGGCCCGCAACTCTGCTGCCCGCCCATGGGCCTGTGCTCCCGGCTTTGGACGAGAAGTGCCGCGAGTATCGTGATCACCGTGAGCAGCGGCTCGATCAAATCAGGGCCGCGCTGGACCACCTGGGGCAGGACGCCTCGATTCCAGCGGTCACCGATGCCGTTTATCCCGACGTCGACCCATCCGTCAGGTGGGCGGCGGAGACTTCCGTGGCAGCCCAGTTGGATTACCTCCGAAGCTAGAGGCGGACTGTAGGCTTGAGCCCATGCGTATCGCCCGGTTTGTAGTTGATTCTGATCCCCTTTATGGCGTTGTTGAAGGCGAGCCCGGCAGTGAGGAAATCACTGTCATCAACGGCGACCCCTTCTTTAATGGTGTTGAGCGTACCCACGTGAAGCACAAGCTCGAGGACGTGAGGCTCCTCGCTCCGATCATTCCCCGAAGCAAGGTCATCGGTGTAGGCCGGAATTTCGCAGAGCACGCTGCTGAACTCGGCAACGAGGTTCCCCAGCAACCGTTGCTGTTCCTGAAGCCCAACACCTCGGTGATCGGCCCCAACGATCCCATCATCCTTCCTGAGTTCTCGGAGGAAGTTTCCTTCGAAGCTGAGCTGTGCGTGGTGATCGGCCGGATCTGCAAGGACGTTCCCGAGGACCGTGCGGACGACGTCATCTTCGGCTACACCTGCGGCAACGACCTCACCGCCCGCGATGTCCAGAAGACAGACCTTCAATGGGCGCGTGCCAAGGGATTCGACACCTCCGCGCCGCTTGGTCCGTGGATCGAAACCGAACTGGACCACGAGGACCTGTCCATCCAGGGCCGCCTCAACGGCGAACTCCGCCAAGATGGCAGCACCAACCAGATGATCCGGGGTGTACGCGAGCTTGTCTCGATCGTTTCGCACGCATTCACCCTCCTTCCGGGCGACGTCATCATGACCGGCACCCCCGCCGGCGTAGGCCTGGTCAGTGAGGGCGACCGGTTCGAGGTGGAGATCGAGGGCATCGGCCGGCTCTCCAACCCGGTGGTCCGCCGCTAGGCATCACGCAAAACGCCAGACCCCGACGGCGGTACGCGCCTCTCGCTCGAAAGGCGCGTACCGCCGTCGGGCTTTCCCGGCCGGGAAACCGAAGCGGCGCCAAGCGGTAAAGTTGGAACCACTATGACTACTGCTTCTGCGTCGAACGCTGCCTCCAGCGCCATTCCTGCCGTCAACGCCGAGACTCCGGTCCGCGTCCGTTTCTGCCCGTCGCCTACGGGTACACCGCACGTTGGCCTGATCCGCACCGCCCTGTTCAACTGGGCCTATGCACGCCACACCGGCGGCAAGCTGATCTTCCGCATCGAGGACACAGATTCGGCCCGTGACAGTGAAGAGAGCTACCACCAGTTGCTGGACGCCCTGAAATGGCTCGGCATCAACTGGGATGAGGGTGTAGAGGTTGGCGGACCGCACGAGCCGTACCGGCAGTCGCAGCGAGGCGAGATTTACCAGGACGTCATCGCCAAGCTCAAAGCCGGGGGACACGTTTACGAGTCCTACTCCACGCCTGATGAGATTGAGGCCCGCCACAAGGCCGCCGGGCGCGACCCGAAGTTGGGTTATGACGGCTTCGACCGCCATCTGACGGATGAGCAGCTGGCACAGTTCAAGGCCGAGGGCCGCGAAGCAGTGCTCCGCCTCCGCATGCCGGACGAGGACCTGACCTTCAACGATCTGGTCCGCGGTGAGATTACGTTCAAGGCGGGTTCGGTTCCGGACTTTGCTGTTGTCCGTGCCAACGGTGCACCGCTTTACACACTGGTGAACCCGGTGGACGATGCCCTCATGGGAATCACCCACGTCCTTCGTGGCGAGGACCTGCTGAGCTCCACTCCGCGTCAGATTGCGCTGTATCGCGCCCTCTATGCAATTGGCGTCGCCGAGTACATGCCGGAATTCGGGCACCTGCCCTACGTCATGGGCCAGGGCAACAAAAAGCTTTCCAAGCGTGACCCCGAGTCCAGCCTGTTCCTGCACCGTGAACGTGGCTTCATCCCTGAGGGCCTTCTCAACTACTTGTCCCTGCTGGGCTGGTCCCTCAGCGCTGACGAGGACATCTTCACGGTGGAGCAGCTCGTAGCCAACTTCGACATCCACGATGTCCTGGGCAACCCGGCGCGCTTCGATATCAAGAAGGCTGAGGCCATCAATGGAACCCACGTGCGGATGCTCGCACCGGAGGACTTCAAGGAACGCTTGGTTCCCTACCTCCGTGCTGCAGGTTTCGTAGGGGAAATCCTCACTCCGCGTCAGGAGGAGATCCTCGCCGAGGCGGCGCCTCTGGTCCAGGAACGCATCACCCTCCTGGGCGAAGCTCCCGAGATGCTGGCCTTCCTGTTCAAGGCCGATGACGCCGTTGATGTTGCCGACGATGCCCGCAAGGGCCTTCCGGAGAACCTGGAGGAAGTACTCGATGCGGCCTTGGCTGCCCTGGAACCGATTGGGGAGTGGTCCGCGGAGAACATTCAGACCGCGCTCAAGCAGGCTCTGGTTGAGGATCTTGGCATCAAGCCGCGGGCAGCATTCGGGCCCGTGCGCACGGCCATTTCCGGACGCCGCATTTCTCCGCCGCTGTTCGAGTCGATGGTGATCCTCGGCAAGGATTCCTCGCTCGCTCGTGTCCGCGCCTTCCGCGGCTAGAGGCAGAAGCAGTCATGGCTATCTCCAGCTCGTTCGGAACTGTCCGCGGCGTCCTCTTCGACATTGATGACACCCTGGTGGACCTTGAGTACGCCATGACAACGGCACTGCGCGATGTCAGCGAACATCTCCTGCCCGGCCTGGATCAGGCCGGGTGGGCGAAGTTCGGACGTATCTTCACGCACGAGACCACGCACTTCTACGACCGCTATCTGGCTGGGGAGCTGACTTTCAATGAGCAGCGGCTCCTGCGGGGCAGGGCTGCTTTGGGACACTTTGGCGTGGAGCTTCAGGACGCCGAGGAATCCCAAGCCTGGGTAGCCGAGTACCATCAACGCCAGACGGCGTATGTGCGGGCTTTTGACGACGTTGAAGGCGTACTCGACGCCCTCGATGCCGCAGGGATTCCCTACGGCGCCGTGAGCAACAACGTGCATGATTACCAGCGGGCCAAGCTGGACGGTGCAGACCTGTCAAGGATCAAGGTCCTGGTGGGTACGGACACGGTGGGCGTGCCAAAGCCGGATCCGGCGATCTACCTCGAAGGTGTGCGTCTGCTGGGCACGGTGCCGGGAGAGACGTTGTATGTGGGCGACAACAGGTTGCTTGATGCCGACGGTGCAACGGCGGCGGGCCTGATCGGCGTTTGGCTCAACAGGACGGGAGAAGTGGTGGAAGAGTTCACCGGGCGCCAGGTGGACTCTCTGTCCCGGCTGCTGGTAACAGCTCCTGCTGCGGCGTGAGAATGGTGTGATGCAGGTAACGGCTTTCCGATTTGTGCAGGTGGCCAGACTCCGGTAGAGTCATTACTCGTGCTGAGGGGCACGGAGGGAAAAGCTGAGGGAAACCAAAGCGCTGAACTCCGGTCCGAAAGTCACTTTGGGATATGGTGTAATTGGCAACACTACGGTTTCTGGTACCGTCATTCTAGGTTCGAGTCCTGGTATCCCAGCTCTGAAAATCCGCGTGAATACGCCGGAAATTCAGAACCTCCAAGTCGCTGAAGCGATTTGGAGAGAAGCTGAAAGTATGAAATACTCATTCAGCTTGATCGCCGGAAACGGTGACAAAAAAGTGCAAGGCCCCATCGTATAGCGGCCTAGTACGCCGCCCTCTCACGGCGGTAACGCGGGTTCGAATCCCGCTGGGGTCACAGACAAATCCCCCGGAACCACGGTTCCGGGGGATTTCTTTTTTCCTTGGTTTTATCCTCTGTGCCTGCGGCGCCGCTCCTGTGACGGGGATTGGGCTGGCATGATGATGCTGTGACCGCAAATGATGATGAGGCAAGACCCCGGGCTACCCCAGCTGCCTCGGGCGCGGCAGCCGCCGTCGAGACCCTGGTAGCTGCCCGCACTGAACTTGCGGCCACAACCCTTCCGCTCGCCGTGCCGGAGGTTCGGGAGGCCCGTCAGTGGATCCGTGAGTCCCTGGCCCAGCTCGACGATTATGTGATTCCCCGCTACCGCAGCCTCGACGCTCCGCTACTGGCAGTCGTAGGCGGTTCCACGGGGGCGGGGAAGTCAACGCTGGTTAACGCGCTGATCGGCTATCCGGTGACGCGTGCCGGCGCTATCAGGCCCACCACCCGCCAACCCATCCTCCTGCATCATCCGTTGGACGCTGAGTGGTTTGAAGGCCACCGCATCCTTCCGGGCCTGGACCGTATCCGCGGAACCGTGTCAGCGAGCCCGCTGCCGGCCCATCAGGCGGGTGCCGCTCCCGACGCGCAGGCCATCACGTCATTGGTACTGGTGGGACACGAGGCAGTGCCGCAGGGAATCGCGCTCCTGGATGCGCCCGACGTCGACTCCATCTCCGATGACAACCGCAGGCTCGCCGGTCAGCTTCTTGCCGCCGCCGACCTTTGGGTGTTTGTCACCACAGCAAACCGCTACGCCGACGCCGTGCCCTGGCGGCTGCTCTTGGACGCAGCTTCGAGGGACATCACCGTAGCTGTGGTGCTGGACCGTGTGCCCGTCGCCGCGGAAGAAGAGGTCAGGACTGACCTCCAGGCAATGCTGGATCGGCAAGGCTTGGGTGAGGCGGAGCTTTTTGTCGTTCCGGAGAGTGCCTTGAATGGGCTGGGGATGCTCCCGGAGGAATCCGTGATTCCCCTGCGTCAGTGGCTGGGCGCTTTGGCAGCCAATGCAGCCGGCCGGGCAGAGGTCGCCAGACGCACGCTTAATGGCGCCGTCAAAGCAGTCAGCGTCCGTTTGGAGGGAATCGCGGAGGCCGCTGCCGTCCAGGACACCGCTGCGCACAATCTCCGGGCAGCCTGCGTTGCAGAGTACGAGCAGGCGCTCCAACGTATTCTTGAGGCCACCAGAGACGGAGCATTGCTCCGCGGCGAGGTATTGGCGCGATGGCAGGACTTCGTAGGTACGGGAGAGTTCTTCCGTGCGCTCGAGCAGAATATCGGCAGGATGCGGGACCGCGTAGGAGCGTTCTTCCGTGGCGAACCCGCTCCTGCTGTGAAAGTTGAGACCGCCATTGAGACCGGCTTGCAGGCGGTGATCCTGGACGAAGCCGCGAACGCAGCCGAAAACGTGGACAGGCGGTGGCGTTCGGACATGGCTGGTCGGGAACTCCTTCGCACTGAGGATCTTTCGGGAACCAGCGAGGGGTTTGACGCGAAGGCCGCAGCGGCTATTCGATCCTGGCAGGAAGGGCTGATGGAGATGATCCGTACCCAGGGCCAGGGCAAGCGAACCCAGGCACGGTGGCTATCCTTGGGCGTCAACGGGCTTGGCGCCGCGCTCATGGTGGTGGTGTTCTCCATGACTGCCGGTCTGAGCGGCTTGGAGATCGGCATTGCCGGCGGAACGGCCGTTGTTGGCCAGAAGCTGCTCGAAGCGGTGTTCGGTGAGGACGCAGTACGTCGACTGGCCCAGCAGGCAAGGGACGATCTGCATACTCAGTGCCAACGGCTCCTTGACGATGAGAGGGAGCGGTTCCTTGGCCGCCTCGAGGCAGCACTTCCTGGATCTGGAGTTGACCTCGCCCGGCATGCTCAAGCATTGCGCGGCTTGGCAGGGGTCGCATGAGCCGGCACAGCCAGGTTCGCGAATCGTCCCGGTTGCAGCGCAGGCTTGAATCGCTCAATGCCGCACGGGAGCTGGCCGAGGGCGTCCTCCCGGATCCGGAGTTGCAATCCGTCTACGAGGTCCTGGAGCGTGCCACCTCGCGGCGGTCACTCTCGGCCGATCACACCGTGGTGGGATTCTTCGGAGCGACAGGCAGCGGAAAATCCTCCCTGTTCAATGCTGTTTCGGACAGTCGGCTGGCAACTGCCACCGCGCGGCGTCCCACAACGTCAGCACCTTTGGCGGGCATTTGGGGAGAGGAAGGCAGCGGGCCGTTGCTCGACTGGCTGGATGTCAAAGAGCGGCACACGCTGCCGCCAGTTCCAGGTCTCGCGGACGAACACACCGGCCTGGTGCTGCTGGACCTACCGGACTTCGATTCCACCAAGGTGGAAAACCGGGAGATCGTCCAACGGATGGTGGGCATGGTTGACGTCCTGGTGTGGGTCTTGGACCCACAAAAGTACGCCGACGCCGCAGTGCATAATGACTTTCTTCGCCCCATGGCCTCCCACGGTGCAGTCACGCTGGTTGTCCTGAACCAGGTGGACAAACTCAGTGCTGCCGACGCCTCTGCGGTGATGGAGTCTTTGGAAGCTATCCTGGCGCGGGACGGACTGGGGAAAGTTCGGGTCCTCAGTGCCTCAGCACTGACTGGCGACGGCGTCCAAGCCCTCCGCAGTGCCATCAGGAAGGTGGTGGTCCAACGGGAGGCAACCACAGAACGCTTGGCGGCGGACGTTGCAAAGGCGGCCGGGGAACTCGCCCGCGCCTCCGGCGAAGGCGAAGCCCGGGGCGTCAAGGTAGGTACGAAAGCCCGCCTGGCGTCTGAATTGTCGACGGCGGCAAATGTACCGGTGGTGGTGGACGCCGTTCAGCGATCTTTCCAAAGAGAGTCCGCCAAGAGGACGGGGTGGCCCGTCACCCGCTGGCTCTTGCGTTTCCGGCCCGACCCGCTCCGGCGGTTGAACCTTGGCAGGGATGACACCAGGCCGGAGCTGAACAGGACATCGCTGCCACCTGCAGGCGCACCCGAGCGGGCACGCACGGATGCGGCCGTCAGGGATTTTGCCGACGACGCCTCGACGGGTGCCCCGGGTCCTTGGCGCGCAGCCATCCGCAGCGCGGCAAGGGACGGGCGGGAGGAGCTGCCCGACGCCTTGGACCAAGCGATTGCAGGCACTGACCTCTTGGCGGGCAAACGTCCCCTGTGGTGGCTTCTTTTCAATACCCTCCAATGGATCGCGCTTGTGCTCGCAGCAGGGGGACTGGGCTGGCTGGGTGTGTTGGCCGTGCTCGGCTACTTCCAAATGCCGGTGCCTGAGGTGCCTCGAACAGAAGGGTGGCCGTGGCCAACCCTGATGGTTGCCGGGGGAGTGTCGCTGGGAATTGCCCTTGCCATCACCGGGAGGATTCTTGGTGGATGGGCCGCTCGGGTTAGGGCGTCGAAGGCAGGGAAACGGTTGAAAGCTGCCGTGGCGGCGGTTGCCGAGAAGCGGATTGTAGAGCCCGTCGAGGTGGAAATTACCCGCTTGAAGGCGTTCAACGCAGCCCTCAAGGCCGCACGTTCCGGCTAGAGGGCCGCGGCTGCGTCCCTGACTTTGATGAGTGTTCTCAAGTTCCGGGTAGTGGTGCCGGCTTTGTAGCGTGCCTTGGCGGAGAGCTTGCTGAAAGGGCTGTCCAGCGTGCCGCCAGCCGGTGCCAGCCAAGCGGAGGCCTCTGGGCCAAGGCGCACTTGTTCTACGCCGCCCAGGTTTTCGCCTGCTTCAAAGAGTTCGTCGAGCATTGCGGTGTCCGAGGCGAGAGTGATGTAACTGTGCGTGGATTTGTCGTCGGCCGGGTATGGGCACGCGTCCACCAGTTCGCTGACCCGCGCGGCGGTGAGGACCACCACCCAGGCGTCGTATCCGAAGGTTTCCCGCAAGCACTTTTCGAACTGCGCTTTGACGAACTTTGGGCTGAGGTCACTCTGAAGCACCACGTTTCCGCTGGCCAGGAGCGTTTTGACCTTGGTGAACGGGTAGTCCTTCAGGGCTGCGGAGAGATCGGCCATCTTGATGTTGATGCCGCCCACGTTGATGCCGCGCAGAAAGACGGCGTAGCTTTCCATGGCTAGTCGTTGTTCTTCCTGAGGGCCTCGGTCAGTACCCTGGCGGCGTTACAGACCACTTCGGCGTGCAGCCTGCCCGGCTGGCGGGTGAGTCGCTCAATAGGACCGGAAATCGATACTGCGGCAATGACCCTTCCGGAGGGTCCGCGCACGGGGGCCGAAACCGAGGCGACCCCAGGTTCGCGTTCGCCGAGGCTCTGACCCCAGCCCCGGCGTCGTACTCCTGCCAGGACGGTAGGCGTAAAGCGGGCGTTTTGCAGCCCCTCAAGGAGGCGGTCATGGTCTTCCCATGCCAGCAGTACTTGGGCGGCGGAGCCGGCCTTCATGGACAGCTGGGTGCCGACGGGAATGGTGTCGCGAAGGCCGATAGGGCGTTCCGCCGACGCCACGCAGACACGCCAGTCGCCTTGGCGGCGGAAAATCTGCGCGCTTTCGCCCGTGGCGTCGCGGAGCTGAATGAGAACGGGACCGGCGGAGGCGATGAGCCGGTCTTCACCGGCAGCGGATGCGAGTTCCACCAGCCGGCTGCCCAGGACGAAGCGCCCTTGAATGTCGCGGCTTACCAGGCGGTGGTGAACCAGGGCCAGCGCGAGCCGGTGAACTGTGGGCCGGGCAAGGCCTGTGGCCGCCACGAGCTGCGCGAGAGTGGTGGGCCCGGCCTCAAGGGCATCGAGTACTTGGGCCGCTTTATCAATGACACCGACTCCACTAGAATTGTCCATGTAATGATATTGCCGTCTCAATATCTGAGATGCAAGTTGTTTCGCTGGCCTATTTTGACGCCGGGCTGCTTCAGTGGAACAAGAACATGCAACAAGCCAATCGCAGTGAAGGGAGCAAGGCCGTGGGAAAGACACTGGCCGAGAAGGTCTGGGACGCGCACATAGTGCGCAAAGGTGAAGGCGAAGGAGCCAATGCCCAGCCCGACCTTCTCTTCATCGACCTGCACCTTGTCCATGAAGTAACGTCCCCGCAGGCATTTGAAGGCCTGCGCCTGGCCGGCCGGCCTTTGCGCCGGGTAGACCTCACGATTGCCACCGAGGACCACAACACTCCCACGCTGGACATCGACAAACCAATTGCGGACCTGACCAGCCGTACCCAGATTGAAACCCTCCGCGCAAACTGCAAGGAATTCGG
Source organism: Paenarthrobacter sp. TYUT067 (assembly GCF_023656375.1). NCBI lineage: Bacteria > Bacillati > Actinomycetota > Actinomycetes > Micrococcales > Micrococcaceae > Paenarthrobacter > Paenarthrobacter sp. TYUT067. Next base: position 269,374 of record NZ_JAMOIT010000002.1, read on the forward strand.
CGTCCGCTTGCACTCCCTCGGTGACAAGGAACAGGGAATCGTGCACGTAGTGGGTCCGCAGCTGGGCCTGACTCAGCCGGGTATGACCGTGGTTTGCGGCGACTCGCACACCTCAACCCACGGGGCCTTCGGGGCGTTGGCCATGGGCATCGGCACGTCCGAGGTGGAGCACGTCATGGCCACCCAGACCCTGTCCTTGAAGCCGTTCAAAACCATGGCCATCAACGTTGAAGGTACCCTGCGTCCGGGCGTCACCGCCAAGGACATCATCCTGGCCGTCATCGCCAAGATCGGCACCGGTGGCGGTCAGGGATACGTCCTGGAATACCGTGGCTCCGCCATTCGTGCGCTGTCCATGGACGCCCGCATGACCATCTGCAACATGTCCATCGAAGCCGGCGCCCGCGCCGGTATGGTGGCTCCGGACCAGACCACCTACGACTACATGCAGGGCCGCCCCCACGCCCCCGAAGGCGCCGACTGGGATGCCGCCGTCGAGTACTGGAACACGTTGAACACGGACGCCGACGCGACCTTCGACGTCGAAGTTGACCTCGACGCTGACACCCTGGAGCCGTTCGTGACCTGGGGAACCAACCCGGGCCAAGGCGTCTCGCTGTCCGCCAAGGTGCCTTCGCCCGAGGACTTCGGTGATGAGAATGCCAAGGCAGCCGCTGAGCGCGCACTGCAGTACATGGGCCTGGAGGCCGGCACTCCCATGAAGGACATCCGTGTGGATACGGTCTTCCTGGGTTCCTGCACCAATTCCCGGATTGAAGACCTGCGCGCTGCTGCAGACATCATCCGTGGCCGTGAAAAGGACCCCAACATTCGCATGCTGGTGGTTCCCGGATCAGCCCGTGTCCGGCTCGAAGCCGAAGCAGAGGGCCTGGACAAGGTCTTCAAGGACTTTGGCGCTGAATGGCGTTTTGCTGGTTGTTCCATGTGCTTGGGCATGAACCCGGACCAGTTGGAGCCGGGGGAGCGTTGCGCCTCAACATCCAACCGCAACTTCGAGGGACGCCAAGGTAAGGGCGGCCGCACGCACTTGGTCTCGCCGGTGGTGGCCGCCGCCACGGCGGTCCGAGGCACGCTGAGCTCGCCGTCGGACCTCGAGTCCGCTGCCGCAGGCACACTGACCGGAACCGCAGTCTAGGAGGATCCCATGGAAGCATTCACTACCCACACCGGCATCGGCGTTCCCCTGCGCCAGAGCAACGTGGACACGGACCAGATCATCCCCGCTGTGTACCTCAAGCGCATCACCCGGACAGGGTTTGAGGACGCGCTGTTCGCCGCTTGGCGGAAAGACGAGTCCTTCATCCTGAACCAAGCCCCGTTCAGCGCAGGCTCCGTCCTGGTGGCCGGCCCCGATTTCGGTACGGGGTCATCCCGCGAACACGCCGTCTGGGCGTTGAAGGATTACGGTTTCAAAGCTGTTCTGTCATCACGTTTCGCAGACATCTTCCGCGGAAACTCCGGAAAGCAGGGGTTGCTGGCGGCGCAGGTAGCCCAGGACGACATTGAGTTGATCTGGAAGGTCCTGGAAAACCACCCCGGTACCGAAGTCAAGGTGGACCTGGTCTCCAAAACGGTTGAGTGCGGCAATGTAGTGGCGCCGTTCGAGATTGACGACTACACCCGGTGGCGCCTGCTGGAAGGCCTCGACGACATCGGCCTGACCCTTCAGCATGAGGCAGACATCACGGCGTACGAGGCCACGCGCCCGTCTTTCAAGCCGAAGACGCTGCCAGCGAAGGTTCAAGCCCAGTAGCCTCTGCTGTGAGGTCGCAACCTTGCGGATAACGGACCGGTGGGCCCCCCTGGGAGGGCCGGCCGGTCCTTTTTTGTCGGTGTGCTTCAGGGACGTGATCGGCGAGCCTTCGGGCGGTTCCATTTCGGATCGGTAAAGCGAGCTTCTATGCTTAGCTGGAGCCTTTGTAAGTTTGGGGGGCGAGTAGTCGTGAGGAAACCGGTATAGATGAGTAGTGTTCTGACAATCCGCGGTGGCGTCCCGTTAACCGGACGAGTGACCGTTCGCGGTGCCAAGAACCTGGTGCCCAAGGCCATGGTGGCGGCGTTGCTGGGCAGCGAGCCATCGGTGCTGAGGAATGTGCCGGAAATCAAGGACGTAGAGGTAGTCACCAGCCTGCTGCAGCTGCATGGCGTGACCGTCGTTAAGGATCCGGTTTCGGGCGACCTCACCTTGGATCCCAAGGATGCGAAGACGGCCTCCAGCACAGCAATTGATGCACACGCGGGCGATTCAAGGATTCCCATCCTGCTGTGCGGACCCCTGATCCATGCGATCGGCGAGGCATTCATCCCGGATCTGGGTGGCTGCAAGATCGGCGACAGGCCCATCGACTACCACCTGAACGTTTTGCGGCAGTTCGGTGCCGTGGTGGAAAAGCGCCCCGGTGGCATCCACATCTCTGCCCCGAACGGCCTTCACGGAGCCAAAATTTCCCTGCCATACCCCTCGGTTGGGGCCACCGAGCAGGTGCTGCTGAGTGCAACGCGTGCGGAGGGCATCACCGAACTCATTGGCGCGGCCACGGAACCGGAGATCATCGATCTCATAGCTGTCCTGCAGAAAATGGGCGCCATCATCAGCGTCCAGACGGACCGGACCATCCGGATCGAAGGCGTCAAGGACCTGCGTGGATACAACCACCGCGCACTCCCGGACCGCAACGAGTCCGCGTCCTGGGCTTCGGCTGCTTTGGTGACCCGGGGCGACATCTATGTTGAGGGCGCTTCGCAGCGGGACATGATGACCTTCCTCAATACCTACCGCAAAGTGGGCGGTGGCATGGACATTGGCGATGACGGCATCCGCTTCTACCATCAGGGCGGCAAACTCTCCCCGCTCGTCCTGGAGACGGACGTCCACCCCGGATTCATGACGGACTGGCAGCAGCCGTTGGTGGTTGCCCTCACGCAGGCCGAGGGCGTCTCAATCGTCCACGAGACGGTCTACGAGAACCGGTTCGGATTCACCGAAGCCCTTGCGCGAATGGGTGCGAACATTCAGGTACACCGTGAGTGCCTGGGCAGTGTTCCCTGCCGGTTCGGACAGCGGAACTTCCTCCACTCAGCAGTCATTTCAGGTCCCACTCCACTCAGGGGCACCGATATTGACATCCCTGATCTCCGGGGCGGTTTCAGCCACCTCATCGCAGCGCTTGCTGCTACGGGAACTTCACGGGTTACGGGCATCGACATCATCAATCGCGGCTATGAGCGCTTCACCGAGAAGTTGGCCGGCCTGGGCGCCGATTTCGATATCACCACCACCAAGTAGCGGGGGCTCCTTTGAAGGAATCGGCCAAGAGCCGTGCAACATTCATGCTGCTGGCCGGTCTCGCGTGTCCGCTGATGAATCTCCTGATGGCCAAGAAGTGGGAAGGCATGGAGAACCTGCCATCCGGCGGCTTCATCGCAGTACCAAACCACTGCACCGAGATCGACCCCATCGTGATCGGGCATATGGTGTACAACCAGAAGCGGCCACCGCACTTCCTCGCGAAGACGGGCCTCTTCAAGGTTCCCGTATTGGGTGCCCTGTTGCGCGCCACCAGGCAAATTCCGGTTGAACGCTCGACGGCGGGAGCGAACCGCTCGCTTCAAGTCGCCAAAGAGGTAGTGGACGCCGGCGGCGCAATCATTATCTATCCCGAGGGCACCCTGACCCGCGACCCCCATCTGTGGCCGATGAAGGGCCACACCGGGGCCGCCAGGCTTGCCCTGCAGACCGGCGCGCCCGTGGTACCCATGGCGCACTGGGGTGCACAGGAAGTTTTTCCGCGGTACGCCAAGCGGTTCCACATCTTCCCTCGCAAAACTGTGCGCGTGCTTGTGGGTAAGCCCGTTGATCTCAGTGCGTTCAGCGACCGGCCCATGGACCGTACAACGCTGACGGCGGCCACGGAGGTCATCATGGATGCGATCACGGAACTTCTTGAAACCCTTCGCGGAGAAGATGCGCCGGCTGAGCGCTGGGATCCGGCTGTCCACAAACAGTCCAAGCACGGCCGCTTCACCCAGGAGGGCTCCCTTGACGAGCACGAAGGGGATGACGGCAAATGACCACTGTGGACGGTACCGTCAATACACCGGATATCGTGGCAGTTTTGGGTGCGGGGTCCTGGGGAACCACGTTTGCCAAGGTCTTGGCCGATGCCGCTGCGGCAACCGGATCCGAGCGCAGCATCCGGATCTGGGGTCGCCGCTCCCAGGTGGTTGAGCAGATCAACTCTTCGCGCCGCAACGAGCAATACCTCAAAGACATAGTGCTCCCGCCTTCAGTCACCGCCTCCACGGATGTGGCCGAGGTGCTCAAGGACGCCACCTTGGTGGTCCTCGCCGTGCCCGCCCAATCCCTGCGGCCACAACTCGGGGAATGGAAGCCCTTGCTTGCACCCGACGCCGTGGTTGTCTCTTTGATGAAGGGCCTCGAGCTGGGCACGGACGCCCGGATGAGCGAAGTCATCGCCCAGGAGTTGGGTCTTCCCGCGTCCCGCGTAGCAGTGGTCTCCGGTCCTAACCTGGCAATGGAGATCGCCAGGGAGCAACCAACAGCATCCGTTGTTGCTTGCAGCGACGCGGACACCGCTGCTGCCATAGCCTTGTGCTGCACGGCACCGTACTTCAGGCCCTACACCAGCACTGACGTTGTGGGCGTGGAAATCGGCGGGATCGTAAAGAACGTGATTGCCCTTGCCGTTGGAATTTGCGAAGGCAAGCAGATGGGCGACAACACCAAAGCGTCGGTGATCACACGAGGACTCGCCGAGACGTCCCGGCTTGCGCTGGCCCTCGGCGGAGAAGCTCACACCATGGCCGGCCTTGCCGGGCTGGGGGATCTTGTTGCCACATGCTCGTCAGCTCTCTCACGCAACCACACCGCCGGGAGGTTGCTTGGAGAAGGCCTCAGCCTCGAGCAAGTTGCCGAACAAATGACACAAACAGCCGAGGGCATCAAATCGGGCCCGGCTGTACATGAGCTCGCTGGCAAGTTGAATGTAGAAATGCCGATTACGGCCGCCGTCGTGGCAGTGCTGGAAGGCAGAATGTCCGTTGATGACCTGGGACCGCGACTGCTGGCCCGGGCACTGAAGTCCGAAGGCGACTACTGATGGTGACTGACCAATCCACCCCCGTGACGGGCCGTCCCCGTGTAGCAATCCTCTTCGGGGGGCGCTCCAGCGAACACGCAGTCAGCTGCGTCACTGCCGCTGGCGTGATGGGCGCGATCGACAAAAACAAGTACGAGGTCATACCGATCGGCATCGCCAAATCCGGTCAGTGGGTTCTCGCTTCGGGCGACACCAGCGACTGGTCCTTGAGCTCCGCAGCGCTTCCCGAGGTGGCGCCGTCGGGTAAAACCGTCACCTTGGCCGAGGTGGGTGGTGAGCATCAGCTCATCGTGACCGAGCCCAACGCCGTTCCCTTGGAATTGGGTGCCGTGGACGTGGTCTTTCCCCTGCTGCATGGGCCGTGGGGAGAAGACGGTACAGTCCAAGGCCTCCTGGAGCTTTCGGACACCCGCTATGTCGGAGCCGGTGTGCTGGCCTCGGCTGTGGGAATGGACAAGCACTTCATGAAGGTGGTGTTTGAATCCGCCGGACTAAGCGTGGGCCCGTACGTGGCTGTCACGGACCGCGAATGGAGCACTGACTCCGAGGCAGTTCGTAAGCGGGTGGACAAGCTTGGGTTCCCCGTGTTCGTCAAGCCTGCCCGCGCGGGTTCGTCCATGGGTATTTCCAAAGTGGACTCGATGGATGGGCTGGACGCTGCCATAGAGGAAGCGCGACGCCACGACCTGAAGCTTGTCATTGAAGCCGGCATCGTGGGCCGTGAGATCGAATGCGCGGTCCTTCAAGGCCGTGGAACCGATGCTCCCCGTACTTCAATGCCCGGTGAAATTGCCGTGGCAGAAGGAGAGCATCAGTTCTATGACTTTGCCGCCAAATACGTGGAGGACGGGGCCGCAGCCCTGAGCTGCCCTGCCGATATGCCGGATGAGGCAATCGCGCGTGTGCGCGAACTTGCCGCCGTCGCTTTCGACGCCGTCGGGGCAGAAGGCCTTAGCCGTGTGGACTTCTTCTACACCCCGGCCGGCGAGCTCATTATCAACGAGATCAACACGATGCCTGGCTTCACACCTAAGAGCATGTACCCGCAAATGTGGGCCGCATCCGGCCTTGCCTACGGGGATCTGATTGACGAATTGATCCATCTGGCGCTGACCCGCAAAACGGGCCTGCGCTGACCTGGTTGATGGCCTACTGCGCTGACGGCAGGTTCTGAAGGTCTTCCTGGCCAACGCACTTTCCGGTTGCCTTGATCTTGCCAACAGCTGCTGCCAGTTCGGTGAGCACGGTAGCCGAACTGATGTTCGCTGCCTCCAATTTGACCGGATCAATCAGGATTTCCGTGGCGGGTTCGCGCCCGAAGGTGGTCAGGGTATAGACGGGATCGCCTTCCTTGATGACCCAGTCGATGTCATTGACGCTCACGCAACGGTCTGTGGTGGGACCTGGAACGTTTACGCCGCAGCGGAGAATAACCTGAGAAGGATCTCCCCATGCGGCTGTGGCCTGGCTGTTGGTTTTGCGAAGGGCCGCATCACCGATTTGGTCTGGCAGGGCCACCATCATGGGTGCGCAGGCAGGATTGGCCGCGTCCGCGGCGGCCGTGACGTCCACGGCCGGTGAGCAGGCCGACAAAGCGGTGACGGATGCGGAAGCCAGGGCGATGGCCAGAGCTGTCCGGCGGAGGGTCTTACGGTGCATCCATCCAGCCTATCCCGCACGCGCGGGGTGGCAGATACGCGTTGCCAGGGTCACATTCCTGCTGGAACGCCAGAGGGAGTGCCGCATTATCCTGTCGGTGGAGCGCGATAGCGTTAGGCAGTACCTGGAAAAGGGTGGAGATCCGTGTCAAGAGAAGAATCGAGTGCAGTGCCAGTAGATCAGTTGACCGTCCAGGACCTAACGGAGTCCGCGCTCCTTGCCCGGATCTTCCCGCGACTGCACCATAGCCCCGGCGTTCTCCTGGGACCCGGCGACGACGCTGCCCTGATCGCAGCACCGGACGGCCGTACCCTCATCTCCATCGACACCCAGACCCAGGACCAGGACTTCAGGCTTGAGTGGCCCAACGGCTATCGGACCACCGGATACGACGTCGGCTGGAAGGCCGCGGCGCAAAACCTCAGCGACATCAACGCCATGGGTGGCAGTGCCACCAGTCTGGTGGTGAGCCTTACCCTGCCACCGGACACGCCCGTCGAATGGGTTGAAGCGTTTGCCGATGGCCTTACGGCGGCGATTAGTGGCCTGGGAGCACCGGACTGCTCCGTGGCTGGCGGGGACCTGGGCCGTGGCCGGGAGCTTGCAGTGACTGTCGCCGTCGTCGGCACGCTTGCCGGCCTGGCGCCGGTGCTGAGGTCCGGCGCCAAACCCGGGGACATAGTGGCTGTTTCGGGAACGCTGGGAAGGGCAGCTGCCGGGTGGGCGCTGTTGGAAAGCGAAATTTCCTTGGACAGCTTGTCTGCTGACTTGCGGATCCTGGTGGACAACCAATGCAGGCCGCTGCCACCACTGCTCGCCGGGCCTCTGGCTGCGCGCGCGGGTGCCACCGCCATGTTGGACATCTCCGATGGCCTGATGCGCGACGGCAGTCGCCTGGCCGCAGCAAGCCGCGTGATCCTGAATTTCGATTCTGCGGCCTTGGAGACCTATGCAGCCACGTTGGAACCGGCAGCTGCCTTGCTTGGCGATGACGCTATGCGATGGGTACTGGGCGGGGGAGAAGACCATGGTTTGCTTGCCACTTTCCCGGCAGATATACAGCTGCCGCAGTGCTTCACTGCGATAGGCTCGGTTCAAGCCGTTGTCGAGCCGCCAGGCAGTGGCGTCCGGATTTCCGGGCAAACTGCTGACACCGTTGGATGGGATCACTTTGCAGACTAAGATCGCCGCGAATGCGCACGCCATGAAACGTTGGCTCGGCAAGGCGGAGGTGGTCCTCGGCAATCACAGCGACCGTCTCAACGCGATTAACATTTTTCCTGTTGCCGATGGCGATACCGGAACCAACCTCTATCTCACCGTCCGGGCAGCCGTCACTGCCTTGGGTGGCACGGCAACTGATGCCGCGGAAACCGGCAACGATGTCGGCGCCTTGCTGTCGCGTGCCGGGCAGGCAGCCATGGAACAAGCACGGGGTAACTCGGGCACGCTCTTTGCCGTTTTCCTGTGCGCCGCCGCAGAGCCTCTGGTTGGTAAATCGCGCCTCAGTGCACCACTGCTTGCCACCGCATTGAACAGGGCGCAGATCAGGGCCTGGTCCGCGCTCAGTGAGCCGGTTGCCGGCACTATGCTCTCCGTCCTGGAGGCGGCCGCCCATGCTGCCCAAGCAGTGGACGCCTCCCAGAGCGGCGATGACAGCAACCATGCCTTGGGGCTCTCACTTGACGCAGTGGTGGAGGCCGCCTACCAGGCTGTTGTCCGGACCGAGGACGAGCTCGCACAGCTGCATGAAGCGCGCGTTGTGGATGCAGGGGGCGTGGGCATGCTGCTGGTGCTCGATTGCCTTCGTGCTGCCGTTTTGGGGGAGGAACTTCAGGATGAACTTCTGGACGGCCTCCACGGATACAAAATGCAGGACCCTCACATCCATGAGCACATGCCTGCCGATGACGGTGTGGAAGTCATGTGCACCATCAACCTTTCGCCCTTGAATGCGGCCATTCTCCGCCAACGTTTGGACGAGATGGGCGAATCCGTGATCATGAGCCAGGTTGGCGGTGCCCAAAGCAGCGATGATGACGACGACGAAACCGGCGTCGAAGTCAGCTATCGTTGGCGCGTTCACGTCCATGTTCCCGATCCGGAGCCGGCTGTCGCCCTTATCCGCTCATTGGGAGAACCGACGGATATCGCGGTAAGCCAGTTGGCGATACCCCGCGACAACGAGCCGGCCTCTCAGGAAAGCTCCGGTGGTGCCAATGGCAGCGGTATCGAAGCCGTCAACGTCCCAGGCCAGTCACGGCATGAATTCTGAACTGGAACTGCCCCTCGAACGCCGGATTGGAAAGCGCTCTGCGGCTGTCATTGACAAACACCTGGGCCTTAAGACCACCGGGGCTTTGCTGAACTACTTCCCGCGCAGGTACTTGAGCCGCGGTGAGCTGACGCCCATCAGTAAGCTCCCCCTGGATGAGGAGGTCACGTTGATTGCCCGCGTGCTGTCCAACAGCACGCGCCAGATGCGGGCCCGGCGTGGTTCCATCACCGATGTGGTGGTCACTGATGAGGCGGGTGGCGGCGGCGTTCCAGGTACCTTGAAGGTCAGCTTTTTCAACGGATTCCGGGCGAAGGCAGAACTTCTGGCTGGGCGGCGGGCCATGTTCTCGGGCAAGGTGTCCCGGTATGGTGGGGCTCTTGGCCTGACCAACCCGGACTTCCTTCTGCTGGATGAGGATCCTGAAGCCGAGGGCGCCGTAGACCCCGAAAAGCTCGCGGCCATGCCCATTCCCGTCTATCCTGCAACGGCTAAGCTGACCAGCTGGTCCATTCACAAAGTGATAACAGCGTTGCTCCAGACCATGGACCTGGATTCCCTGCAGGATCCCTTGCCGCAAAGCATCGTCCGAAGGGACGCATTGCTCAGCGTGGCTGAGGCATACCGTCTGATCCATTCACCCGAAATTGCCAAGGACTGGCAACGGGCCCAAGAACGCTTTCGATTTCAGGAAGCCCTTGTGCTGCAAACGGCGCTGGCACGCCGGCGCGCGCAGCTTGCCGCTGAGGAAGCCACTGCGCGCCGGCCGCGCGCGGGCGGTTTGCTCAGCAAGTTCGATCAAAACCTCCCTTTTACGCTGACCTCCGGCCAGGCCGCCGTCGGAAAGACATTGGCTGAAGAGCTCGGGCGAGATACTCCCATGAACAGGCTGCTGCAGGGTGAAGTGGGCTCGGGCAAGACGATCGTCGCCCTACGGGCCATGCTGCAGGTGGTTGACGCAGGCGGCCAAGCTGCCCTGCTGGCTCCCACTGAGGTGTTGGCGGCCCAACATTTCCACTCCATCCGAAAGACTCTAGGGGTGCTGGCCCGCGATCAGATCTTTGGCGGTGCGGGCATGCTTGGCGGTGACGCGGCTCAGGAAGCGGTGCAAGTAACGCTCCTGACCGGTTCCATGCCCACGGCTGCACGCAAGCAGGCTATGTTGGATGCGGCCTCCGGGAATGCGGGAATCGTCATTGGCACCCATGCCCTGCTGAGCGACAAAACCAGCTTCCAGGACCTCGGACTAATCGTGGTGGATGAGCAGCACCGCTTTGGCGTGGAGCAGCGTGATGCCCTCCGCGCAAAGGCTCAGCGGCCTCCACATTTGCTGGTCATGACGGCCACTCCGATTCCTCGTACGGTTGCCATGACAGTGTTTGGCGACCTTGAGACGTCCATTCTTGATGAGCTTCCCGCCGGGCGCGCACCTATTTCCACGCACGTGGTGGGACTCGCTGAAAATCCAGGCTGGGTGGACCGCATCTGGAAGCGTTCACGCGAAGAAGTGGACTCCGGTCACCAGGTCTACGTGGTGTGTCCCAAGATCGGTTCGGACGACGACGGCGACTTCAGTCCGGGCGAAGCGGAACCAAGCGATGCCGAGCTCGCGGACGAAGGCCCGGCGCGGGAACTGGCATCGGTGACCGCCGTCGTCGACGCCCTCCTGCAGGAGCCGGCGCTGGCCGGCGTCCCCGTTGCCCCGCTTCATGGGAGGCAGGATCCCCAGGTGAAGTCCGAGACCATGGCGTCCTTCGCATCCAACAACACCAAAGTACTGGTGTCCACCACCGTCATTGAGGTGGGCGTGGACGTCCACAATGCCACGCTCATGGTGATCCTCGATGCCGACCGTTTCGGTATCTCGCAGCTCCACCAGCTGCGTGGCAGGGTGGGCCGCGGGGGACTGCCGGGCACTTGCCTGTTGGTGACTACTTTGGAACCCGGGCATCCGAGTCGTCGGCGGCTCGATGCCGTTGCTTCAACAACTGACGGTTTTGAGCTGTCCCAGGAGGACTTGAAACTCCGCAGGGAAGGGGACATCCTCGGTGCTTCGCAATCGGGCGGACGGTCCACGCTGAAGTTGCTCCGCGTACTTGAGCACGAAGACATCATTGCCCGTGCACGTACTGACGCCCAACGCCTCGTATCGGAAGACGTGTCCTTGGACCATCAGCCGGCGTTGGCCGCCGCTATTGACGAATATTTGAACCCTGAGAAGGAGGCGTTCCTTGAGCGCGGTTAGAGATTCCTGGATGCTCGCACGCGGAGAATCCCGGTGAGCCGCATTATTGCCGGCGTTGGGGGTGGAAACCCGCTGACCAGCGTCCCTGGGACTGCCACGCGACCAACCACGGACAGGGTCAAGGAGGCTTTGTTTTCCCGTCTGGAATCCTTGGCCGTCATTGACGACGCCCGGGTTCTGGACCTTTATGCCGGTTCTGGAGCCTTGGGTATTGAAAGTGCCAGCCGAGGCGCCCGGAGCGTGGATCTGGTGGAGTTCGATGCCAAGGCCAGCGATGTCTGCCAGCGTAATGCGGACTTGGTGAACCAGCTGCTGCGCAGCAGGGCGGTCTCAGTGCACCGATCCAAGGTGGAGTCATTCCTGGAGCGGGCAAGCGATGCAGACAGGTGGGATCTGGTCTTTCTTGACCCGCCGTACCCTTTGGATGAGGCGGCGCTGAGTGCTGTGCTGGAGAAACTGGCGCCGCATATGGAAGACGGTGCCGTTGTAGTGGTGGAACGGAGTTCGCGGAGCCCGGAACCGCTCTGGCCCCAGGGTTTGGAGTGTTTTGCCGACAAGAAGTACGGGGAGACCAAACTGTGGTTCGCTGAGCCTGCCTAACGCTCGCGGGCGCTAGGCAGTAATCTTGTCCAGCTCCACGCCCGTGAGGACGGTGGCGGGGTGGGGGCCGCGGGCCAGTAGCTGCGCTGTCCATTCCGGAGACCACTGCTTGCGGGTGCCCACCAGGATGATGTTGCCGGGGTAGCGGCCGGCAAACATTCCTGTTTCAGCGAAGGCTGCAACATCAGCCATGGCTTGGCGCAGTGCGCTCACTTGGCTGCGTACCAGAGTCAGCGCAGGTTCGTCGCCCACGTTGACGATCAACACGCCGTCGGGCCGCAGCCGCGCCGCTGCTTCTTCGTAGAATTCCCTGCAGGCGATGTGGGCAGGGGCTTCCGGTCCGGAGAAAATATCGAGAATCACGACGTCGAACCCCACTTGGGCGGGAAGCTCACCCAGGGAGTCTCGGGCGTCGCCGATGTGCGTGGTGAGGATGGTGCCGTCAGGCATGGGCAGCTTCTGAAGCACGAAGTCCAGAAGTTCGCGCTCAAGCTCCACGGCGTATTGTTCCGAGCCGGGGCGGGTGGCTTGGATATAGCGCGCCAAGGTAAGGGCACCGGCACCAAGATGGAGGGCGTTGATGGGTTGTCCGGGCTCGGCCGCCAGGTCCACCACATGCCCGATCCTGCGCAGGTATTCGTAGAAGATCTCTGAGGGATCGGCCAGGTTCACATGTGATTGCTCGGCGCCGCCGATGCTCAGGATGAACCCGCCCGCAACCAGGGTGTCGGCTTCGATCGTGGCGTGCTGTCCTGTAGTTCGGAGGAAGCGCGTGGCCTGGTGCTGGCCGGAGCCTGCGGCGTTCAGAGCCTGTCCTTCAAGGTGGCGAGCCGTTCGGCGGCTTGCTCGAGGACATCGGTCTTCTTGCAGAAGGCGAATCTCAGCAGGCTGCGCGTGCGTTCGGCTCCTGCCGGGTGGCAAAACACCGGAACCGGAATGGCCGCCACTCCAATGAGCCCGGGCAGGCGCCTTGCGAGGTCGACCGAGTCGTGGATGCCCAGGGGTGCTGTATCGACGTTGATGAAGTACGTGCCGCTCGGGTTGTACACACCGAATCCGGCAGCGCGCAGACCCTCGGCGAGGATGTCGCGCTTTTGGCGGAGGGTGGCAGCGATGCCTGTATAGAACTCGTCGGGAAGGGCGAGGCCCAGGGCGATGGCGCCCTGGAAGGGTGTGCCTGAGCTATAGGTCAGGAATTGCTTGACGGTGCGAACGGCGGCCACCAGATGCTCCGGTCCGGTGAGCCAGCCAATTTTCCAGCCGGTGAAGGAGAAGGTCTTACCGGCAGAAGAAATGGTGATGGTGCGTTCTGCGGCGCCGGGCAGTGATGTGATGGGCAGGTGCGCCAGGCCGAAGGTGAGGTGCTCGTACACTTCGTCGCTGACGATCATGGCATCGTACTTTTCGGCCAATTCCACGATCCTGGCTAGGACGGGCTCCGGGAAGACGGCACCTGTGGGGTTGTGCGGATTGTTCAGAAGGACGATTCTTGTGCGGCTGCTGAAGGATTCTTCCAAGACGTTGAGGTCGGGAAGAAAATCCGGGGCGAGCAAGGGGGCTGTGACATGCCGGCCTCCGGCCATGCCAATGATGGCCCCGTAAGAGTCGTAGAAGGGTTCGAAGGTCAGGACTTCGTCGCCGGGCTGGATGAAAGCCAGCAGGGTAGCTGCGATGGCTTCCGTTGCGCCCGTTGTGACCAGGACTTCAGTGTCCGGATCCGGCTCCAACCCGTAGAAGCGTTGCTGGTGTGAGGTGATGGCTTCCCTGAGGGCGGGAACGCCTTTGCCGGGCGCGTACTGGTTGACGCCGGTTGCGATCGCTGACCTCGCCGCGGCCTTGATCTCCGCCGGGCCGTCTTCGTCGGGAAAGCCCTGGCCGAGGTTGATGGCACCGGTGGACAGTGCCAAGGTGGTCATTTCCTCGAAGATTGTCACTCCCAGATGTCCTCCCGGGGCGAGCAGGTTGGCGCCTGTGGCGGCACGCTGCCACGGTGCCGGTCGGGTGCCTCCGGGGGTGCCGGCGCTCATATCTAGGGAGGGGCTACTGCCTGCGGATGCCATGTCAGCCATGGTATCCCGGCAAAGTCATGGGGTAGGTTCGTCTCATGAGACGCGCGGTATGCCCTGGATCCTTTGACCCCATCCACAACGGACATCTCGAAGTCATTGCCCGGGCCGCCGGCCTGTTTGACGAAGTCATCGTGGCCGTGTCAACGAATTACGCCAAGAAGTACAGGTTTAGCCTTGAGGACCGCATGGAGATGGCCCGTGAAACGCTGGCTTCGTTGCGGGGCATCATCGTTGAGCCCATGGGCGAAGGGCTCTTGGCTGAGTACTGCCGTCACCGGGGTGTTTCAGCCATCGTCAAGGGTCTGCGGTCATCCTCGGATTTCGATTACGAGCTTCCCATGGCCACCATGAACCGCCAGCTGACTGGCGTCGAAACGGTCTTCCTGCCTGCTGAAGCGCATTACCTGCACCTTTCCTCCACTTTGATCAAGGAAATCAATGTGCTTGGCGGTGACATCTCCGATTTCGTCCCTAAATCTGTCCTGAAAAGGCTTCTGGCAGGCGAGCCGCCAGCGGAACAGTCTCGTAAGGGGTAGGCTTGACGGGTACCTTGCGCCTTAGCGCGGAGTTCCCCAAGCTGAAACCCTTGCGCATTTACCTGTGCCCGGGGCCGGTTTGAGTCCTCAAGCGTGATCAGGCTAAGATGGTACGTCGGTCATATGTTCTACAGGAGTTCTCATTAAGCGAGATGCAAGTTCGCCCTTGGCGCTAGTAGTCAAGGACCTTGGACGTAGTCCAGGGACCATGCGGACACTCAACGAGCATGTACCTGCGCCGAGTGACCTTGGTGTGGCGCTCATTGGCGTAAAGGAAGGCTCGGATGTCGAGCTGGATCTTCGTCTCGAGGCCGTACACGAAGGAATTCTGGTATCCGGAACCGTAGTCGTCGAAGTAACCGGCGAATGCGGTCGATGCCTGGATCCCCTTGCGTATGACCTTGAGGTCAATGTGCAAGAACTTTTCTTCTATGAAGGTGCTGAGCTTTCAGAAGAGGAAGACGATGAAGAGCAACGTCGAGTCGAGTACGATCTGATCGATCTTGAGCCGGTGTTGCGGGACGCAGTAGTCACAATGCTGCCGTTCCAGCCGGTGTGCCGGGAAGACTGCCAGGGCCTGTGTTCCGAATGCGGAGCGCGCCTGGAAGACGAGCCGGGGCACCACCACGAGGTCATTGACCCTCGCTGGGCTGCCCTAGCTGATCTGGCTAAGACTGACCGGCAAACCGATTAGTAAGTGTTCGTCTAAGAGAGAAATGAGATAGCCGTGGCTGTTCCCAAGCGGAAAATGTCTCGCGCAAATACACGCGCCCGCCGTGCCCAGTGGAAGGCAACTGCCCCCAACTTGGTCAAGACCATCGAAAACGGTCAGGTTACTTACAGCCTGCCGCACCAGGCAAAGGTCGTTACTGACTCTGCCGGCACCGCGCTGTTCCTTGAATACAAGGGCCGCAAGGTCGCAGACGCCTAATCTGCCGTACAGGCTGACTAAGGATGTCTTCAACTGAAGAGCTTCTGAAGCGTCTCGGTGTCTCGATTGACACCGAGACGCTTCGTCTTGCTCTGACACATCGCTCATATGCGTATGAGAACGGCGGGATTCCCACCAACGAGCGCCTTGAGTTCCTTGGCGACTCCATCCTGGGATTCTCGGTCACCGATTCTCTATATCGTGAGAACCCCTCACTGCCTGAAGGTGAGCTCGCCAAGCGGCGTTCCGCCGTCGTCAGTACCCGGGCGTTGGCCGGTATTGGCCGGGAGATCGGCGTCGGCGAGTTCATCTACCTCGGGCAGGGCGAAAAGCTGACCGACGGCAAGAACAAGGCCTCCATCCTGGCTGACACCATGGAGGCCCTGATCGGTGCCACGTACCTCTCGAACGACATCGAGACCGCACGGCAATTGGTCATGCGCCTGGTGGGCCCGCTCCTCAAGGACGCCGGTGCGCTTGGCGCAGGAACCGACTGGAAGACGAGCATCCAGGAGCTTACGGCGAGCAGGCAATTGGGCGCCATCCACTATGCCGTGGAAGGCTCGGGGCCGGATCACGCCCGGACCTTCGAGGCAGTGCTTAATATTGGCGGTACGCCCTACGGCCGGGGATCGGGCCATTCCAAAAAGGAAGCAGAGCAGGAGGCAGCCGCTGATGCCTGGCGTGCTCTGACTGCTTTGGACCCCACCTCCGCCGGTCCCGCTACGTCATAAACCCACATGCCTGAACTTCCCGAAGTAGAGGTAGTCCGACGCGGCTTGGCCCGTTGGGTGCGTGGACGTACCATCACCGGTGTTGACGTGCTGGATGCACGCTCCATCCGCCGGCACACCCTTGGTACCGAAGACTTCATCGGTAATCTTGAACACGCCACCGTTCTGGACGTTGTGCGCCGTGGGAAGTTCCTCTGGATGCCACTTGCCATGTCGGACTCGCCGGATCCCAGCACCGAAATCAACCCGGAAGACCTCCCCAAGGTAGCGCTCATGGCCCATCTGGGAATGAGCGGCCAACTCCTCATGCAGGACCCGGACGTGGCGGACGAAAAGCACCTCAAAGTCCGAATCAGGTTAAGCAGCGCTGACGGCATGCCTGAACAACTGCGGTTCGTTGACCAGCGCATTTTCGGCGGCCTCTTTGTGACGTCCTTGGTGCCAACGCTCGACGGCGGTCCCGGTGGCCTGGGCGAAACGCCGCTGCCCGAGATCGCCGAGGAAGCGTCCCACATCGCCAGGGACCCGTTGGACCCCTTCTTCTCCTTCGATGCCTTCTACCGAAAGGTTAGAGGCCGTAAGACTGGCCTGAAGCGCGCGCTGTTGGACCAGTCGGTGATTTCCGGCATCGGCAATATTTATGCGGACGAAGCCTTATGGCGTGCCCGCCTCCATTACGCCAGGGCAACGGACACACTTCGCAGGGCGGACGCGGAGCGGCTGATTGAAGCTGTGAAGGACGTCATGAACGCCGCCCTTGACGCAGGAGGAACAAGCTTCGACTCTCTCTACGTCAACGTCAACGGCGACTCAGGCTACTTTGCCCGTTCCCTCAATGCCTACGGACGTGCTGGTGAACTGTGCAGCCGCTGCGAGGCAAGAGGCTTACGGAGCATCATGAAGCGGGAACAGTTCATGAACCGTTCCTCCTACACCTGCCCGGTGTGCCAGCCGCGGCCGCGAAATGGACGTTGGTAGGGCCAAAACTGTTCCCGAATCGGGGCGGCAATGGCAGACTGTCCCCATGAACAGCTTGGCGCTTCGAATCGCCATCGCAAACGTCAACGCCACCACAATGCGGGTGGCGTCAGTTCTACCCGCAGTGTTTTCCGAAACGGCCCATCAACCTCTTGCCCATCCCGTCACCCCGGACATGCCATGATGGCGCGGCGGCTGGTCATTGCGGGTATTTGCCTTGCTGTGCTGATCGCCGCCGTAGCATTCATTTTGGACCAGATGGCAGGGAAGCCCGGCCCGACGGCCGCCCAAAGCACATCGTCTTCGGCCCCAACCCCAGGCTCCAACGCCACCGCTTCAGGGACCCCGACCCCAGGTGGTGCCGGGGAGCCCACCCAGTCCGGCAGCCCGGCGTCGGGCACTGAAGGCAGCGGCGGCAGCAGCAGCGACAACAGCACCGAAGGTACCAGCAGCGAGGGCGGCCCTTCCACGGCTAAGCCGCTTGAGGTCCTGCCGCCGGTCACGACCACCCCCACCGGCTTGCCCGAACCTTCCGCCCCCGCGCCGTTGATTACCGGCTCCTTGCCCCAGCCGGGAAGTGCGGCCGGTGAAGTGGTGGACGGTTGGCCGGCCGGCGTCCTGACCTTGCCCGAAGGTACAACAATCGGCTCCACGTCAGTCTCGACCTCCGGTGATGTCCTCCAGGTTGCCGCGGATGGCGTCATCGGCAAACCACAGGCTGAGGTTCTGGCGAACTTCCGCCAGTCCTTGGTGGCCCATGGATTCTGGTTCGAGGCGGCGCCGGCGGCGGAGGGGGCGATGGCCGAACGGTTCGTTCGTGGCACGGATACGGTCACGGTGTCAGTGACGACGACAGGTACAGGCAACTCCCGTTTCCAACTTTTGGGCAGCCTGCGCACGGCGGCGGACTAGGAGCTGCGATGTACATTTCACTCTCGGACCGAGGCAAGCGGGACAAACCGGAGGGAGCACGAACGGCACTAACAAGTGAAGTGCCGTTCCGTTTGTCCCCGGTCATCCTCTGGCTGGGCATTGTGAGCATGGTGACCGATGTTTCCTCGGAATCGGTCACCGCGATCCTCCCGTTGTACGTGACCGGATTCCTGGGTCTGTCCACCATTGCCTTCGGCCTCATCGACGGCATCAACCAAGGAGCCAGCGCGATTGTCAGGATCGCAGCCGGCTGGGCCGCCGACCGCAGCGGCCACCCCAAACGAATCGCCTTGGCCGGCTACGGCTTATCCATGCTCGCCAGGATCGGTTTCCTCTTCGCCGGCGGTTTCTGGGCGATCGCTGCGATAGTCACCGGGGACAGGATCGGCAAGGGCATTCGCACAGCTCCGCGGGACGCTCTGATTTCCGTGTCTGCACAGCCTGAACATCTGGCGCGATCCTTTGGCGTTCACAGGATGCTGGACAACATTGGCGCTGCAACCGGTCCGTTGATCGCCTTCTTTGTGTTGCTGATGATTCCCAACGGTTTCAGTACGGTGTTTGTGGTGTCTTTGGCTTTCGCGGTGATTGGTGTCGCCGTCCTGGCTCTGGTGGTGCCGGATATCAAAGCACGTGGTCTCCAAGGCACGGAGGACCGCGAGGAGCGGCGTTTGTTCGCTTTTTCCTGGAGCCACCTGAAGGAGCCGGGGCTGGGCAAGCTGCTGGTTGCTGCTGGCCTCCTGGGTTTGGTCACCATTGGTGACGGCTTTATCTACCTCGTCCTGCAGGCTCGGGATTCTTTCGCCGTACAGTGGTTTCCCCTGTTGTTCGTAGGCACCAACGTGGTGTTCCTGGCGTTCGCCGTTCCGTTGGGCAGGCTCGCGGACAGGGTGGGGAAAATTCCGGTGTTCGTAGGTGGGCACCTTGCATTGCTGGCAACGTATCTCCTGGCGGCAGCACCTTTCGGAGGGCTCTGGGCAACCATTGGCTGTCTGGTCCTTCTGGGGGCGTTCTACGCGGCCACGGACGGAGTTCTGGCGGCCTTGGCGAGCCAACTGACGCCCCCGGGAAAGCTTGCCATGGGCATCGCATCCGCACAGACGGTGGTGGCCCTCACCCGGATGACGGCATCGGCAGGTTTTGGTGTCCTGTGGTACGCAGTAGGTGCTCCAACGGCCATGGTGGCAGCGGCCGGTTTGCTCGCTTGCGCTGTGGTGGCTGTGGCTTTCATCCTGCGTGGCGCCCGGGTGGCACCGGCAGGGGACGTGAGTGACGGGGCATGAGTGGCGCGCTGGCTCAAAGTAAGTTGCGGTGGGGCGCACTCCTTGCTGTCACGGCACTGGTCCTGGTGGCGGCCGGTATTTATGCTGTGGGCGCCTACCAGCGTTTTGAAGAGAGCCGAACTGCCGCTTCATCAGTAGGCGTCACGGCAGGCCAGCCTCTTCCGGCAGGCCCGTTTATCCTTTTTCGGAATACAGCGTCGGGCCAGGGATACGGCAAAGCAGCTACAGTCCCGCTGTCGGCTCCTGACGGTCCCCGGGCCGTGAGTGAGCATGAGTGCGATCGTGTTTACGGAACACCGGAGAAAGTGGTGTGCCTGAGAACAAACCGGGGCTTGGTAACAGCGTTTGAAGCTGAGGTCCTGGACCGCAATTGGCAGCAACAGCGTTCATGGCCGGTCCCGGGAATTCCCAGCAGGACCCGCATCAGTCCTGATGGGTCCATGATCGCCACCACGGTATTCGTCTCCGGCCATTCCTATGCCGCCGCGGGGTTTTCGACCGCCACAGAGATCAGCTTCCCGGACGGCACCTCAGGAAACCTTGAGGACTTCGCCTTGATGGTCAATGGTGAGCGGGTTCTTGCCACGGACAGGAACATATGGGGTGTGACGTTCGCTCCAGGCCAGGGTGATGTCTTCTACGCCACTGCCGCTTCTTCCGGACGCATCTGGCTGGTGCGGGGGAGCCTGTCCGACAGGACCTTGACAGCTATTCACGACAACGTGGAGTGTCCGTCCATTTCCCCTGACGGTACACGAATTGCGTACAAGAAGAACGACGGCGGGGCGCTGGCGCCGCACTGGAACGTCGGTGTGCTGGAGCTGGCCACGGGACAGGAAACCGAGCTCTCAGAGAAGCGCAGCGTTGATGACCAGATCGAGTGGCTGGATAACCAGAACCTTCTTTATGGTTTGGCTGACGAAACCACCGACGGAAACAGCAACATCTGGAAGCTGGGAACCGGACCCGGCTCCCAGCCCAGTTTGTTCATCGCCCATGCGTGGTCCCCGGGCGTTGTTCGCTAAAGCCGTCAGCAGACCCGCAACAGCCCGCAGAGTAGCCCGCCTGATTGCGTGGGACTGGGTGTCGGGCTCGGTGACGGACTAGGAGTTGGCGTCGCTGTGCCTGTCGCAGTCGCCGTGGGGGTCGGTGCCGGTGTCACTGTGGGGGTGGCTGTAGACGACGGAGCTGGCGCGGCCAACTGCTGCTGGGCCGGCGCAGTGGTTGAGTACACCACGTCCACAAAGTAGTTCGTGGCGTTCCACGAGTTAGTGGGCATGGCGCCTCCCGAGCCGTACCGGTACCGGCCGTTGTTCGGACCGGTGGCGGTGAAGACCCCACTTGTCCAGGTCTGGTTGAAGAAGCCCTGCGTCGAAGAGTAACGGCCATTCGGTGCCCGGTAGGACACCACGTAGGTTTGGCCGGTCGCCAGTGCCACTGGTGTGGCCAAGGTGGCGGTTTGCCAGCCCGTGGCCGTCTCGTTGGTGAAGGTCACTTGCGCCAGACGGGTGCCTGCCGAGTTCCACAGCGAGCCAACGTGGGTTCCAGTGTTTCCAGCTCCCTTGTAGAAGCGGATTCCCGTCACGTTCCCGGCTTGGGACACCGTAAAGGCGGTACCCAATTCGACAGGCATGAAGTCCGATGTTGTGGCAACCTGTGGAACCAGCGACCCGAAAATTGTGGATTGCTGGACGGCCGGGGCCGCAGTAGTGAATTGCCATGTAGTGGTGGGGAAAGCTTGCCCCTGTTGGGACAAGACATTCGCCACGCTTGCAGTAACCACAGTGCTGGCGGGCAGCGCCGCTGCGGGGGTGAACGTCACGCTCCGGTTGTCGGCGGATAGGGCTGCCGCCCCGGCGATCGGGCCGCCATTTGCCGTCAGGGTGAACGAAGCGCCCGGCCGTATGGCTGATGAGAAAGTGATCGACGGTTTGACGTCAACCGGAATCCCAGTAGCCCCCGGTGCCGGAACTTGCTCGGAAATCGTCAATGGTGGCGTGGTCACCGTGAACACCAGATCCACCAGGTAATTGGCAGTAGAGGATGCATTGGGGAAGTCACCGCTGTAGGAGAAGGCTCCGGAATCGGAAGCCGCACGGAGCGGACCACTTGTCAGGCCGGCACCAAATCCGCCGGAGCTGTAGGAGTACTTGCCGGTGGGAGACTTGTAGGCCACCACGTACTCTGTATCTGCTTCGATGCTCACTGGCTGGCTGAACGACGCAGTCTGCCATCCTTGACTGGACTCGTTGGCGAAAGTCACGGTTGCCAGTAACTGCCCGGCCGTTGTGTACAGCGAGCCCGTGTGCGTTCCGGTGTTACCGGCCGCCTTGTAGAACCGCACGCCGGTGACCTGCCCGGCGGTGTCGCTGGCAAACCGGACACCGAGAGACAAAGGCACGCCGTCATTCGCATCCGGAGTGGTGGGAGTCACAGTGTCCTGGAAGAGCGTGCAGGGGCAAACCCCGGGCGTTCGCGGAGCCGGAACAGTGGTGAAGGTCCACGTGCTTCCGCCGGACATCGGCTGGCCGGACACCGAAGTCGCAGTAACTGTTGCCGTGTAGGACGTCCCGGCGGCCAAGGGTGCAGCCGGGGTGAAGGTGACCTTGCGGGTGGCTTGATCATAGGTGGCGGACCCTGCTACCGAGGCTCCACCGGTGACTTTCAGTCCCAGTGTGACGCTGGATGCGACTGCTGCCTCGGAGAGCACTGCACTGACCGCGGAGCTCAAGGGAACGCTGGCCGCGTTGGGTAGCGGGGACTGTGAACCGACAGTAAACGGCGGGTTGGGGACGGTGACCACCACATCCACCAGGTAGCTGGAGGTGGACCGGGAAGAGGCAAAATCGCCGCTGTACGTGTAAGCGCCTGCGTCGGAAGCAGCCCTCAGCGGACCCACACTCATCCCTGATCCGAAACCATTGGTTGTGGCTGAATAGGTGCCGGTCAGTGACTTGTAGGACACGATGTAGTCCGTATTTGCGGCCATTTGGACAGGTTGACTGAACATCGCGGTTTGCCAGCCGGAGGCGGTCTCATTCGTGAACGCGACCGTTGCCAGTTGCTGGCCGGTGGCCGAGTAGAGGGCGCCGTTGTGGGTTCCTGTGTTCCCCGCCGACTTGTAGAAGCGCATGCCCAGAACCTCACCCGCCGAGACACTGGAGAACCTCACGCCAAGCGTCAGGGGAACCCCTTCACGCAGTTCGGCGATGCCGGGAGTGACCGAGTCATTAAAGAGACTGCACGGGCAGGCGCCGGGGACCGGCAGCGTTGCTGCTGTGGTGAAGGTCCAGGTTCCGCCGGCTGTCACCGGACCACCAATTGAATCGGTGCCGGATAAGGTTGCGGTGAATTGGGTGCTGAAGGCTAAAGCGTTCGACGGCGTGAACGTCGCCCGACGCGTGGCGGCGTCGTACGCCGTGGTGCCTGCTACCGGCCCCGACGGCGACTGCACGGTCAGTTGCACACTGGCGGCAGTGACGGGCTTGGAGAAGACCGCGCTCACCTTCGTGTCAACAGGAACACTCGAGGACGAGGGAATGGGGGAATGTCCCGAAACGGTCATAGGCGAGCTGTCCACGGTGCTGAAAAGAGCATCAGCGAAGTAGTTGCCGCCGTTATAGCTGGCGGTGGGGAAGCTTTGGGATGTTGCATAGACACCGGCCGGTTCGGCCCCGAATCCTCCGGCCACCTTCAGCGGGGGATCGGCGGATCCGAAGCTCGCCCACTGGAAGTCCTTGGTGGCGTAGTGACCGTTGGGTGCCCAATAGGAGACCGTGTACTTTTGTCCGGCCGCCACCGGAACAGCTTGCGTAAAGAGTGCGGTCTGCCACCCCGAAGCCGTTTCATTCGTGAAGGTCACTGTGGCCAGGCGCTCGCCGGTGGAGCTCCACAAGGATCCTGTGTGCGTTCCCGTGTTGGCAGCACTCTTGTAGAAGCGAACCCCTGTGATGAAGCCATCCACAGAGGGAGTGAACCGGAGGCCCATCTCATAGGCGCCTCCGTCACCGGAGTCTTTGACCGTTGGAACGGTTTGGCCGAAGACACTGTAGGGCCCACTGAGAGTCAGGTTTCTGACGGTGGCCGCCCCGATGTTGGCACTATCGTCGATGGCCCGGGCCTGAATGGTTGCCGTGGCGAAGCCCGTTTGGACGTAGCTGTATGTCCAATTTTGCTTGCCTTGGGCAGGATGCCACGTGGTGCCGCCGTCGGTGGAGACTTCCACGCCAGCGATCACGCCGCCCACATCGGCGGCAGTTCCCGTTACTGTGACGCTGCTTCCGTGGGCCACCGTTGCACCATTGGCCGGCGCTGTGATGGCGGCCGTGGGCTTGGTGGTATCGGTGCTCGGTGCTGCCGCAACCAGACCGGCAGCCCTCGTGGCGGGCTGTGCACCCATATCGGCCAGTAGGTTGACCTGTGCCTGCCTCATGCGTACATCGGCCGCTGCACCATTGCCGTCGTGCTCCTGGTCCAGGCCCCAGGTCCATTGGACACTGCCTGCAGAAAAGACCAAGGCTCCGCTTGCTGCCCGGTAAAGAGTCACATTGTGCGTGGTGCTTCCCGGAGCCACTGTGTTGCCGAAGTCCTGAAGATATTGTGGAACGTTCCCCACGGTGGTGGACAGCTTGACCAGACCCGCAGGCCTGAACCCGTTGTCCAGATCTTCATTTGACTCGTATCCGATGGTGTGGGGAGCCAATGCTGCCGAAGAACCAGCCGGAAGCGACGCCAACGACGTATTGCGCCATAGGCGGGCCTTCCCTTCCTGAGCCGAGACTGTCACCGGCAGGTCTGAAAAGTTTGACATGTACAACGTGCCTGTCAGGCCGTTTTCGGGAAGGCCTCCGCCGTTGGCTTGGGACGCGAAGCGAGGATCACGCCAGGTGCCTGTCCACTGGGCAGTGGGATCAATCTTTTCGTTTGCCCACGTCTCCTTGTAGCACGTCAGGGTGCGGTTGGCTGCACCGTCAACCGCAGACGGCTCAAACCGTGTTCTCCAGTACATTTCGTTACCGGAGAGAAATTGAAGATTCACTCCTGCATCCCTTGCAGCAGTGACGTTCGCACGTTGCGGTCCCGACCAGTATTCGTCGTGGCCTACTGACAGGAACACCTTGTGGTTCAGAAGCTCTGCGCCATTGCGGTCCGCGTCCAGGCCGCTGATGTAGCTGACGTCGTAACCATTCTGTTCCAGGAAACGCACCATGGGGTATTCGTTGGCGAAGTAGAAATCCCGGCCATCCGGTCCTCCCCTGGTGGCCACGGGGCGGTTATAACTGACTTTGTAGGCACGGCCGTTGACGCCTTGGTAGAAGTCAGCACCGCCGTATGAGTTGTAGGCCTGCCACGTCTGGTCAGCGGTTTGGAAGATCACAGCGGAACGGTTTCCGTCGTTGCGCACAATGAAGGTGATGTGGCTCTTCGCCCCCGTATCGGGCCGCTTCAGCAGGGCGATATAGACCCCTGAGACGGCTGTGGCCGGCACCTGCCACGTTGCGGAAACCGCCCAGGTTCCGCAGTCATATATGCCGGTGGTGGCGTCACTCCGGCAAGCTGGCTGGTTTTGCCGCAGCACCGAAGGCACTACGTCGGCGATCTTGCGCGCCCCCTGGCCGCCATACCAGCCTGTTCGATAAATCGCAATGGTGTAGCTCGGGGCACTCGTATCCACCTTGAAGCGAATGGGTTGCCCCGCATTCACACTGATTTCGGTGGAAAAGCCCTGAATGCTGTCATCGCCGGCACCGCTGATGTCCCATTCCGACGGCGGACTTCCGGCCTTAGAGTTCTCGCACGCCACGAGGTTCACCACGGGGTCGCAGGGCCCTGCCGCAACTGCAGCTGGTGCGGTAAGGGGCAGCAGGGCCGCCGTCATGCCAATCACCAAGGGAACAAGAAATCCCCTGAAGACTCGCTGTGATCGGGTAGCTGAACGACCGGGCATGAGAACTCCTGGAGTGGTACGCCAATTGCCAAGACAGGCCACGCAATTAAGCGCAGCCCCTGCTTTGCCGCTCCCCAGCCAGGGTCAAGCCAAGATCTTCAGTTATGAAACCCAAGGTTGGCACCGATGATTGTTCCGTAGATCGGGACCGGATCCAGCAATAACCGAACCGAAGTTCAAGCAAAAGCCGGATCACAGGAACGAATCCGCCAAGTAACCCTTGGCAGGAGTGTAGGGGCGTGGCATGCCGCCCGCAAGAGCTTCCGCTTGCAGATCAGCATATTTCGCACAAACCGCAGTAGATTTAGTGGATACAGACACCCGGGCCACCCAGGAGAACCGAAGCACCTTGCACTTGAAAAGTTTGACTGTCCGAGGATTCAAGTCGTTTGCGTCGGCCACGACCTTCGACTTTGAACCTGGCGTCACCGCCGTCGTCGGGCCCAACGGATCGGGCAAATCCAATGTGGTGGATGCCTTGGCCTGGGTCATGGGAGAGCAGGGCGCCAAAACCCTCCGGGGTGGCAAGATGGAAGACGTCATTTTCGCAGGTACTTCTGGCCGCCCACCGTTGGGCCGGGCCCACGTCGCCCTGACCATTGACAACGCAGACAACGCGCTCCCCATCGAGTACAGCGAAGTCACTATCTCCCGCACTCTGTTCCGTACCGGTGGGTCCGAGTACGCCATCAACGGCGCCCCGTGCAGGCTGTTGGACATTCAGGAACTTCTCTCCGATTCCGGCTTGGGCCGTGAAATGCACGTGATCGTGGGACAAGGCCAGCTGGACCGCGTACTCCATGCCACCCCCGAGGACCGCCGGGGCTTCATCGAGGAAGCAGCGGGAATCCTCAAGCACCGCCGCCGCAAGGAAAAGACGGTCCGCAAGCTCGAAGCCATGCAGGCCAATCTCGCACGGCTCGGTGACCTCACGGCAGAAATACGTCGGCAATTGACTCCGTTGGGCAAACAGGCGGAGATAGCCCGCCGCGCCCAAACAGTCCAGTTCGACGTCCGGGATGCCCGCGCCCGGCTTTTGGCGGACGACCTTGTCCAACTGACAACCACCCTTGAAAAGGACGTTGCAGACGAAGCCGCCCTCAAAGAGCGCCGCCGGGTGGTTGAGGCAGGGCTTGGGACGGGTCGGCGCCGCCAAGCGGGATTGGAGCAGCAAGCCGCCGAAGCCACGCCGCGACTCAATGCCGCACGGGAGCAGTGGTACCAGCTTTCGGCCAACCGGGAACGACTCCGCTCACTCGGATCCTTGGCCAGCGAACGCAGAAGACTCCTGGGTTCCGCGGAGGCCTCACCGGACACCGGACGTGACCCCGAACAACTCGAGCGCCAGGCTGCCCGGGTCCGTGAGGAACAGACTGCCCTCGAACACGACATCCTCGCCAAGCAGGCGGCTCTTCTTGAGGCAACGGTTGCAAAGGACTCGGCCGAGGCGCTCGCAGCTGCGGAGGACAAGCGCCTAACAGCCATGTTGAGGGCGGCCGCCGACCGCAGGGAGGGGCTGGCCAGACTGGCAGGCCAGGTGGCCGCGGCCAGGTCCCGGGCCGAAGCTGCCGAGGCCGAACGTGGTCGCCTCAGGGAATCCCTCGCTGCAGGTGACGAACGGCGCCGCAAGGCGCAGAGCGAGTTCACTGCCCTCGAAACGCAAGTGGCTGGCGTTGAAGATGGCGAAGAGAGCCTCGACGCTGACTACGAGAATGCCAACGAGGTCCTGGATGCAGTCCTCGCGGAGATCGAGGAACTGAAAGCTTCCGAGCGGGAAGCTGTCCGCGAGCGGGACGCCCTGACGGCACGACGCGATGCCCTTCAACTCGGGCTCAACCGCAAGGACGGGTCGGGAAGTCTTCTGACGGCTGAGGGCGTTCTTGGACCGTTGGCGGCGCTGGTATCCATCGAGCCGGGATACGAGGCCGCCATAGCTGCCGCCTTGGGCAGTGCCTCGGACGCCTTGGCGGTTGCCGACACCGACAGCGCCCTGGCAGCCATCCGCCTGCTGAAGGATAACGACGCGGGGCGGGCATCACTGCTTCTTCCCGGAAGTACTTCCCCCGGTGAAGATCCCGGCACCAACCTCGAGCTTCCCGCCGGCTGCCGTTGGGCTGCCGACGTGGTGAAGATCGCTGATCCTGTTGCCCAAGGCGCGCTCGGGCTCCTGGTCCGTACCGCCGTCGTTGATGATGTTGCGGTGGCGGCAGCTCTCATCGCAGATAATCCACACCTCAGGGCGGTGACCCGCGAGGGTGACGTTTTTACCTCCCTGACCATCACAGGAGGATCTGCCACCGCGCCGTCGCTGCTGGAAGTTCAGGCGGCAGTGGACGACGCCGTTGCCCGGCTCCAGGAGGTCACGGCCCGTCTGGAACGTGGACGCTTCGCCTTGGCCGCCGCTCAAACCCGCCGTGCCGAAGCGCAGGACCGCGCGGACGCCGCTTTGGAGCGGTTGCATGAATCGGATGCCCGCCTTGCCGCTGTTGCTGAGCGCCTGGGTCATCTCAACTCCGTTCTTCGCAGCGCTGTGGGCGAAAGCGAACGGCTCGCCACGTCCATGGCCAAGGCCGAAGCCAACATCGCAGAAGCCCAACTTGACCTTGAAGTCGCCGTGGAACGCCTCGCTGCGGCCCAGGAAGCACCTGACGAGGAACCATCCACGGAACAGCGGGATGAACTCGCTGTCCAGGCCAGGACTGCCCGGGCATTGGAAACCGAAGCCCGGCTTGCCCTCCGGACATCCGAGGAGCAGTTGGGAGCCATCAGCAACCGGGCGGCATCGCTTGAGCGCGCCGCGGCTACCGAACGGCGTGCCCGTGAGGAGGCCGCCCGGCGTGCGCAACGCCGACGCGCGCAGGCGCAGCGTGCGGCGGCGGTCGCGTCCGCTGTGGAGCAGACCCTCAGGTTCATCGACGTTTCAGTTGACCTGGCCGGCTACGATCGCGACCTTGCCGAGCAAAAGCGGGATGAGTTGGAGAAGGAACTCGCTGAGGTTCGCTCGGGCAACGACGCCTTGGCGCGGGAGCTTGCCGAGCTAACGGACTCGGTACACCGGGATGAGATGGCCCGGACGCAGCAGCGGCTCCGTATCGAGGCTTTGGAAAGCCGGTCCATTGAAGAGCTGGGACTCTCAGCCGAACAACTCATTGCCGATTATGGTCCGGATAAAATGGTGCCCCTGCCTCCCGGATCGGCTACAGATAAGTGGGCCGAACTCCGGGCGCCTGTTGACGAAAACGGTGACGCCATCATTGAGGGGATTCCGTTCGTCCGGGCAGAGCAGGAGAAAAGGCTGAAGAAAGCCGAGCGTGAGCTCGGGGCCCTTGGCAAAGTGAACCCGTTGGCGTTGGAAGAGTTCGCCGCCCTGGAAGAACGGCACCAGTTCCTGAGCTCGCAGCTGGAGGACCTCAAATCCAGCCGCAAGGACCTGTTGGACATCATCAAAGAGGTGGACAACCGTGTCCAGCAGGTGTTTACCGAGGCTTTTGCTGACACGTCAGCCCAGTTCGACCACGTCTTTGCCAGGCTTTTTCCCGGCGGTGAGGGCAGGTTGGTTCTCACGGACCCCGACGACATGCTTAATACCGGGATTGAAGTGGAGGCGCGTCCGGCGGGCAAGAAAATCAAGAGGCTCTCTCTGCTCTCCGGCGGGGAGCGCTCACTGACAGCAGTGGCGCTGTTGGTGGCCATCTTCAAAGCCCGCCCCTCGCCCTTCTATGTCATGGACGAAGTAGAGGCGGCGTTGGACGATACCAACCTGGGCCGGCTTATCACCATCTTTGAGGAATTGCGTGAGTCCAGCCAGCTGATTGTGATCACCCACCAGAAGCGCACCATGGAAGTGGCAGACGCGCTCTACGGAGTGACGATGAGGGGCGACGGCGTCTCAACCGTGATCAGCCAGAGGCTCGGTGCCGGGGCATAGCTTTATGAGAAGGTAGGGGAGTGAACGATTTCCTACCCATAATTCTGTCCATTCTCGCTGCGCTCGTAGTGGTCGGCGGACTCGTGCCGGTACTGATGAAAGCCCGGAAGACCGGCGCAAAGTACCCCGGAACACGTGACGCGAACGATCCCGTCCAGTCATCGGCAGCAGGCGGCGGAACCCTTGTGGAGGACCGCCCGGATGCGGTGAAGGCTCCGGCCCCGACCTTCGACGGAACCGTTGCGGACACGGACGTCCCGGATGACGCCGCCGGGCTAGAGACCATCGCCATCGATACACCGGCGCCGGTGGAGGGTCGCCTGACCCGTCTTCGTGCCAGGTTGATCAAGTCCAACAACATCCTGGGCAAGGGCCTCCTCGCACTGTTGTCCGGCGACAAGATCGACGAGAACGTGTGGGACGAGGTAGAAGAGACCCTCCTGCTGGCCGATCTTGGAACCGAACCCACCATGCAGTTGGTCGACGCCCTGCGTGAGCGTGTCAAGGTTCTGGGCACCCGCAGCCCCGAAGACGTCAAGGCGATGCTCCGTGAAGAACTGATCAAACTGGTTGATCCAAGCATGGACCGTTCCTTGAATGTCGAGCGCAAGGGCGACCGCCCCGCCGTCGTGCTTGTTGTAGGCGTGAACGGCGTTGGTAAGACCACCACCGTGGGCAAGCTGGCACGTGTGTTGGTGGCTGAAGACAAAGATGTCCTTTTGGGCGCCGCTGATACTTTCCGTGCTGCTGCTGCCGAGCAGTTGGCCACCTGGGGACAGCGCGTGGGTGTGCCCACCGTCAAGTCCGACATCGACGGCGCCGACCCCGCGTCGGTGGCTTACGAAGCGGTGAAGGCCGGCATCGATCAGGAGGTCGATGTGGTCATGGTTGACACCGCAGGACGCCTGCAGAACAAAACCGGACTCATGGATGAGCTCGGCAAGGTCAAGCGGGTCATTGAGAAGCTGGCAGAAGTGGACGAGGTTCTGTTGGTCCTGGACGCCACCACCGGACAGAACGGACTCAATCAGGCACGCGTCTTTGCAGAGGTAGTGAACATCACCGGCATCGTTTTGACCAAGCTGGACGGAACGGCCAAGGGCGGCATCGTGGTGGCTATCCAGAAGTCTCTGGGAGTACCCGTGAAGCTCATTGGTTTGGGCGAAGGCCCGGACGATCTTGCACCGTTCGACGCCGAAAGCTTCGTGGACGCACTGCTCAACTAGCGTCGTGGCCGGCGGGGGAGTGCTTCGAAGGCTCCCGCGCCGGCAGCCATGCCGCCGCCGTAAGGAGGAGCACGCCTCCGGTGACGCCGAACGCCCATCCGTAGCCGAGGCGGTCAGCGAGGAGCCCGGCTACGATCGGACCGACGATCGCACCCGTGTCAGCGGCCATTTGGAAGATGGCCAGTACTTTCCCTCCCGAGCGTCCGCGGCCGATGACATCAGCGACAGCAGCCTGCTGCGCCGGGCCCAGCAAACCGGAACCGAAACCCGCCAATGCTGAGGCGATGAGGAATCCGGTGAGATCCGTGGTCAGTCCGATCACGCCGGTGGCTGCGCCCGTGATGAGCAGGCCGGGAATCAGCAGCGGCTTTCGCCCCCAAGCGTCCGCGAGCCGTCCACTGAACGTCAGGGCAAGGGCGTTGCCCACGGCAAAGATGGCCAGGGCCCAAGCGGCGGTCTCCGGCGCGGACTGCAGGACCGCAACGGCGAACAGCGGGATGGTGGCCATTCGGACGCCGAACGTCACCCAGCCGTTGCCAAAACTCGAGAAAATGGCGGCACGGTACGCGGAGTCCGCCAGTGCTTCCTTCACGGTCATTGCCGGGGCAGGCGCGGTGTCCTCGGCCGTGTTGCCTTCCCCGCTAAGCATGGTGCGTACCACCAAGGCAGCTACCAACAACGCTCCGGCGTAGGCAAGGAAGGGCACCCGGAGGCCAAAGCCTGCCAGCAAGCCGCCCACTACCGGCCCCAGGACGCTTCCAATCAGGAAAGCCGAGGCGTAAGCACCGGAGACCCGTCCCCGCCGTTCGGGTGGTGCGAGTCGGATGAGTAGTCCCATGGCGGCAACGGTAAACATCACCGAGCCGGCGCCGCCTAGCCCGCGGAAGATCAGCAGTTGCCAGTAGTCCTGGGCAAAGGCGCAAGCCGCCGTGGACACCGCTACGATCAGCAGGCCTGAGACGTAAACGTTCCGTTCGCCAAACCGTCCGATCAGGGCGCCCCCCGCCGGGGCGAAGACCAGCCTCATGAAGGCGAAGATGCTGACGATCACCGCGGCAGCTGTAGCGCCGACGTCGAACGTTGTGGCGAATTGCGGCAGAACCGGGGCCACCAGGCCAAAGCCCAAGGCAATGAGGAACGCTGCGGCCAACATCACTTTGATGTCGCGCGGAAGGGGAGTCTTGTCCGGCCTGATCCTTTGGGCTTTGACGGATCTGGGCGACTCGGTCATACGGTGCTGGTCCTTCGGTGGGATTCACGGTGGTATTTCTGGGGCAAATGAGGTGCATGTGGTGCCAAACCGGATTTTTCCGGTGAAGTCCGACGCCTGAAACATATCCGTAACACCGGGGATATGCACCATTTACGTTGGGGAGGTTGTTGTAACGAGCCCGCAATGTAAAACCTGCGCAGGTGAAACACGGCGGCACAAAACTCTTAAGCAGGACGCAAACGGCGTCAGGACAGCGGTTGAACCGCAGATCTAGCAAGAGAGGAACGTGCACCATGGAACTTACCGCAGGTCACGTATGGGTCATGGTGGCGGCGGCGCTTGTGCTGTTCATGACACCTGGTCTGGCATTTTTCTACGGCGGCATGACACGCGCCAAGGCAGCCCTGAACATGATGATGATGAGCTTCATCTCCATCGGCATTGTGGGCGTCGTCTGGGTGCTCTGGGGTGCTTCGATGAGCTCCGGCGAAGGCTTCATGCAGATTGTGGGTAACCCCTTTGCTGCCTTCGGTCTTGCCGGGGTCGAAACCACACCCGACGCCATGATCAAGATTGGTTACGCGGCAACCTTTGCCATCATCACGGTAGCCCTTATCAGCGGCGCGATTGCTGACCGCGCCAAGTTCGGCGCCTGGAGCATCTTTGTCCCTGTATGGGTCACCCTGGTTTACTGCCCGCTGGCCTACATGGTCTGGGGTGGCGGGTTGTTCGGTCCCGAAGGTGCGATCGGCAAGGCCCTCGGCCCGGCCATTGACTTTGCCGGCGGCACCGTAGTTCACATCAACGCAGGTGTAGCGGCACTTGTCCTGGTACTCATCATCGGCAACCGCCGCGGCTTCGGTAAGGACCCGAACCACCGCCCGCACAACATCCCGTTCGTGATGCTCGGTGCTGCAATCCTCTGGTTCGGCTGGTTCGGTTTCAATGGCGGCGCAGCTACAACCGCTGAACAAGCGGGCCTGATTTGGATCAATACCCTGGCGGCCCCTGCAGCAGCCATGATCGGCTGGCTCATCACCGAACGCATCCGTGACGGCCACCCGACGTCGCTCGGCGCGGCATCCGGTGTGGTTGCCGGCCTGGTAGCTATCACCCCGGCCTGCGCAAACGTGGACCCCATTGGCGCCCTCGGCCTGGGTGTAGTTGCCGGTGTTGCTTCCGCCCTGGCAGTCGGCCTGAAGTTCCGTTGGGGCTTCGATGACTCCCTGGACGTTGTAGGCGTCCACCTCGTTTCCGGCATCATCGGCACCGTGGCCCTTGGCTTCATCGCCAAGTCCACTGACGGCGTGGGTGGTGGCCTCTTCTACGGCGGCGGCATGGCACAGATGTGGGCACAGCTCGCAGCAGCCGGTATTGCGATTGCCTTCTCGGCCATCATGACGGCCATCATTGCCTTCGCCATCCACAAGACCATGGGCTTCCGTGTCTCCACTGAGCAGGAAAACGTTGGCGTGGACCTCAGCCTCCACGCTGAGACGGCCTACGAGTTCGGAGTCAATGGCCACGGTGGCAGCTTCCAGCCGTTGCACAATGCAATGACAGGTAAGGCAGACACGGCAGCAGACGCCAAGACCCCCGCAGAAGGCAAGGAGAGTGTCCAGGCATGAAGCTCATCACAGCGATCGTCCGTCCCGAAAAGCTTGAAGCAGTCCGGGAAGGCCTCGAATCATACGGGGTCCAGGGCCTGACGGTCAGCGCGGCAAGCGGCTACGGCCGTCAGCGCGGCTACACCGAGGTGTACCGGGGAGCCGAGTACAACGTGGATTTGTTGCCGAAGATCCGCATCGAGGTCCTTGCCACGGATGAGCAGGCAGATGACATCCTGGATGTCCTCATCGCCAGCTCAAACACAGGCCGCGCCGGTGACGGCAAGGTGTGGACCGTGGATGTTTACGAAGCAGTCAGGGTCAGGACCGGGGAGCGCGGCGCAGCCGCAATCTAAGTCCCTGACGCAGCAAAGCGGGCCGGGTACCAGTCAAGGTACCCGGCCCGCTTGTGCTGTTAACGCTGTCTTGGATGTGCCATCAGTCTTTAGTCCACGACGCCGGTGGGCCAGTTCGCCGGCCCCGCGCTGCCGGCGTCGTACTCGTCCAGCGGGACGTCGCCTGCCTCCCAGGCACGGAGGACCGGCTCGATGATCCGCCAGCAGTCCTCCGCGGTGTCGCCTCGAACAGACAGCAAGGGGTCGCCGTTCAGGATGCCTTCCAGCACCTCACCGTAAGGGAGCATTCCGGCTGCGCTGAGCTGCGCCACCAGACTTGCCCGGTCCAGCGTGAAAATGTCGCCGGGTCCGTTGACGTCGATGTCGAATTCCAGCACGTCGGGTCCGAAACCGATCCGCAGCTGGTTGGGGGAGTCCACGCCTGAGAATCCCTTCGGAAGGTGGGGGACAGGGCGGAAGGTGATCACAGCTTCCTTGCGTCGGCGTCCCAGGGCCTTGCCCGAGCGAAGGATGAACGGAACACCCTTCCACCGCCAGTTGTCGATCTCCACCCGGACTTCGGCCAGGGTTTCGGTATTGCGGGAAGGGTCTACACCCTCTTCGGCAGCGTAATCCGGAACTGTCCGTTCGCCGAGTGTTCCCGCCGTGTAGCGGGCGCGGCCAGTGGATTCGCTGTACGGAGCTTTGATGCTGCTGGCCCGCAGGACGGTTGCCACGGCGTCACGCAGGTCCCGTTCCTCGATGGTGGCCGGGGCGTCGATCGCCAGGAATGCCATGATGTGCAGCAGATGGCTCTGGATCATGTCCCGCAGGGCGCCGGCAGTGTCGTAATACCGGGCCCGGCCCTCCAGTGCCAGGTCCTCATCAAAAATGACCTCCACCTTTTCTATGTGGTCCCGGTTCCAGACGGGCTCCAGGAACCTGTTGGCGAAGCGTAGTCCCAGGACGTTCAGTACAGTGGCTTTACCCAGGAAGTGGTCCACACGGTGGATGTGGTCCTCGGGAACCAGCTCAGCAAGTGTTTTATTGAGCTCGTGCGCAGATTCTGATCCCGAGCCAAATGGCTTTTCCATCACCAGGCGCGTTCCAGGGGGTAGCTGATCCCGGTGGAGGACCTCGCAGGCCTTTTGGCTGACGTGCGGGGGCAGAGCGAAGTAGATGGCAATGGGCCCCTCCAGCTGCGCGAGCAGGTCCGCCAAGGGGCCGTCGGCGGTGACATCCACCTGATGGTATTCAGTGCTGGAGGCGACAGCAGCCACGTCAGCGCGCCCCTCGGCATCGGCGGTAGCTGACGCCGCAGCGAAGGCGCCATTGACCCGCTCCTGCCACTGTTCGGGGGACCAGGGGTCAGAACCCGCCCCCACCAATCGCAGGCCGGGCGCCCGGCCGGTAGCCAGGAGTCCGGCCAGGCCGGGCAGAAGCAGCCGGCCCGTCAGGTCCCCGGACGCGCCGAGGATGAGCAACGTTTTTACAGTTGTTTTGCTGGTCACTGTGCCAGCATGCCATCTTGCAGGTGCGACTTGGTACCCTAGATAGTCGAGTCCCGTAGTCGAAACAGAATTGTTGGCTGAGGCAGGTTTGCCGGGGCAAGAATGATCAGGACTATGGCGTGCCGCATTGGCCGCCATTCGTAGACCATCGAAAGAAGTGCACGGCGCGTGTTCAATTCACTCTCTGACCGGTTGACAGCAACCTTCAAGAACCTTCGTGGCAAGGGCCGCCTCACCGAGGCTGACGTCGATGCCACAGTTCGTGAAATTCGCCGTGCCTTGCTGGATGCGGACGTTGCAGTTTCCGTGGTCCGCGAGTTCACAGGCCGCATCCGCGAACGTGCCCTCGGCGCCGAAGTCTCGGGAGCGTTGAACCCGAGCCAGCAGATCGTCAAGATCGTCAACGAGGAACTCAAGGAGATCCTCGGCGGCGAAACGCGCCGTATTCGTTTGGCCAAGACCGGCCCCACCATCATCATGCTCGCCGGCCTCCAGGGTGCCGGTAAGACCACTCTTGCAGGCAAGCTATCCAAGTGGCTCAAGTCCCAGGGCCACAGCCCCATGCTGGTGGCTTGTGATCTCCAGCGCCCCAATGCCGTGACCCAGCTCCAAGTGGTGGGACAGCGCGCGGGCGTCCCGGTGTTCGCTCCGCACCCCGGTGCAACGTCCGAGCTCGAGCACCCTGCGGGCGACCCCGTAGCCGTCGCCAAGGCCGGTGTTGAGGAAGCACGTCAGAAGTTGCACGACGTCGTGATTGTTGACACCGCCGGTCGTCTCGGCGTCGACGCCGAGATGATGGATCAGGCCCGCCGCATCCGTCAGGCGATCATCCCCAACGAAGTTCTCTTCGTTATCGACTCCATGATTGGCCAGGACGCCGTTAACACGGCGATGGCCTTCGATGAAGGCGTTAACTTCACGGGCATCGTTCTGTCCAAGCTCGACGGCGACGCCCGCGGCGGTGCCGCGCTTTCGGTCGCGTCCGTCACTGGTAAGCCGGTGATGTTTGCCTCCACCGGTGAAGGCCTGGATGATTTCGAGCTCTTCCACCCGGACCGTATGGCTTCCCGCATCCTGGACATGGGCGACGTCCTCACCCTGATTGAACAGGCCGAGAGGTCGTGGGACAAAGACGAAGCCGCCCGGATGGCGAAGAAGTTCGCTGATCAGGAAGACTTCACCCTGGACGACTTCCTCGCCCAGATGCAGCAAATCCGCAACATGGGCTCCATGAAGAAGATGCTCATGATGATGCCGGGTGCGCAGAACATCCGTCAGCAGCTGGAGAACTTCGACGAAAAAGAGATCGACCGCGTTGAGGCGATCGTCCGCTCCATGACTCCGCATGAGCGTGTTGCTCCGAAGATCATCAACGGCTCACGCCGTGCCCGTATCGCCAGGGGTTCCGGTGTGCACGTGTCCGAGGTCAATGGCCTGTTGGAGCGGTTCGCGCAGGCCCAGAAGATGATGAAGAAGCTCGCTCAGGGCGGCGGCATGCCGGGTATGCCCGGGATGCCTGGTCTCGGTGGTCCTGGCGGCGGGCGCAAAAACGGGAAGAACGCCCCTAAGAAGAAGGCTCGTTCGGGCAACCCCGCAAAGGCGGCACAGGAACTGCGTGACGCTGAGGCCAAGCGGGCCAACGCGGCCTCGGCAGCACCCACGGGCGCGGCTTTTGGACAGGGTGCCGCGGACTTCGATCCGTCGTCCCTGAATCTCCCCAAGGGCTTCGACAAGTTCCTCGGAAAGTAAGTAGTGCTTCCCAAGGAGCCGGGATTTCCGGCCCTTGGGATGTCAGAGCCGTGGAATAGGCTGAACCAATGCATAAGCAGCGCGTAGTCTTCGTTCACGGCCTGGGCAGTTTCGGTGCTGCGGCATGGCCGAAGCAACATGGCATGGCCCTCGCTTATGATGCCCTCTTCCTTCGGCGGCACGGCTTTGATGCCGTCGCCGAACCAACGGAATCCAATGTGGCGGCGGACGTTGCCATTGTGATCAATGCCTTGATTGACTCCGGTGGAGGCCACATCGTGGCACACGAGCAAGGCGCCATCTCCGCCATGCTGGCAGCAATCGAACGCCCCGAGCTGGTGCATTCACTCACTTTGGTGGAGCCAGCATGTTTGTCCCTGACTGCTGAGCTTCCGGCTACGGGTTCCCACCGGGCACTCATGGAACCGCTGTTCGACGCCCGCACGCAGCTCAATGACGCCGATTACCAGCGTGAATATTTCCGCCGTGCTTTCTCTGCTGAAACGGGTGGGCTGGACACTGCGGAAGCCCGGCGTTCCGCCCGCAGGCTCAGGCTCCAGGCGCCACCATGGGAGGCCCCGCTCCACATTGTTCCCGGGGTTCCCACTTTGGTTCTCACCGGCGGATGGGAGCCGCTTTACGAGGAAATTGCCGGCTACCTCCAGGAAACCGGTGCCCTCCGCCGCGTGGCAGCGGGCGGACACCGGCCCCAGGATTCCGTTGATGGCGACCAGGCTATCCGCTCGTTCATCGCGGATGTGGGCCGGGCGATGTCAGTTCAGGCCTCCTGAGCTGCTGCCTTGGTTCGCGGGGACGTGAAGCTCCGGCAGGTACACCTTTCCCCCTGAAGCCAGGAACTCCTCGCTCTTTTCGCGCATCCCGTTATACATTCCTGCGATTGCAGCCTGGGATTCTGCCGAACCGTATTCGTCGCGGATGTCCTGGCTGATGCGCATCGAACAGAACTTAGGTCCGCACATGGAGCAGAAATGAGCGGTTTTTGCCGGTTCTGCCGGCAGCGTCTCGTCGTGGAAAGCTTCTGCGGTGACAGGGTCCAGGGACAAGGCGAACTGGTCCCTCCAGCGGAACTCGAACCGCGCCTTGGACAGCGCATCATCACGTTCATGAGCTCCCGGATGTCCCTTGGCGAGGTCAGCCGCGTGCGCCGCGATTTTGTACGTGATGACGCCAGTCTTGACGTCATCCTTGTTGGGCAGCCCCAAATGCTCCTTCGGAGTCACGTAACAGAGCATCGCGGTGCCGTAGCGTGCAATTTCCGTGGCGCCGA
The DNA here is from genome assembly GCF_023656375.1 of Paenarthrobacter sp. TYUT067. Taxonomy (NCBI): domain Bacteria; kingdom Bacillati; phylum Actinomycetota; class Actinomycetes; order Micrococcales; family Micrococcaceae; genus Paenarthrobacter; species Paenarthrobacter sp. TYUT067. The sequence goes on from NZ_JAMOIT010000002.1 coordinate 307,562, forward strand.
TGGCCGAGGTGATGTGGTCATAGCCGGGGGCGATGTCGGTAACCAGTGGACCCAAGGTGTAGAACGGCGCACCCTTGCACAGTTCCTGCTGGCGCTCAACATTCTCCCGCACCAGGTGGAAGGGAATATGCCCGGGGCCTTCCACCATCACCTGGACGTCGAACTCCCACGCCCGCTGCGTCAGCTCTGCGAGGGTGTCCAACTCGGCGAACTGCGCGGCGTCGTTTGCGTCCGCAATGGAACCGGGACGCAGCCCGTCTCCCAAGGAGAACGCGACATCGTACCGGGCAAAGATTTCGCAGAGCTCGTCAAAGTGCGTGTAAAGAAAGTTCTCCCTGTGGTGCGCCAGACACCAACCGGCCATGATGGACCCGCCGCGCGAAACGATGCCCGTGACCCGGTTGGCGGTCAACGGCACGTACCTCAGCAAAACGCCCGCATGGATGGTCATATAGTCCACGCCTTGCTCGCATTGCTCAATGACGGTATCGCGGAAGATTTCCCACGTCAGCTTGTTGGCCTCGCCGTTAACCTTTTCAAGGGCCTGATAGATAGGGACTGTTCCGATCGGGACAGGTGAGTTGCGGATGATCCATTCACGCGTCGTGTGGATGTCGTCCCCCGTGGAGAGATCCATCACCGTGTCAGCGCCCCACTTGGCAGCCCACTGCAGCTTGTCCACTTCCTCGGCGATGGAGCTGGTGACCGCTGAGTTTCCGATGTTGGCGTTGATCTTGACCAGGAAAGCTTTGCCGATGATCATTGGTTCGGATTCGGGGTGGTTGATGTTGTTCGGGATGATCGCCCTTCCCGCGGCAACTTCGCTGCGGACGAGTTCAACATCGCAGTTCTCCCGCAAGGCGACGAACTGCATTTCAGGAGTTACTACTCCCTGCTTCGCGTAGTACATCTGCGTGACAGTCCTACCTTCCACGGCGCGGCGCGGCACGGGTTGCGCGCCCTTCCACTCCGCTGACGCTGCCCCACGCCGGACCGCGGACTTGCCGTCGTCGAGCAGGCTCCGCTGCCGACCGGAATAGGCTTCCGTATCTCCGCGGGCTTCGATCCACGGTGCACGGAACGGCTCCAACCCCACCACCGGATCGCTGCCCGGGCCTGCTGTTCGGTAAACCTGCAAAGGTGGATTGGCTTGCCCGTTGGGGGAGGGCTCCAAGGCGATCGCGGTGACGGGGACGCGTATGCCGTTGTCCGGATCTTCCAGCCACGCCAACGAGTGGGACTGCAACGATTGCGTGACGGACTGTTTTTGGTCCATGCCGAACTGATTTTGGACAGGGCTGTGCTGTGTTTCTGCGGTGCTCAAGGGAATACTCACTTCCTTCGCCGGCATTACCCGGACAGGTTCAACGGTCGCAGACTGCATCAGTCCGATCTCAGCCCCTGCAAGGGCTCCCGTGTGGTCGTAGACGAAGCTACCACAGCTACGAACCACCGCCCAGTCACATGGTGGGAACCGGCTCTGCCATGCCACCCCGGCTACGCTTTTGCCATGGCCAACATCATCGAATTCAGTGGACCCGTGCTCGTCTCGGCGGACGAAGAGCGCCAGGGGCTATGGTCAGTGGACGGCACCTTGACGTTCCAGCGTCCCGCTTCTGCGCCGGACAGAGTGCTGAACGGTTGGGTCCTGCCGGGTTTGGTTGACGCTCACTGCCATGTCGGACTCGGTGTTGGAGGAGCCGTTGATGAGCACGCCACGCTGGCCCAAGCCCAAGCAGACCTCGACGCCGGGACGCTGTTAATCCGCGATTGCGGATCGCCCTCGGACACCCGCTGGGTACAGCAGCGATCGGACTTGCCCCGCTTGATCCGTTCAGGCCGGCATATTGCGCGGAGCCGGCGGTACCTCCGCGGCCTGGGGCATGAAATTGAGCCCGCTGAACTGGTTGAGACCGTACGAAAGGAAGCCCGGGACGGCGATGGCTGGGTGAAACTAGTGGGCGATTGGATAGATCGCGACGTCGGTGACCTCGCGGTTTCCTTCCCGGCCAGGACCGTGAAGGATGCCATCTCAGCGGCGCATGATGAAGGTGCCAGGGTCACGGCTCACTGTTTCGCTGAGGACACCATTGACGACATGCTCGATGCCAATATCGATTGCATTGAGCACGCTACCGGTCTCCTCCCGAGGCACCTTCCCCGCTTGGTGGAGCAGTCGGTGCCGATTGTTCCAACGTTGGTCAATATCGCTACCTTTCCCGATATTGCCGCGCAGGCAGAGCCAAAGTTTCCGAAGTACGCGGACCACATGCTGCGTCTGTGGGAGCGTCGCCATGAGCGTGTGTTGTCGGCCTTCGAAGCGGGGGTTTCGATCTATGCCGGGACTGATGCCGGCAGCGTCATCAGGCACGGCCGGATTGCGGAGGAGATGAAGGAACTGCACGACGCCGGCCTTCCGCCGGCGGCGGTCCTGAACGCCGCATCCTGGGGTGCCCGTGCGTGGCTGGGAGCCGAGGGCATCAGTGAAGGGGCCAGCGCCGACGTCGTGCTCTGCAGTGAGGATCCGCGGCGTCAGCTGCGGACTATGGACGAACTCCGGCACATCGTGATTCGAGGGAACGTCGTGCGTTAGGAATAAATTGAAGCTTCAAGTAATTTAGATAGGTAAGAAGGTGCCGATAAGCGGCCACCTCGGAACCGGGAGCTTCACATGACCTCATCATCCAGCCAGGATCTTCTGCCTGCCGAACTCACCATGGGCACCGTCATGCTCAAGGTGGGCGACATGAAGGTCATGAGTGACTACTACCAGCGGGCCCTTGGCCTGGACGTGGTGGCCGAGCAAGACGGCGGGCTGTATTTGGGGCGTGTCGGCAAGCCGGTCGTCCACCTCGCTCCCGCGGCTGGCCTGCAGATTCCGGGTCGGGGCGAAGCCGGCCTGTTCCACACGGCCATTCTGTTCGAGGACCAGCCCTCATTGGCCGCCACCATTGCCACGGCAGCCGAATACGAACCCCGCGCGTTCGCAGGCAGCGCCGATCATTTGGTCAGTGAAGCGTTCTACTTCACCGACCCCGAAGGCAACGGCATTGAGCTGTACTACGACAAGCCCCGTGACCTCTGGAAGTGGGATGGCAAGAACGTTGTCATGGACAACGTTGCTCTCCCGCCGCAGCGATTCCTGCAGCAGCACCTGAGTGAAGCTGCCGTGACCGGGCAGCGTGAGTCGGCGGCCGGCGTCGGGCACGTTCACCTGCAGGTGGGTGACGTGGAGACCGCGCAAAAGTTCTACGTTGAAACCCTGGGCTTCGAGCGCACCGCAGGCTGGCACGGCCAGGCGCTTTTCGTCTCCGCGGGCGGCTACCACCACCACATGGCCATGAACGTCTGGAACAGCCGTGGAGCGGGCCCGCGAAAGGACACGCTGGGCCTGGGGGAGGTCCTGATTCAAGTCCCCGGCGCCGATGACGTGGCCGCGCTTGCTGATCGCCTCAAGGTTGCCGGTGTGCAGAGCCACCATACCGGTGCCGAGCTGCGCTTTGATGATCCTTGGCGGAACAAGCTGCGCGTCACCGTGCGCTGAGGACCAGTCCGCGCCCCCGGCTGCACTAGGCTTGGCATGACGGCACGGAACCTCCGGGATCCTGTGCCGCCGCCCCGTCAGCACGAAGGAATGAGAGTACTTTCCATGGGCTTTGCCGAAGTTTTTGTAGCCACCCACGATGAAGCGCTCAAGCGGGCTGCAGCCTTGGAGAAGGGTGCAGGTGTAACCGGCCCGGCCGTTCGGATTGACGGCATCACCGATTTCGAAGTCGAACAACTGGGCGACCTCGCAGGACAGGCTGTTCACGCCGCCGGAGCTGACTACGAGCTTGCCCTGGTTGACGTCACAAGCGACGCCCTCCTGGGTGTCCCTGAAGCCATGGTGCGGGCCCTTGCCGAACTGCTCACCTATGAGAGCGAAGGCGACGCCAACGTTCTTGACGACGTTGCCGCTGCATGGGCTGAACAGGACGATATGCCTTTCGATGCCGCGCAATCGCGCCAGTATGTCCAGCAGTTGGCTGCCCTCGCGACGGACGTCGAGAAGGCGGAGCGCGCCGGGCTTTACGTCTGGTCCGAATGACGCCCCTGTTCGCTTAAGGCTGCAGCATTAACCGCGGGAGTGGGCAAGAACACGCCGGGTAGGGGGACCGGAGTCGTATTTGCTCCGGGCATCTGGCACAATAGACAGGTACTCGATCGGTGCGGCCCCTCTCTCCGTGCTCGTATCTTGTCCTTCGAACCGTCTAGTACGGCCCGCCCCACGGGTGCAGAACGTCGGGTTCAACCTCGTTTCAGAAACAGGAGTGACCACAAAAGTGGCCGTAAAGATTCGCCTTAAGCGCTTCGGTAAGATGCGCGCACCGTACTACCGCATCGTCGTCATGGATGCCCGCGCCAAGCGCGATGGCCGTGCCATTGAAGAAATCGGCAAGTACCACCCCACCGAAGAGCCGTCGTACATCGAGGTCGCTTCCGAGCGTGCCCAGTACTGGCTTTCCGTTGGTGCCCAGCCCACCGAGCAGGTTGCGGCGATCCTCAAGATCACCGGTGACTGGCAGAAGTTCAAGGGCCTGCCGGGCCAGGAAGGCACCCTGAAGACCAAAGCTCCGAAGGAAGCTTTCGTAGCCCCGGAGAAGGGTTCCGTTATCATTCCGGAAGCCATCACCAAGAAGGCCAAGAAGGACGAAGCCGAAGCTCCGGCCGAGGCTGAAGCAGAGACCACCGAGGCTGAGTAAGTTGCTGGCAGAAGCGCTCGAGCACTTGGTCCGTGGGATCGTTGACAGCCCTGAGGATGTCAAGGTCAGTGCCAAGAACAACCGCCGCGGGGAATCCCTCGAGGTGCGAGTTCACCAGGAGGACCTCGGACGGGTGATCGGCCGACAGGGACGCACCGCGCGTGCATTGCGCACGGTGGTTGCAGCCCTGGCCGGTGGCGAGCAGGTCAGGGTCGACGTCGTCGACACCGACCGTCGCCGGTAACGCGCTCAGCACTACTTGTCTTAGATCCGGCCCCTTCACCGAATATGGTGGAGGGGCCGGATTGCTTTATCCACAATTTCCTGTCTTTGCCGCCGCGCGGCGCAGGCACTATAAGAATTCAGAGGAACCCATGCAGCTCCAGGTGGCCCGGATCGGCAAACCGCACGGTATTCGCGGCGAGGTAACGGTGCAGGTACTCACCGACGCGCCTTCCGAGCGTTTCGTCGCTGGAACCGAGTTCGTTGTGGAGCCCGCCTCCGCTGGCCCATTGACCATCCGCAGTGCCCGGTGGAATAAGGACATCCTCCTGCTTGGCTTCGAAGAAATTGCCGACCGCAATGCTGCCGAGGTCATCCGGGGAGCGAAGCTCTTCATCGAAACCGAGGAACTCGACGACGAAGACGACGACGAGGGCTGGTACGAGCATGAGCTGGTTGGCCTGGAGGCCCGCGTTGGCTCGCAGGTAGTGGGCAAAGTAGCTGCTCTCACCACCCTTCCAGTCCAGGACCTGCTGACGGTCGAGGCTGCCGATGGCAAGGAAATCCTCATTCCCTTCGTCGATGAAATCGTTCCCGAGGTCAACGTCGAGGAAGGCTACATCCTCATCACCCCACCATCAGGCCTGTTTGAGATCAACGACGAGAACGTCAAGGAGCCCAAGGATGGCGCCGGGGATGATGCCTAAATGAGGATCGATGTTGTCAGCATTTTTCCTGAGTACCTCGCCCCGCTGGAGCTCTCGCTCATAGGCAAGGCCCGGCAGGACGGGTTGCTGGAGCTGAACGTCCACGATCTGCGCACGTACACGACGGACAGGCACCGGACGGTGGATGACACCCCGTATGGTGGCGGCGCCGGTATGGTCATGAAACCTGAACCGTGGGCGCAGGCCCTGGAATCAGTCGCAACCGTCCGCGAAGGCTCACAACCGGTGCTGATAGTTCCGTCGCCGGCAGGGGAGAAGTTCAACCAAGCCCTGGCGTATGAGCTCGCCGAAGAGCAACACCTGGTCTTCGCCTGTGGCCGATATGAAGGCATTGACGAACGCGTCATCGAGTGGGCCCAGGATCATTTCACCGTCCGGCCTGTCAGCCTCGGCGACTACGTCCTCAACGGCGGTGAAGTGGCAGTGTTGGCCATGGTTGAAGCCATTGGACGCCTTCTTCCAGGGGTGGTTGGCAATCCGGAATCGCTGGTTGAGGAATCCCACTCGGATGGCCTTTTGGAGTATCCCGTGTACACCAAGCCCTCAGCGTGGCGGGACCACGACGTCCCTCCGATCCTGCTCAGCGGCAACCACGGCAAGATTGCCCAGTGGCGGCGCCATGAGCAATTCCGCCGGACGGCGGAGCGCAGGCCGGATCTTATGGAAGGTTTCGACGCCGGCGGGTTGAGTCGCGCGGACCGGCAGGCCCTCGCGGAGCTCGGGTACGACGTCGTCGATGGGCGCCTGCGTGCCAAGCCCGGCGGCAACGCCGGGAACTAAGTCACGTCCCGCCGTCGAAAGGTGCGGGGCGCCGGGCGGTTGGCCGGATGGCAGCACATATGGCAGAATTAACCCTTGTGTCTGCTGGGCTGACACCTGCCACAGGGGGAGTTCAGCCAACAGTCGGACAACCCGGTGACGCCAATCAGTGGCGGAACCGGACACTAAGAAACTTCGGCGGAGATTTCCGGTAGGCCTTTGTGCCCCGGGCTTGTCCGCCGTAACCCAAAGTGAATGACCTGTGGCGTTCACCAGGAGTGGATTAATGCATATCCTCGATAGCGTAGATGCAGCCTCGCTGCGTAACGATGTTCCTGAGTTCCGCGCGGGCGACACCCTCAAGGTTCACGTCAACATCATCGAAGGCAAGAACTCCCGTGTTCAGGTATTCCAGGGCTTCGTCCTGGGCCGCCAGGGCGACGGCGTTCGCGAAACCTTCACCGTGCGCAAGGTTTCCTTCGGTGTCGGCGTAGAGCGTACCTTCCCGGTACACTCCCCGATCATCGACAAGATCGAGGTCGTCACCAAGGGTGACGTCCGCCGCGCCAAGCTTTACTACATGCGCGCACTGCGCGGTAAGGCTGCGAAGATCAAGGAAAAGCGCGACTTCGCCAAGTAAGTCCTCCGACTTACGTAAGGGGTCCAGGATTCGTGCCCGGTTGTTCCGGAGCAATCCGCAACGCAACAGGGATACGAGTCATGGACACATCAGAACGCCAGCCCCGGAAACAGGGCTGGCGTTTTGTTTTGCTCGCACTAGTGCTGGCCGTTGCGATCAGCGGCCTGGTCCGGTCCTTGTGGCTGGATGTGTACTACATTCCCTCCGAATCCATGGAACCCCTTCTTGAAGAAGGGGACCGGATCCTGGTCTCTCGGACGGCCTTCGCCTCTGAACCGATTCGCCGCGGGGACATTGTGGTTTTCGACGGCCGCGGTTCCTTCGACCCCCTGAGCAGCGGACAGGGTCCTTTTGTTGATGCGGTGTCCGCCGCCAGCCAATGGTTTGGGCTCACCGGCAGCGACACCACGTACGTGAAGCGTGTCATAGGGGTGGGCGGCGACCACGTCCAGTGCTGCGACACGGCAGGGCACCTCACGGTGAATGGTCAGGTTCTTGAGGAACCCTATCTGTATCCCGGGGACGAGCCCAGCAAACAGAAGTTCGACGTCGTGGTCCCTGATGGTCGCCTCTGGCTCATGGGTGACCACCGTTCACGTTCCGCTGACTCGCGCGGGCTGCTGGGTGCCCCGGGTGGCGGCATGGTTCCCGTGGATCGGGTTGTAGGCCGACCGGTCCGGATCGTCTGGCCACTTGATAGATTTGCAGAGATGCCTCGCTCAGAGCAGGCCGAAACACCACCGAAGAACGGACAGTAAATGCCGGACAAAGCTCCAGAGAACCCCGAGCGTTACGACGACGACGCCCGGCTCTCGGATGGAACGGCCAGTGCCGCCGGCACGGCTGAGTCCCGCCCGGATGACGACGTGACGCCTCGGCCCGAAGAATCGGACGGGCCTCGTGCCAGGGACTCCGAAGGAGGCTCCCACGCAGCCGAGAAACCACGCAAAAACCCCGTGCTTGTGTGGGTCAAGGAAATCGTCACCGTTGTGGCGATTGCGCTGGTGCTGTCCTTCCTGCTCAAGACTTTCCTGTTCAGGGCGTTTTACATCCCCTCCGAGTCCATGGAAAGCACGTTGGACGTCAATGACCGCATCTTCATCAACCTCCTGGTGCCAGGGCCCTTCGACCTCGAACGCGGGGATGTTGTGGTGTTCAGGGACGCTCAGGCTTGGTTGCCGCCAGTAGCCACGAAGCCGGCCGGACCCATGGACTGGGTGGGAGACGGCCTGGAATTCGTCGGCCTGGCTCCTGACAACAATGATCAGCACCTGGTCAAGCGCATCATCGGGCTCCCGGGGGACCGGGTGTCCTGTTGTGATGCAGAAGGCAGGCTTTCCATCAACGGTGTGCCTGTGAACGAGACTTACATCAATCCGGCCGAGGTGCCGCAGCCGAAGCCCTTCGATATTGTTGTTCCGGAAGGAAAAGTTTGGGTGATGGGGGATAACCGCAACCACTCCGAGGATTCCCGGATGCATCAGGAAGTCAACGGCGGATTTATCAACATCGAGGATGTTGAAGGTAAAGCCACCGTTATTGCCTGGCCGATCAACCGATGGACCATCCTCGATAACTATCAGGACGTTTTCCGTGACGTCCCTGACGGCACCCCGGCTAAGTAAGGCACTTGGGCACAGCAATGGCATCAACGGCTACCGGCTCCAAGGTCAAGGCGCAGAGTAAGACACAGAGCAAGACGCAGGGCAAGGCAACGGCTAAATCCACTAAGCAGGCCAAGAGCCCTGTGGGTGTCCCCACCCTCGATGTCGAACGGTCTTTCTTATCCTCCGGCGTCCGTTTGCTCGCAGGAGTGGATGAGGTTGGGCGGGGAGCCTTGGCCGGACCGGTCAGCGTTGGCATTGCCGTAGTAGACCTTGCCGAGCATGGCCTGCTGGCTGACGTCAAGGACAGCAAGCTGCTCAAACCCGAGGATCGGGACAGACTGGAGCCTCTTGTTCGACAGTGGGCTGTGGCCTCCGCCGTCGGGCATGCATCGTCCCGGGAGATTGACGAAATCGGCATCATCGCCGCCTTGCGGCTGGCCGGAACCCGTGCTTGGTTTGAAATCCTTGAAGGCGGCATCACTCCGGATGTTGTGCTGTTGGACGGCAGTCACAATTGGCTTTCGCCGGACGTTCAGGCCTCGCTCTTCGACAGTCCCGACCCCGGCCCTTGGTGCGAGGCGCCAGTGCATACCAGGATCAAAGCGGATATGAGTTGTCTCAGTGTTGCCGCCGCCAGTGTCCTGGCCAAAGTTGCCCGCGACCGGATTATGGTGGACCTGCATTCGGAAATTCCCTCCTATGGCTGGAACGTCAATAAGGGTTACGCCACTTCCGCTCACCGTGAAGTCATTCGCTCGCAAGGCCCCAGTGTCCATCACCGGACAAGCTGGAACCTCACCGGTCCTGATCTGGCCTGATGCCTCAGACCCACGCCGCCATCCCATGTGGCGCTTGCTGCCCGGCTGATAGTGCAAGATGGAACTATGAGCGCCGAGGACCTTGAGAACTATGAAACCGACATGGAGCTTCAGCTCTACCGCGAGTACCGGGATGTTGTCGGTCTGTTCAGCTACGTAGTGGAAACCGAGCGGCGTTTCTATCTGGCCAACCACGTGGACCTTCAGGCCCGCAGTGCGGACGGGGAAGTCTACTTTGACCTCACGCTTCAGGACGCCTGGGTCTGGGACGTTTACCGCTCTGCCCGCTTCGTCAAGAATGTTCGCGTGATCACGTTCAAGGACGTCAACGTAGAGGAACTGCCGCGGAGCGAGGACCTGGCTTTGCCGAAGGATGGCGGTCTTGGGGACCTTGGGGATCTCGGAAACTAATCAGGCGCTCCTCAGTATTCCTCCACAGCACTGACTTCCGCAGGTTTACCCACATAGCTAATTGACACCCTGCCGCCGCACCACGCCAGCCTGAAAACTGGTGCTTGGAGGTGGTGGTCATGAGAGCAAAAGACCTGCTTGGCCGTAACGGTGAAGCATTGGCGGCAGATTTTCTGGAGAACCAGGGAATGCGGATCGTCGATCGCAATTGGCGGTGCCCGGACGGTGAGATCGACATCGTGGCGATCGAGGGCGACATCTTGGTTGTTGCCGAAGTAAAGACCCGGAAGAGCCTGGACTACGGTCATCCTTTTGAGGCGGTGGGTGCCGCCAAGCTCGCGCGTCTTCATCGTCTCTCGTTGTCGTGGTGCCGCGAGCATGATCTTGCTGCTCTGCGCACGCGGATTGATGTTGTTTCCGTCATTGACAGCGGCGTCGGTGAACCGCAACTTGAGCACTTGCGCGGTGTCGGCTGATGGGGGTCGGACGCAGCTACTGCGTTGCCTTGGTGGGGCTCAACGGTTACATCGTGGAGGTAGAAGCTGACATTGGCCAAACGCTCCCGAACTTCGTCATCCTGGGGTTACCAGATGCCGCTCTGAATGAGGCTAAGGAGCGTATTCGTTCGGCCGCTCAAAATTCGGGAATTCCCCTCAGCCGGCGTAAGATCACGGCCAACCTCATTCCCGCATCTCTTCCCAAGCGAGGCTCTGGATTTGATCTCGCCATCACCATGGCGGTGCTCCGGGCTGCCGACGACATCCGCGAAATTGGCGGAACCGTGTTTATTGCAGAGCTCGGGCTTGATGGACGATTGAGGCCGGTACGTGGCATCCTCCCTGCCGTCATGGCGGCTGTTCAGGCGGGTTACCCGGACGTCGTGGTGGCTGACGCCAACGCTGAGGAAGCGGCGCTGGTCCCCGGAGCGAAGGTTCGCGGCTACAAGACCCTTGCCCGGCTTGCCTTTGACTTCGGCGCGGATCCCAAAGACCTCGCCCTCGACTACGACCCTGTTGACGCCGATGTGCCTGCGGATGACGCGGGCCACGTCCCGTTGATGCCGGATCTCTGTGACGTGTCGGGCCAAGGCGAGGCACGGCGCGCCTTGGAGGTAGCCGCTGCCGGCGGCCACCACATGTTGCTGACAGGGCCGCCCGGGGCAGGAAAAACGATGTTGGCAGAGCGCTTGCCGGGCCTGCTTCCGGACTTGGCCGGCACAGCGGCCATGGAGGTGACCGCCATCCACTCGCTGGCCGCTGTCCAGTCAACAGCTGTGAGGCTCATCCGCAGGCCTCCCTTTGAAAATCCCCACCACAGCGCCACCTCCGCCGCCATCATTGGTGGAGGCTCGGGACTTCCCAGACCCGGGGCCGCGTCGCGTGCACATCGAGGCGTTTTGTTCCTTGACGAGGCTCCGGAATATGAGCGCCGGGTCCTGGATGCCCTCAGGCAGCCTCTGGAGAGCGGGGAGCTGGTCATCCACCGTTCGGCGGGCACGGCGGCGTACCCCGCCAGGTTTCAGCTGGTACTCGCCGCAAATCCCTGCCCATGCGGCAAAGCCTCAGGGAAAGGCATGGACTGTACGTGCACGGCAATGATGCGCCGGAGATATTTCGGGCGGATCTCCGGGCCTCTGCTGGACCGCGTGGATATCCAGTTACAGGTTGAGCGGGTGTCTTTGGCTGACTTTGGCCATGCCGGCGAGGAAGAAGACACACGCGCTGTCGCTGCACGGGTGTTGGCGGCCAGGGAGAGGCAACTTGAGCGTCTGGTGGAGATGGGGCTCGAGACCAATTCGCAGGTGCCGGGGCGCACCCTTCGGGGTGAGCTGCGGCTGGCCCCAGGGACCACCCGGATTCTGGACACTGCACTCGAGCGGGGCACCCTCACTGCACGCGGCTACGATCGCGTCCTGCGGCTGGCATGGACGCTGGCAGATCTGGGGCACCGGGATGCTCCGGACATCGACCATATTGGTCAGGCTTTGGGCTTGCGCCAAGCTGCGACTGCCACATGAGTCATCAAGCTGCCACCGGCACATGAGTAAAAGAGACGCGAAAGGATTCACAGCCATGGCTGGTGCAGGGAAGCAAGAGAGAGAACGAATTGCCAGGGCGGCATTGGCCAGGCTCATGGAGCCGCAGGACTCTGTAGGCCTGGCACTGGTGCGGGCAGTAGGTGCAATAGATGCTCTGGGTGTCGCAACCGGTGAACTGCGCGCAGGGCCAAACCTCGAGCGGGAGATCTCAGGGCTGTTGATGGAAGGAGGCGGACCTTCGTCATGGGCAGGGCTACCGGCGAGCCTTCGACGATGGGCACCCCGAATTGCTGATCTCGCGCCGGACCGGGACCTGGAAACCATGAACAGGCTGGGAGGGCGGTTGATCGTCCCGGGCGATGAGCTATGGCCCGAACAATTGGAAGGCTTGGGACTCCAGGAACCTCTTTGCCTGTGGTGGCGGGGAGGGGAACAGCCTCTGCCGTCTGTCGGGCAGGCCATTGCCCTGGTTGGATCGCGGGACAGCACCAGCTACGGAGCCTCCGTCACGGGCGACTTCGCCTACGGCCTGGCGCAGCGCGGATTTACCGTGGTCTCCGGCGGGGCCTATGGCATTGACGCCCATGCCCACCGCGGTGCCTTGAGCGGCGGAGTAGCCAGCCTGCCCACCATCGCCGTCATGGCAGGAGGCGTGGACCGCTTCTATCCATCGGGTAACGAGGACCTCCTTCGGGCAGTGTCCACACAGGGGGCTGTCCTGTCAGAGGTCCCGCCCGGGTCCGCACCCACCAGGTACAGGTTCCTGCAACGGAACCGGATCATCGCAGCCTTGGCATCAGTAACCGTGGTCGTGGAGGCACGATGGAGATCGGGAGCCCTCAATACGGCCCATCATGCCGAAACCATCGGAAGGGTTGTTGCCGCTGTCCCCGGATCCATTCACAGTGCCAACTCGGCCGGATGCCACCGCCTTCTCCGTGACGGGGGAGCCGTCTGTGTCACCGACGTCGGGGAGATTGCAGAGCTTGCCGGCGCCATCGGCGAGAGCACAAGTGAGGGACGGGCCTCCGACACCTCCGTGCATGACGGCTTGTCCTTGGAGGACCTCATTCTCCTGGATGCCTTGCCGCTTAGATCCACAAGCTCGGTGGAAAAGCTGACGGTGGTGGCAGGCCTGAGCGCGGATGCCGTCCGCGCGGGCCTGGGCCGGCTGGGGCTTCTGGGTTTGGCCACCTCGGAACGGGGCGCCTGGAAACGGACCAACACTTCTTAGCCCTTGGAGGATGCATGTTGATGCGCCTGGTTGGCACCTGCGGCTGGCACAGTGGGAAGGGTGGACGGACAATCACTACCAGCACCGCTTCAAAATGCGGTCGACGACTTTCGACGCTACTTGGAGGGGGAGCGGGCAAGGTCTGCGCACACAGTCCGCGCCTACATTTCCGATGTTGAGAGTCTCCTTGGCTTTGCCGCGTTGGAGGGTGTTCAGGAACTTGGGCAACTGGACTTGGGCTCCTTGCGGCGCTGGCTCGGAGCGCAGAGCGAGTCAGGCATGGCGCGGGCCACGCTGGCGCGCCGGGCCGCAACGGCCCGGTCTTTCACTGCATGGTTGTTGCGGGAAGAACTCATCGGGACGGACCCCGCAGTCCGTCTGCAGGCACCCAAGCGGGAGAAGTCCCTGCCGGGTGTCCTTCAGCAGCAGCAGGTCTCCCGGATGGTGAATGACCTGAATACTGCTGCCGCCGATGGTCGTCCAATGGCATTGCGCAACAGGGCAATGGTGGAGCTCTTGTATGCCACTGGTGTCCGTGTGGGTGAATTGACCGGGCTGGACATCGACGATCTTGATTCCGATCGACGCACGCTGCGTGTGCTAGGTAAGGGCAACAAGGAGCGTACTGTTCCTTTCGGTGTTCCGGCAGCTGTGGCGGTGGATGACTGGCTGAGGCGGGGCAGGCCGGCTGTAGTGACTTCCACGAGCGGGCCAGCCTTGTTCCTGGGATTGCGTGGCAAGCGTGTTGATCCGCGCCAAATCCGAGCTGTGGTGAGTGAGCTGCTGCAGGCATTGGGTGACACCTCTGCCACTGGGCCGCACGCGCTCAGGCACAGCGCGGCCACCCACCTGCTGGACGGGGGAGCGGACTTGCGCGCTGTTCAGGAAATACTCGGTCACAGCAGCCTGGCAACCACGCAGATTTACACCCATGTTTCGGTGGACCGCCTCCGGAAGAGCTACCAGCAAGCGCACCCAAGGGCCTGAGTATCCCCCGCACGTGCGATACTGGCGGAAACGGGCAGGGTACGGCAAAATGAAAGCACCACGGGGAAACCTTCAATTCACGGTTGAGGGTTAAATCTGTGCCAATATCGTCTTTAATACCAAGAAAACTAAATAGCCTGTCAGGGGCCGCATGATTTACATGGCATCCGGCAGCAACAGCAAACATCCAGGCAGAGGTCGTTGGGGAAGACGTACCTACAGCTATGGAGGATGGAATGTCTGTTGCAACAACCCGCGGTGTCTTGTTCGTGCACTCGGCCCCAACGGCACTTTGCCCGCACGTTGAGTGGGCCATTGGATCGGTCGTGGATAAGCGAACCGATCTTGAGTGGACCCCTCAACCTGCCGCGCCGGGAATGTTCCGGGCGGAGTTGTCGTGGACCGGCGCTCCGGGTACGGGGGCCCAATTGGCGTCCGCTCTTAGAGGCTGGGCACACCTGCGCTACGAGGTGACTGAAGAACCCAGCCAGGGGGTAGACGGTGCACGTTGGTCCCACACACCCGAGCTAGGTATCTTCCACGCCGTCACTGATGTTCATGGCAACATCATGGTGACGGAGGACCGCATCCGCTACGCCTACGAGTCCGGCGCAGGAGACCCCTCCGCCGTTTACCATGAGCTTTCCCTGGCGCTGGGCGAAGCGTGGGATGAGGAATTGGAACCCTTCCGTCACGCAGCTGAGGGTGCGCCCGTGCGCTGGTTGCACCAGGTCGGGTAACAAAACCGATTTAAGCGTTTCCCCATAGCAAAAGGAAGGGCCCCACCTGCTGGTGGGGCCCTTCTTTTGTCTCATTGGGACGGCTGCGTAATTCCTCGCTCAGACGTTCCGGACAGCGATGACGGCGTTGTGTCCGCCGAAGCCGAAGGAGTTACTCAAGGCCACGATGTCGCCGGCGGGAAGATCGCGAACGGACGTCACGACGTCGAGGGGGATCTCGGGATCCTGGTTCTCGAGGTTGATAGTTACCGGTGCCTTGCGCTCGTAGACGGCTAGTACGGTCAGGACAGCCTCAACGGCCCCTGAAGCACCCAGGAGGTGACCCATTTGCGACTTGGTAGCGGAGACCGCCACGTTGTCTACATGCGTGCCCAGGGCGGCGCGTAGGGCCGTGTACTCAGGCTTGTCGCCAACGGGAGTTGAGGTGGCGTGTGCGTTGACGTGCACCACGTCCTCCGCTTGGATCCGGCCATCGAACATGGCCGCCTTCAGGGCACGGGTTGCGCCCAGGCCCTCCGGGTCCGGTGCCGTGATGTGGTAGGCATCGGCAGTGACGGACGTCCCAGCGAGTTCGGCATAAATGCGCGCCCCTCGTGCGATCGCGTGTTCCTCGGCCTCGAGGACCAAGGCGCCGGCGCCTTCGCCCATGACAAAGCCGTCACGGTCGATGTCGTATGGACGGGAGGCACGTTCCGGCTCGTCGTTGCGACGCGACAAGGCCTGCATGGAGGAGAACGCAGCCAAGGGCATCGGGTGGATGGCAGCTTCAGCACCACCACACACCACAACGTCTGCTTTGCCGGAGCGGATCAGGTCCAATCCGAGGTGGAGGGCCTCGGTGCCGGATGCGCAGGCCGAAACGGGAGTGTGCGCGCCAGCGCGGGCACCGAGGTCGAGGCTGACAGCGGCTGCCACGCCATTGGGCATGAGCATGGGAACAGTCATGGGCAGGACCCTGCGGGGGCCTTTGTCCCTGAGCGTGTCCCACGCATCCAGCAGCGTCCAGACACCGCCGATGCCGGTGGCGAATGCTACGGCGAGCCGGTCGTGGTCGATTTCTTCGATCCCGGAGTCAGACCATGCCTCACGCGCTGCGATGACACCAAACTGCGTGGAGGGGTCCATGCGCTTGGCCTCAACGCGGCTCAGGACCTCGAGTGCCGGCGTCGAGCACCGTGCAGCAAAGTGGACGGGGAGGTCGTACTTGGTCACCCACTCGTCGCCAAGCGTGCGGGCGCCGGAGACCCCTTTCAGCGCGTTCTGCCACATTGTGGGTACGTCGCCGCCGATGGGAGTGGTGGCCCCCAGACCGGTTATGACTACTTTGCGTGCCATGCGATCACTCTCTGTCGGATAGCCGTCCCGCATGCGCGGTTCACAGGGGGAGGCAAGAAAATCTATGGGTGTTACTGCGGCTGTGCCGGGCGCAAGGATAGGGATCCCGGCCCGGCACAGCTGGTGACAGGACTAGGCCTGTGCGTTGGCGATGAAGCTGACGGCATCGCCGACGGTCTTGAGGTTCTTGACCTCTTCGTCCGGGATACGTACGCCGAACTTCTCTTCAGCGTTCACGACGATGGTCATCATGGAGATGGAGTCGATGTCCAGGTCCTCGGTGAAGGACTTGTCCAGCTCCACGGCTTCGGTGGCGAGGCCGGTTTCTTCGTTGACGATTTCAGCCAGGCCGGCCAGGATCTCTTCGTTGCTAGCCATTGTTGGCTCCTTTTCTTGTTGGACCGGCTACTGCCGGAAAGGGGGCAAACCGCGGGTTGCGGCTTGGGTTTGTAAGTCGTATTCAGTTGGGCTGTTGCCAGGTGACCGGGAGGAGGCCCGGCTACGGCAGAACCACTACCTGGGCGCCGAAGACCAGTCCGGCGCCGAACCCGATCTGCAGTGCCAGGCCGCCGCTCAGCTCAGGGTTTTCCTGGAGCAAGCGGTGTGTTGCCAACGGGATGGATGCCGCGGACGTGTTGCCCGCTTGGGCGATGTCGCGGCCGATGACAACAGATTCGGGAAGCTTGAGCTTCTTGACCATCTCGTCAATGATGCGCATGTTCGCCTGGTGGGGAACGAAGGCAGCGAGGTCGCTGGCTTCGATGCCGGCGGCGTCCAGAGCCTGCTGCGCTACCTTGGCCATTTCCCAGACGGCCCAGCGGAACACGGTCTGACCGTCCTGCCGCAGGGTGGGCCAAACATCCTGGGTTGCCGAAAGAATGGCGGGGTCGTCAGTTTCATCGGAGTGCCGCGCGGATTCGCCTAGCTTTTTGACGTCCTCCAGGGAGTGGGTCATGCCGATGGCGTCCCACTTGCTTCCATCGGAGCCCCAGACCGAGGGGCCGATGCCGGGAGTCTCAGATGGGCCAACCACAACGGCACCTGCGCCGTCGCCGAGCAGGAAGGATATGGTGCGCTCGTGGTTATCGATGACATCGGAGAGCTTCTCCGCACCGACAACCAGGACGTACTGGGCTGCACCTGAACGTACCAGGGCATCGGCCTGGGCCACTCCGTAGCAGTACCCTGCACAGGCGGCCGAAATGTCGAAGGCCGGCGCCGGCGTCGCGCCCAAACGGTCGGTGAGTGCAGCGGCGGCCGACGGAGTGGCGTAAGGGTGTGTCACGGTGGACACGATCACGGCGCCCAGTTGGGAGGCTTCGATTCCGGCTTGCTTGAGCGCTTCGCGTGCAGCGCCTTCTGCCATGTCGATGACGCTGACGTCAGCAGCAGCGCGGTGGCGGGTGATGATTCCGGTGCGCTGGCGGATCCATTCATCCGAGGAGTCGATCCACTGGCAGACGTCGTCGTTGGTGACGATGACATCCGGGCGGTATGCACCGATGCCCAGGATGCGGGCATTCTCGTTGACAACGGCCTTGTTCAATACGGGAGTGCTCATGCCTGTCCCTCCAGTTCTGCGAAGAGCGCGAGAGCCGCGGACAGGTCATCCGGGGTTTTCACGGCAACAGTCCTGACGCCAGGCATGCCGCGCTTTGCGAGCCCTGCGAGTGTGCCGGCCGGTGCCAGTTCAATGACGCCGGTGACGCTGCGCTCAACCAGCGTTTCCATGCACAGATCCCAGCGGACCGGCCGTGAGACCTGCGCAATCAGGCTTTCCACGGCTGCAGGACCTGCTGTAACTTCCTTGCCGTCGAAGTTGGACAACAGCGGAACAGCCGGGTTCTGCGGCGACAAGGACGGCTTGAGGGCTTCGAGGGCGCTGACCGCCGGTGCCATGTGGGAAGTGTGGAAGGCGCCGGCAACCTTCAGCGGGATGACGCGGGCCTTCGCCGGTGGGTTGTCCGCCAAAGCCTTGAGCTGTTCGAACGTTCCCGCGGCAACTGTTTGTCCGGCCCCGTTGACGTTGGCCGGAGTGGCGCCCGCGGCTTCAATAGCTGCCAGGACCTCCGCGGGGTCTCCGCCCACAACTGCACTCATGCCCGTGGGCGTCACGGCAGCTGCTGCGGCCATGCTGTTGGCGCGTTCCCGAACGAAGGTCATTGCCTCGGACTCGGTGAGCACACCGGCAAGGGCTGACGCCGTGATTTCGCCGACGGAGTGCCCGGCGAGGATGACGGGAAGTGTGCTGAGTTCGACATCGAACAAGGACTTGGCAGCCACCAGGCCGGCAGCGACGATCAGGGGCTGCGCTACGGCAGTGTCCTTGATGGTCTCTTCATCCGACGTGGTTCCGTGGGCCTTGAGGTCAATGCCTGCGATTTCGCTTAGTGCGGCCAATTGGCCTTCGACGGAGGGGAGTTCCAGCCAAGGGGCCAAAAATCCGGGGGTCTGGGAGCCCTGTCCAGGGCAGACGATTGCAAGCACGTATCCAGCTTTCCAAATTGGCGCGTGATCCACTGGTGTTTTGGTACACCAAGCTCACTGGGTCAGTTTGTAGGAAGTCTACAACGGTTCAGTTCTGTGAACGTGACGCGTGACGTTCGGGAGCAGCTTTTGGTTGGGCTGAAAGACGGCCAACCACCAGCGCCGTTTGCAGCACAAACGCCTCCCGCGGGAGGAGAGGATCCCACCCTGTTACGTCGCAGACACGCTTCAAACGGTAGCGCACAGTGTTGGCATGGACGAACAGTTCACGCGCAGTGGCTTCCAGGGAGTGCCCCAATTCCAAGTACGTTCCCAAGGTCTCAACGAGGCCATTGGAGGCGGCCAGCAGAGGCCTGTAAATGTTTTTGATCAGTGATCTGCGGGCGGCGTCATCACCGGAAACAACCCGCTCCGGAAGGAGATCGTCGGCAGCTACGGGCCGTGGTGCGGAAGGCCACGCACGGGCCGCAGTGAGCCCTGCGAACGCCGCCTGGGCTGAACCGCTCGCCTCCAGCAAGGAACCTGCTTCCGGTCCGTAGACCACGGCGCCAGGGGCAAAAAGCTCACTGAGCTTGACGTAGGCGGTGTCGCGGTCCTGCAGGCCGCCAAGGATGAGAATGAGCCGATCACCCTGGATTCCTACGAGTGCGTCCTCGGCGAAGCGGCCGGCAGTGCGGCGGAGTTCGCTAACGTAACTTGCGCTTGGTTCCGAGGGCGAATTTCCCACCATTACGGTGAATCGCTCCTGAGCTTTCCAGCCAAGGGCGGCGATTCGGGACCTCAGGGCATCAGTGTTTTCGCCCCGCAGAATGGCGTCAACGATCAGCGCCTCAAGGCGTGTATCCCATGAACCTCGGGATTCGGCAGCCCGTGCATACACATCGGCGGCCGCGAAGGCTACCTCCCGTGAATAGCGCAGGACGGCTTCGCGGAGTGAGGGTTGGTCCGATTCCGGCGCAATGACAGGTACCTGGTCCTCCACGACTTCCACAACGATGCGGATCAGTTGCAGGGCCTTTTGCAGGCTGATGGAGCGGGTCAGCTCCGTAGGGGCGTTGCCAAAGACGTCGGTGAGAATCCACGACGGTGAACTTGGCCTCTCATACCACGTCACAAAGGCGGCAATGCCGTTCTGGGCCACCAGTCCCAAGGCCGAGCGCTCGTCGGAGCTCAGACGGCCGTACCATGGCAATGATTTCTCCAGTTGGCGCATGGTGCTGGTGGACAATTGGCCCACATTGGCGCGGAGTTGCCGCAGGGTTTCGGCCTTTTCGGGTGACAATGCCTGGGGCGCTGCCTTGCGCTTGGTAGTGGTTTTGCTCGGCTCTGCCATGGAACGAGCATACGGCCCATCCCGGACAAGCTCCATTTGTGAGAAGGCTACAACTCTTGTTGTTGCTGGTCACGTCGTTGCCGGCACGCCCAGCCCGGTTAAAACCCGACGGCGGCCCTCACCTTTCGGTGAAGGCCGCCGTCGCGGTTAGTGCTGGCGTAGCTGGTGACTGCAGGAGTTACCCACTATCAGTTAAGCGTCGCCGCCTGCTCCGCCGGTGGTGCCGGCGTTCACATCCAGGAGCCGGTACTTCTCGATCGCCTTTTCCAGCGCACCTGCTTCAACTTCTCCCTTGGCGGCGAGGAGCTGGAGGGTTTTGGCGACGATGGAGTGGGTGTCGTTTTTGAAGTAGCGGCGTGCGGCTTGGCGGGTGTCGGAGAAGCCGAAGCCGTCTGCTCCGAGGGAGGCGAAGTCGTTGGGGATGAATTGGCGGATTTGGTCGGGGACGGCTTTCATGTAGTCGGACACGGCGATGACGGGTCCGGTGGTGTCTTTGAGTTGTTCGGTGATGAACGGGGTGCGGGCGGGTTGGCCGGGGTTGAGGAAGGCGTGTTCTTCGGCGGCGAGTCCGTCGCGGCGGAGTTCGTTCCAGGAGGTCACGGACCAGACTTCGGCGGCGACTCCCCAGTCTTCGTTCAGGATCCGGGCTGCTTCGATGGCCCAGGGCACGGACACGCCGGAGGCGAGGATGTTCGCGGTGGGCCGGTTCCCGGTGCGGTCTGCTGCGGGAGCGGGGGCTTCTGCGAGGCGGTAGATGCCTTTGAGGAGTCCGTTGATGTCGAGGTTTTCCGGTTCCGCGGGTTGGGTGATGGGTTCGTTGTAGACGGTGAGGTAGTACATCACGTTTTTATCTGACGCGGTTCCTGTTCCTTGCGCGTCAGCGTCTGGTCCGTACATTTGTTCGAGGCCGTGGCGGATGATGTGGCCGATTTCGTAGCCGTAGGCGGGGTCGTAGGTTTTCACGGCGGGGTTGGTGGAGGCCAGGATGGGGGAGTGTCCGTCGGCGTGTTGGAGTCCTTCGCCGGTGAGGGTGGTTCGTCCTGCGGTGGCGCCGATGATGAAGCCGCGGGTCATTTGGTCTGCTGCGGCCCAGAAGGAATCTCCGGTGCGTTGGAAGCCGAACATGGAGTAGAACACGTAGATCGGGACCAGGGGTTCGCCGTGGGTGGCGTAGGAGGTCCCGGCGGCGGTGAACGCTGCGACGGCGCCGGCTTCGTTGATGCCGGGGTGGATCAGTTGTCCGGCGGGTGATTCTTTGTAGGCCAGGACGAGGTCGCGGTCCACGGAGAGGTAGTTCTGGCCTTTGGGGTTGTAGATTTTCGCGGTCGGGAAGAACGCGTCCATCCCGAAGGTCCGGGATTCGTCGGGGACGACGGGCACGAACCGGGCGCCGAAGTTCTTATCCCGCATGAGGTCCTTCAACAGCCGGACGAAGGCCATGGTGGTGGCGGCTTGTTGTTTCCCGGATCCGCGTTTGGCGACCTCGTAGGATTTGGCCTCGGGCAGGGTCACGGGGGTGTGTTGGCGGCGGCGTTCGGGGACGAACCCGCCGAGCTCTGCCCGGCGGTCCATGAGGTATTTGATTTCGGGGGCGTCCATGCCGGGGTGGTAGTACGGGGGCCGGTAGAGGTCAGCGTCGAGTTGGTCATCGCTGATGGGGATGCGGAGGTGGTCACGGAAGGCTTTGAGGTCTTCCATGGTGAGTTTCTTCATCTGGTGGGTCGCGTTGCGGCCCTCGAAGTGCGGGCCCAGGCCGTAGCCCTTGACCGTTTTGGCCAGGATCACGGTGGGTTTGCCCTTGAACTCGGTGGCTGCCTTGTACGCGGCGTAGACCTTGCGGTAGTCGTGACCGCCGCGTTTGAGGCCCCAGATCTGCTCGTCGTCCAAATCCGCCACCATGTCTTTGGTCTGCGGGGATTTGCCGAAGAAGT